>DASPPG010000299.1:0-20990 GCA_035625625.1 Solirubrobacteraceae bacterium
CGCATCTATGACCTGTTCACGCAGCTAAGCGCGCTCGATCACCCCGCGCACACCAGCCAGCACACCCACGAACCGGTAGCTGCCGTAGCGGCGTGACTAGAGCCGCTTTGGGCCGACGCTGGGCCGTAGCGGAGCCTGTCATACAGGCGGTTTGCGCCGGTCCAAGCCCACCGGGTCAGTCGCGCACCGGTCCACTCGACCGCTGCTTCGCATCGCAGACCGCGTCGCTGCCCCATCTGGCACACCGGCGCGTCGCGCCTACCAGCGGAGCGTGCCGGACAGCGCGTCCGCGAGGCGTGCCAGGGAGCTGGAGGGAAGCAGCGGAGGGCGGAGCCTTACCCGGTCGCCCGGCCAGAACGTGGTGGGCTTCAGCCGAGGGTTCAGCTGCTCCAGGGTGAGGATGTTGATGCCGGTGCTCGCGGCGATCGAGCCGAACGACTGGCCAGGGCGCACCGTCAAATACAGCGGTCCTAGCGGCACAGGCGTGGGGCTTGGCTTGGGCGGATGCAGCCACAGCTTGAGCCGCTGTCCGGGTACGAGGGCGAGTGGGTCAATGTCGGGGTTGAGCGCCTGTATCTGAGCGACGCTCACCCCGGTCTTGGCCGCGATCTCCGTCAACGTGTCCCCGGGCTGCACGATCCAGTACGGGGGCGGTCTGCGCACCGTCGCGTGCGAAGCCCTCGCGCCACCCTTCCCGTGGTCGGCGAGGTCGGGAGCGCTGAGCACTACGGCGATCACCCCGGCCGCCACAATCGCGAGCACGATCGGAGCTAGGTACCGCGATACCCCGCCTCGGGGGCCGGTGGCTGGCCCGAGTTGCACGGTCACTGCAATTCCTCCATAGCGCAAGCCGGATGTCGGCAAACTATGGCGCAATCGCCCGCCGAGCACCAGTGTCCGGTCGCCCTCTGCGTCGCGGTCAGCGGGACGCTCGGGCTACCGGCCGGTCGTTCGGCGCGTCACGTTCGAGATGGGCCGGCGCGCAACCGTGCGGCCGGCATCTGGAGCGTCATCGGTGGCGCCCAGCAGATTGCCGGCCCCCCTCCCTGGCGATGAACGAGCGGGGGTGGCGACGCGTTGCTATGTCATGTCGTCGCGTTTACGGTTGGTGTCGCTCAGGACGCCATCGTGCCCGCTCCGCCCGGACGGTGACGGCACTCGCGCGGGAGGGCGATCGGTTACTGCAACTGTGAGATGTCGATAGCCTTGCTCGGCGCCGTCAGCGTCACCGGCTGGTTAAAGCGATCGAACGTGATCTGCCCGCCGCCCGGTCCGTTCTTGACGACCTCGATCGGATAGGGCTTCCCCGTAGTGGCGACGTACAGGGTGCCGCCGTTGGTGGTGTCCTTCACCGGGATGACGCGCTGAGCGCGGATGGTCGTGATCGATCCCTTGTCGAGCTGGCCATGGTCAGACAGGAGCTGGTTGAATAGCTTCTGCAGGTCGGTCAGCGTGGCGAGCGCGGCCAGCTGGCCGCTGGCCGGGAACTTGATCCATTTGCCCCACAGCAGCTGCGCCGCGCCGCTGCCGGCGAACCTCTGCCAGAAGGCGATGGTCCCGTTGATGTACACGGCATTGCCGACGGCGACGACTTGAAAGCTCAGACCGTTCTGGGCCATCGAGCCTTCTCCGCCTTTGCCGTTCACCAGATTCAGATCGAGTGTGATGCGAGAGCCGCTGCTCATCACGTAGCCGGCGACGTGGACCGATGTCGCGCTCCCGACCGCGTTCGTGGCCGCGGTGACGATCTCCTCGGGGGACTTACTTTCGACCCCGTTCATCGATGGCGTAGCGCCACACGCCGCCACCGCCAGCGTCGCGATGGCGGCGAGAATGCCCGGGGCGAAGCATCGACGGACGATGCGAGAAAGCTACCCGGTTCCAAACCCAACACACCGGCACCACACCGACGGCCAACCTGGCCCCGTTCCGGCTACCTGCACAAGGCAATGACCGTCAGCGAATTCGGCCTCGACGCCACCCACCCCTGGGCCGCCCGCCGGCACGGCACTACGCCTACCAGTCGCGAGCGATCGCCTACCACCTCCACGTGTTCGCCAAGAGGCTGTCTAGATCGCCCTTTAACGTCTCAAGCGCCTGCGTCTAGGGCGCGTACCGTCGGGCACTCTCCGCCGTATGCTCCGGCGCCTGCGCGCGTCGCGCCCGTCGCTGGTCCGGTAGTCGGTCGGCGTCGTCATCGCGATCACTTGTCGCCCCGAAAACACCCATCTACCGTCGAGGTGCACGGGCCAGTTCCCGCTTCAGCCCTCTCGAGGCATTCGATCCCGAATGCGCCAGCGCCGGCGTCCGTGCTGGCGGTGGATGATGGTGCTTGCGCACCCAGATCCTCGAGCGCCAGTGCCGATCGCCCCGACGCTCCCGTTCCGCGGCGGACGAACCGTGAACCACGGCGCCAACGCGCCGGGTTCCTGGCTTGTCGGGGCTAACCAGAATAGCCCTGCGGCCTCGCTGGGCTACTTGAAGCTCACCAGGGTGATTTTGGCGGTCGCCGCGTCGCTGGGTCGCTGAGCGCCGCACGTGTGGCCACTGGTTGCCGCGGGCTCTGGCCAGAGAAGACCGCGGTCAGGGTTCTCGCGTGAGCCCTGCTTTCACGGTAGTAAGTCTGCCCGCAAACCCGGCGAGAGGCGCGGACAATTTCGGATGACCGCCTGCCTAGATTTACCGTGACGCTCCGTCGAAATCGCGGTCGATATTTATGTAAGTAATGTCAGTGTAAGGTCCTGCCTGAGAGTACACCGCTTGTCGGTAGTTGACCGCAGCGAATGGCGACGCAAGCACGGATGTCGCTGCCGTCTGTCCGTTCTAGCGTGGCGTCGTGAGTGCTTTGCGCGAACGGGTGGGTCGTTGACCGTGACCACCAACACTCCACAGCCACAGCACCTAACCAACGCGGTCGCGATGATCGTAGCCGCGCTGCTCGCCGCCATCGCCCTGACCGCCTGCGGTAGCAGCACCTCGAGCACGACTTCGAGAACCACGTCCAGCACGACGACCACGAGCACCACCACCGGCGGCTCCGCGCAACAGCGCACCGCGATCCAGGCGTGCCTGAAGAAGTACGGGATCACGCTCCCCACGCGCCCGAGGACCTCGACCACCACGACCTCTAGAACGAGCACCACCCCGCGCCCGGGGGCCGGCGTCTTCGGAGGCGGCGCAGGCGGCTCGTTCTTCAACAACTCGAAGGTCCAGGCCGCGCTCAAGGAATGCGGGATCACGATCGGCCAGCGCGCGACCACCACCAACAACGTGCACAACCCAGCCTTCCAAAAGGCCGTCAAGAACTACGCCGCCTGCATGAGCAAGAACGGCTACCCCCTCCCCAAGCCAAACTTCTCCGGCAACGGCCCGGTATTCAGCACCAAGCAAGTCAACCGCAACAACCCCAAGTTCAAAGCAGCCAACACCAAATGCCAACCGCTACTCGGCCGGAGCACGACCACGACCAACACGACCACGACCAACACCGGATGACCCAACCTCGCAAACCGGACCGTCTGTGGCCAGTCACGGACGCCTAACACCCCGGAACGCGGGGAGGCTGCGAGCCCAGAAGGCGAACCCATGTCAACTCACTCAATTGCCCATAGACATCCCCATCCAAGATCTCCGAACAACACGACTCGCCGCGCGCTCGCCGCACTGGGGATCGCGGTCCTCGGAGGCGCGGTCGCGCTCGGGCTCGCGCTGCTGATCGGCGCCGTCCACACCACGGCGACGGCGACCACCGTGGTCCAGACGGCACCCGCCGCGGCCGCTCCCTCCTCGCCCAGCGCCACCTGGGCCGGGGTCTACGCCCAGGCCGACGCCGGCGAGGTCGACATCACCGTGCAGATGACCACGACCGTCAACACGCCGTTCGGACAGCACTCCGAGCAGGAAACGGCCACCGCCGCGGGATTCGTCCTGGGCGGCAACGGTGACATCGTCACGGCCGCGCACGTCGTCGACGGCGCCACCTCGATCCGCATCACCTTCCAGAACGGCACCACCCGCAGCGCCACCGTCCTGGGCAAGGACGACGCCTCCGACGTCGCCGTGGTCCACGTCAACCCCGCCGCGCTGACGCTGCACCCGCTGACCCTGGGCAGCTCCAAGGCGCTGGCGGTGGGCGACCCGATCGCCGTGCTAGGCGATCCCCTCGGCTTTGACCGCAGCCTCAGCACCGGCGTCGTGTCCGCGCTGGACCGCACGATCCAGGCGCCCAACGGATTCGAAATCGCACACTCGATCCAGACCGACGCGGCGATGAACCCCGGCAACTCCGGCGGACCGCTACTGAACACCAGCGGCCAAGTGATCGGGATCGCAGACCAGATCGCCACCGGTACAAACCAATTCGGCGGCCCGTCGAGCTCAACCACGAGCACCGGCGTTGGCTTCGCCGTGCCGATCGACCTGATCAAGGCTGAGCTCGTCCCCCTCGAGCACGGCCAAACCGTCACTCACGCCTACCTCGGAGTCAGCACCGGCGAGACCAGCAACGGCTCCCCCGGAGCGCTCGTCGCCGGCGTCCAGTCGGGCACGCCCGCCGCCAAGGCGGGCCTGAAGGCCGGTGATGTGATCGTCGCGTTCAACGCCGCCACGGTCGCGAGCGAAGGTGATCTGATCGACGCGCTCGCCGCCTCGAAGCCGGGCGAGCGGGTCCGGCTGACCGTGCAGCGCGGCTCGACCCGGATCACGCTCACCGTCGTACTCGGCACCCAGCCCGCGCAAGCCCCATCGTCGTAACCGGAGGGAGCAAGGCGACATGTACTCATCTCTCTCTATCCGCCCGCGAGCTACAACCACACGCGAAGCAGGCGATCGGCGTGGCGTTCGGTCTCGCGAGGACGATCGTGTCTAGCCAGCGGGACACCTCGGAGGGCGTTTGCCCGACGGATCCGCCCACGAGAGGGCTCGGTGATGAGCCTCGGGCTTGAGCGTGACGCACCCATGGGCGGACCGGTCGATCCGCTCGACCAGCTTGCGCAAACGCTTCGGGGGATGCTTGACACGCTCGAGGCGACCCGCACGGAGACCGAGTCGGCGCTGGACCGTCAACGGGAGCTCGTGCGCGCGCTCAGCGGCGTGCTGGAAAAGCTCGAGAGCCTGCGGGCTGAGACCGAGGCTGCCATAGAGCGCGAGTACGAGTTCCTGCTCGACGCCGCGCACGAGCTCCGCACACCGCTCACCACCGTGCTCACCAACCTCGAGTTGCTCGCCGAGGAGCTGGAGGGCGAGCAGGCCGAGCTAGTACGGGCCGCGTTGCGCTCGACTCGGCGGATGCGCCGGTTGGTCGGCGACCTGCTGCTGCTCTCACGCGCGGACGCCAACCGCGCAAGGCCGCGCCGCCCGGTCGATCTGGCAGAGGTGTTGACCGATGTCGCCGGTGAGCTTGGGCCGCTCGCTGCCGGGCGTGAGCTGACCGTGAGCGCGCAGCGCGCCGTTGTGCTTGGGATGCGCGACGATCTGCACCGGCTCGTGTCGAATCTGATCGAGAACGCACTCCGGCACACGCCCGAGGGTACGCACGTCAGGGCGATCACCGGTGAGCGAGATGGCGACGCCGTGGTCATCGTCGAAGACGACGGGCCCGGGATCCAGCCCGAGCTAGAGCATCGAGTGTTCGAGCGGTTCACGCGCGGCGCCGGCGACGGTGCGGCGGGGTCGGGGCTCGGCCTGGCGATTGTTCGTGCCGTAGCCGGGTCCCATCACGGGACCGTCGCGCTCGAGCGCCCGGCCAGTGGTCGCGGTGCCCGGTTCGTGGTCAGAATTCCCACGAGCACGCAACCGCCCACCATGCGAGCCACCGCTGGCCCAGGGTCAGCTCTGTGAACGGCCGGCCGTCACATCTCGTGCCCAACCAGGAACCAGCCACCAGCGGGCAGCGGACGACGAGTCCGGCAGCACCAGCGTCGTCGCCGGCGGGCAAGATACCGGGCAGGGAGACCGATGGTCCGGCCGTGGCCACGAGCGCGCTGACCAAGCGTTTCGGGGAGCGGCTCGCAGTCGACGCGATCGACATCGAGCTGCCCTCGGGTGTGGTCAGCGGCTTCGTCGGCCCGAATGGTGCGGGCAAGACGACGACGATCCAGATGCTGCTCGGGCTGGTGCGACCGACCGGCGGCACGGCGCGTGTACTCGGCCATCCCGTCGGCCACCCAGCGGCCTACCTTGATCGGGTCGGCGCGCTGGTCGAGTCGCCATCGTTCTACCCGACGCTGTCGGGCAGGCGCAACCTCGAGGTGCTGACGCGCCTGGGGCGGCTCGATCGCGCCCGGATCGGCGAGGTGCTCGCGCTGGTGGAGCTCGGCGATCGGGCGGATGATCTGGTCCGCACCTACTCGCTCGGGATGAAACAGCGGCTAGGTGTCGCGGCGGCGTTGCTGCCCGACCCCGAGCTGGTGATCCTCGATGAGCCGGCCAACGGGCTCGACCCGGCCGGGATCCGCGAGATCCGAAGGCTCCTGCGGAGACTCTCCGACGAGGGCGTCACGGTGTTCGTCTCAAGCCACCAGCTGGCGGAGATCGAGACGATCTGCGATCACCTGGTGATGATCCACCAGGGCCGGATCGTCTTCCAGGGCAAGGTCGACGACCTCCTCGCCGCCCAGCACTCCGACCTGATCGCGATCCCAGAGCACAGCAAGGACCTCGTCAAGCTCGCCGAGCTTTGCGAGCAAGAGGGCAAGGCGGCACATGTGGACGGGGATGTCCTACGCGTACAGGCATCTGGCGATTGGGCCGCCGAGCTGAACCGGCGGGCGATGGCGGCCGGGATCACGCTACGGGGGCTTCAGAGCACGCGCGCCTCGCTCGAGGAGGCGTTCTTCGCGGTCACCGAGCGGAAGGACCGCTGATGCTCGCCGCGTTCTCCAGCGAGTTGGTCAAGCTGCGCCGCCGCGGCGTGCTGTTATGGGGCCTCGGCGGTGGCCTGTTGTTCACGGTACTGGCGACGGTGTTCACGATCGAGCGCGCCGTCAACACACTGCAGCCCGGCTTCCACGGGCATGGGTTCCGCGTGACGGTCGCGCAGCTCTCGCAGCCCGACGGGCTCGTCCACGGCGTGGTCGACGTCAGCAACCTAGTCGGGATCGTCGCGCTGTGCCTGTTCGCAGGCGCGACCGCGAGCGAGTACAGCCAGGGCACATTGCGCAACCTGCTCATCCGCCAACCGCGACGCGCCGAGCTGCTATCGGGCAAGTTCCTCGCGCTGGCACTGTTCATCGCGCTCGCGGTTCTGCTCGCGATCGCGGTCGCCGCGGGCGTGGCGTTCGCGCTCGCACCCGGGAAGGGGATTCACACCTCGGCCTGGACGAGCAGCACCGGACTGAACGACCTGTGGCACTCGATCCTGCACGTTTACCTGGCATGCGTCGGCTACGGCATCCTCGGCACCGCACTCGCCGTCCTCCTGCGCTCTCCAGGGGTCGCGATCGCGCTCGGCGTCGCGTGGGTGCTCCCGATCGAGGCGATCATCACCGGAGCGATCTGGTCCAACGGCGATCGCTGGCTGCCGGGACAGCTGCTCAGCGCCCTCGCGCACGGTGGCAACAGCTCAAGCTCCTACGCCCACGCGCTCGTAACGCTGACCGTCTACGCCGTGCTCACAGCGATCGGCACCCTCCTGCTGTTCCAGCGGCGCGACGCGTAGCCGCACCTCAGTCGAGGCGCGTCGCCCGGCTGGAGGACAGCCGCGGAAGCGGGCCGGCGCAGTCGAGAGTCTCGCGGCGCCCTGCAACTCGTAGCTAAACCGAACGAGCGTCCGCGAGACTCTCGCTGTTGACCACGACAGCGCTCTCGAGGTCGCCGTCGGCCACGTTGATGCTTTCCCAGGCGTTTCGACAGCTGGGGGCGAGCTCGGCGAGATGCACGCTTGGGACGAGCTGCGGCTGTCTCCGAGCTCGTCGACGGCAGACGGCCGCTTCGCCTGCCAGGCCGGGCTGAACGGGCCGCAGGTCGACATCGGCGATGGAATCGCCGGGGACTCCGGAATGCTCGAAAGCTACGGCGCTCCCGCGTGTTGCGCAGCCGGGCGCGCGAGCGCCACCGACGCACGTGCTCAGGCGGGGCCCACGCCTCCGGCAACCTGCCCTCGAACAACAGCTGGCGCAGCCATTTCGCGTCCGCGCGGTCGGTCTTGGCGCGACGCTTGCGTCCCCGCAGCGCGCTCGTCTCTACCGGCTCGGCCAGATGAACGACAGCGCCACAGCGCTCAAGCGCCCGGCACACGAACAGCCAGCCCGTGCACGCCTCCACCGCGACATGCACCACCCGGCCGGAGAATCTTGCCACCCACTCCTCAACCGCCGCCGGCGTGGACTCGATCTGCCCCCGCCACACCTCGCCAGTCGCCGTATCCAACGCGTCGACAGTGATCTGCCGACGGTGCACATCAAACCCAGCCACGATCGCCCCCGGCTCCTCGCCCAGCACAAACGGCGCACACGTGACCACGCCGGCGTCACCGCCGCGCGATGCCATACCGTCACTCACGGTCGGTCCTCCTATCCGAATGACCGGCGGCGCGGGGGCAACCGCGCACGCCTTCAACCAAGTCGTTCGACACGGAGGACCGACCACCTGCCTCCAGCCCACCGCAACGACACGAACTCGGGGCCTTGCTCATGTCATCTCTGCTGGCCTGAGAAGGTCGAGGCCGGCTTGTGCTTCGCCACGCAAGAGATGACACCGGAGCCGATGTTTCGACGATCGCATTGCTCTTCATTTTCGGTGAGCCCGAGACGATCGCATCGGCGACCCAGGAGTCGTCCGCCACGCGCTCGCCGCTCAGGCTCCGGTCGCAACAGCCGGGAGCGCGCACAGCTCACGCGTCCGACACGCCGCCGCCGGGTAACAGATCCTGTGCCTCGAAGCTGGTCGGCTCTTGGGGGCGATGCCGTCGAGCGGAGGCGAGTCGGACAGGCGAGGAGATCGGGCCACGAACGTCATCAGACCGACAACGTCGGGGAAAACGAGCACGTTGCCGACCGCTGCGGCCGCCGTCGCCCAAGTCGGCAGCCCCGTGCGAACTAGACCCGCGATTACGAGCCCGACGGTGAGAGGCAGAAGACCGACGATGACAACGGCGTACGCCCACGGCGCCCGATTGGCCGAGCCTCCCCGAGCACGCCATTGCAATTGCTCGAGGCGGCCCAGCGGTCCCTTGTCATCGGGCCGCGGCCGGTTGATCAGTTGAAGTGCACCGGAGGCGGCACCTTCGCGCCGCTGAAGAGGATGGCGAGCTGCACTTCCACACCGGTTACATAGCGAACCGCGCGTACCATGCGGGCCGACTCCGTCGCCCACAGCGCGACGATGAGGAGCGCCAGACATGGGGCGATCAGGAGCGTGATGAACCCGAATTGCGGCCGATGCGGCCACTGCGCGAACGCGGCTGCCGCGACCACGGCCTCGGCCGCAGCACCGAGCGAGAGGACGGACTGCTGGCGCGCCATGCTCGCGGTCGCTTCGCCCAACGCGGTGCGGTAGTCCTCGAGGCGAAGGTCAAGCCACCTCGCCAGTGGGTCATTCAATGCCACTGCGGGCGAGCGTACCGGCGAACACGGACGTCGGCCCCCGGCCGGCGTGGAACCGGCGCGATCGATTTGGGACTTATCTGCGATCGCCCTACATCCGCGCAGGTGAGCGCGCCAACCGTTGCGCGCGGCCACAGCCATGGCTACTACACGAAATGCCCGCTATGGCCCGGAGTGAGGGGGCTCTCATAGCCGGCTGGCCAAGGTTTGAGACCGGCAAGCTCGCTAAGCCGACAGCCGGCGGTCATCAGGGTGCCAGAGGACCGGCGGGCTTGGCTAGCATTGCGCGGTCTCCTACCCGCTCCAAGAGGAGTTCGACATGACCATTCTCGTGGTACAGCACAAGGTGCATGACTTCGATGCCTGGAAGCCGGTCTTCGATGAGCACGAGTCTGTGCGTCGCTCGCATGGTGCCCAGCGCCACTGGCTTTATCGCACCGCCGAGGACCCGAACGACGTGGTCGTAGCGATTGAGTTCACCTCCGAGGAACAAGGCAAGGCATTGCTCGAGGACCCAAGCCTGCGCGAGGCGATGCAGCGCGGCGGCGTGCAGGGCGAGCCCCACGTCCACTTCCGAGAGCCGGTGGAGACCATCGAGTACTGATCGCGAGCCGAGACCCCCGACGCCGTTTCAGGGTAAGCCGACCACCCGGCGGCGCGAACCCGACTGGTTACCATCGTACGCCCATCGAAGGTCGCGACCGCGGCCTAATAATCGCGCTGGATGACTCGCATTGTGTTGAATTTACCTGCAAGTATGGCGTTGTCGGGCGCTCGGTCGTGTCGACTTCGCTGGTCGACGGTCGCCGAGGAAATCGTCGAGATCGTGCGACGGGTTCTGCTGGACAAATGTTCGAGCCGCGACTGGATTGACAGCTTTCCCAAGCGTTCTCTAGCGTTGGTTATGGAGCCTTCGGGTTGGGCTTCGGGGGCGAACGAATTGGGGGCGCACCGGTGTTCATCGCCGGTGCGCTGACCCTCCTCGTGCGGGCTAGCGGGCGCGACGTTGCCGGCCGGCCGGTTGCATTGCCGTGATCGTGGTTAGCTGAGGATCGGCGACCCACAGCTCGCGGGCGCCCGCGGCCGGGTACGCGTCTGTCCTTTGCGCCGAGATCAGTGATCCGAGTCGGCGGCGAAAGTCACGTCGACGACAAGATCGGGGACGACGTCAAGCGCGGCCAGGACCGAGACGGTGCCGTCATCGTCGTCGAGATGCTCGCCCTCAGTGGGCTCCGCCCACCGCCATCCGGACGGTGACACCACCCACAGATCCGTCAGTAGGCCCGAAAAGAGTTTGCCCGCGCAGCTGCCGCCTGCCGGCCCGAGGGGGAGCGACTGACTCGCCGCCGATGAGTTCGACGGCCGACCGCCAGCCGGCCGCCGCAGTGCCAGATATTCGGCGCTCTCAAGGCGAGGATGCCCCGCGGCGTTGCCCATGCCAGGCCTATCGGTCCCGGTGCGCACCGCGGGTGAGCTACATCAAACTAGCCCACACCAACTGGCGGAAACGACCGCCGCTTGCACCACCAGCGTGCAGCTCGCAACACACAGACACACCCGGGACCGGCGCACGAGAACCGGCCCTTGCGACAACCGCCAACCGGGCCGTCAGGCGTGTTGCGCAATCATGCGGCGGGCGGCGCACGGGCCGGCGCCGGGCACGGCTCCGACAGGGGCCTCTCCGTCGCTGACCGGGTCCCTACTCGTGCGGAGTAGATCCGCGCGTCGCAGCGCTGGCAGACGCAGATGCTCTCCTGGTCGCTGCGCAGCCAGTCGCCGGGCTCGCGCCCGAGGCGAGGCCGCGGTGGCGAGCTGCCCGAGGATCTGCGCGCGGTCGAGCTCTGCGCGGACCTTGTGATCGCTGACGTTCGATTGCGGGCGGCAATCGCACTGGCGCCGTCACGAAACGTCATCACGCGGATCTTGTCTGCGCGCGCCTGCGGCCGCAGCTCGGCCCGCCAGGCCTCGGGGTCGACGTCCTCCGGCGAGACCACCTGCCCGCGGTGCAGAACCTCGGCGCAGTCGCCGCTGGGCCGCTCAAGATCGTCGCTGAAGATCCGCGCAAACCGCTGCTAGTGCTCAGCCAGCTCCCGCTCGCCCGATCGCGGCCAAATCTGCATCCCCGTTGCCGAGCGTACGCCCGGTCCGGACGGAGCTTTCACGGACACGATCGTCAAGCCGTCGCCAGCTCACGCTCGGCGCGCAGCCAGTTCGCGACCTCATCGCCTCCCTCCTCTTCGAGGGAGATGAAGTAAGCGCGCTCACAGATCTCGTCGTAACTCGGTGCCCGGCGGTTCGTCCCCGGCACGCTGACGCGCGCTGGCCGAGCGGCCGGCTTGGCTCGCGCGGCGGGCTTGGCGGGTTCCGCGGCCGTGGCCGCTGTCGCACGCTTCGCTCGCGCGGCGGGCTTGGCGGGTTCCGGGGCCGTGGCCGCTGTCGCACGCTTTCCTGGCGTGGCGGGCTTGGCGGGCTTCTGCGTCATCGCAATCCTCCGAGGTACTCGGTCGCCGTGGACGTCGGCGACGATCCGTTGCTGATTTCAACCGACGTGCGTGTTGCTTGCACGCCACCATTTATCGGATCACGCGGCGCGGACGTCAAGCTCCGGCGCCAACGCGGCACGCCGAGCAACAAGCCGCGCCCGCCGCGCGGCGTGGCGACCAGGCTGAGGCGCATGCCCAGGACGCACGCGGATCGCGCCGAGCAGCAGGCGCACTCAGACGGCGGTCTTGGCTAGGTGATGACGCGGTTTCGGAGCACGCCGATCTGCTCGACTTCGAGCTCGACGATGCTGTCGGGCTGGAGGAATCGGCCGAGCTCGAGCCCGCAGCCTTTGCCTTGGGGTCCGGAGATGGTGCCCGAGCCGATGAAGTCGCCCGGGTAGAGCGTTTCTGAGCGCGACATGTAGGCAATGAGCTCCTCGAAGGGGTAGCTGGTGTCTCCGGTGTTGCCGCGGGACCATTCCACGCCGGCGACGCGGGCCGTAGCGGTCAGGTTGTAAGGGTCGGTGATCTCGTCGGGGGTGACAAGCCACGGGCCGATGGCGTTGCCGGTGTCGAAGTCCTTGCCCTTGGCCGGGCCGAGCCGCCCGGCCATCTCGCGGGCCTGGATGTCGCGGGCGGAGAAGTCGTTGAAGATGGTGTAGCCGGCGATGTGTTCGCGGGCGCGCTCGGGCGGGATGTCGGTGCCCTGCTTGCCGATGAACACGCCCCATTCGAGCTCGTAGTCGAACTTCCTGGTGTAGCTGGGGATGCGCACGTTGGCGTTGGTTCCGACGACCGAGCGCGGGTTGGCCTTGTAGTAGGGCGGCTGTTGGTAGAAGGATCGGTTGAGCAAGCCGGCGATCGAACGACGCATGCCGACGATCCGCGCGAGACGCTCGTCGGCGCCGCCAAGGGGGCCGAGCCGCACGCGGATGACGTTGATGATGTGCGCCTCGAACGTCATCGTCTCGCGGATCGAGCTCGGCCGTGGGACCGGGGCGCACAGCGTCACGCCGTCGAGGGCGCGCCATGCCTCCGGCTCTGCGTGCGCGACGTGTTGACGCGCCGCGTCGAACGCGCGCTCGCCGCCTTCCAGCAACCTGATGGCGTCGGGTGCCACGGCAGTCAGGTCGACGACGTGCTCACCGTCGGGCGCGAGCGCCCCGAGACGCTGGCCGCCGTCACCGTCGTGGTAGGTGAGGATCTTCATCGGATCCCTTCCAAATGCTCGCACAGGCAGGCGACGCCGTCGAACGCGCGGGCGCGCGCGATCGGGTTGCTGGGGATCGGACCCTTGCCGTCGAGCTCGCGGTCGATGGTGGCGACGTTGACGTAGACGCGCTCGGGGCTCTCCCAGGCGCGGAACGCGTCGAACTCGGGACTGCCGGTCAGTCGCTTGGCGATCTCCAACGGACCGCGGCCGGCGTCCTTGTCGGTCTTGACCGCGTCGCGCGCAGCCACGCCCAGTACCCATGCAGGCCTTGAAGTTCGCCACGCCCGCCGACCGGCCCGTGCCCAGGGACGAACACGTCGGCCTCCAGCGCCATGATCGCCTCCAGCGCGGAGAGCCATCCCGCGACCGGTCCGTGCCACATCACCGAGGTCACGTGAGCGAAGAGCAAATCGCCGGTGCAGGCCACGTGCGCGTCGGCACGACGACGACGCTGTCCGACGCGGTGTGCGCACGCCGGTCAGTCGCAGAACGCGCTGTGCGCCCTGGAGGAGGTGGCGTCCGCCTCGCAGCAGATGACCAGCGCCACCAAGGCGTACCGATTGACCGCGTGCGAGAAGGTGCTCGCGGCGGTGCCGTGAGCTGGTGTAGATCCGCGTTGCCGGCCGGGTGTCCGGAGTCGAGCTGCCGCAGCCGTGTGTCCTCCTACGGATGGCGCGGCTCTCGTGCCGCGCAACCATGGGAGGTAGACAGGAAGTAACACCCCCGGCCACCAACTTCTGAGAGGACGGAGCTGAAGAAGGGGATCCGGATACGCCCGGTTGACGACGCGTCCGCGCTCACGCGGGCGGCCGTTGTACTCGTCCTGCTGGCGGTCACGGCGATGCTGTCGGGCTGGCGTGAGAGCTCGAGCACCGTCAGCGCCAGCTCGCTCTCGGCCAAGCAACTCGCGGGTGAGCGGGTGATCTACAGCTACAACGGGCTGACCCCGCCGGCGAGCCTGGTCTCCCAGATCAAGGCCGGCGAGGTCGCCGGGGTGATCTTCTTCAGCAACAACATCTCCAGCGACGCGCAGATCAAGGGCGTGATCGCTCAGCTGCAGAAGGACGCCGCCGCCAGCCCGGTGAAGCTACCGCTGCTGATGATGACCGACCAGGAGGGCGGCGATGTGCGCCGCCTACCCGGCGCGCCGACGCTATCCGAGAAGCAGATCGGCGAATCTGCCGACCCCGCGCAGCACGCCACTCAGGCCGGCCGCGGCGCCGGCCTGAACCTGAACGGCGTGGGGATGAACGTGAACCTCGCGCCGGTGCTCGACGTCTACCGCCAGGCGGGCAACTTCATCGACGAGTACGGCCGCTCGTACAGCATGAACCCGAAGACGGTCGCCGAGCTCGGCATCGACTTCATCAACGCCCAGCAGAAGACCGGCGTTGCCGCCACCGCCAAACACTTCCCCGGGCTTGGCGCCGCGACCACCTCCCAGGACACCGACGACGAGCCGGTCACGCTGAACGTGCCGCTCGCGTCGCTGCGCTCGATCGACGAGCTCCCGTACAAGTCGGCGATCCTCGCCGGCGTCAAGCTGGTGATGGTCTCCTGGGCGACCTACCCGGCGCTCGATCCCCACCACCCGGCCGGCCTGTCCTCGACGATCGTGCAGAAAGAGCTGCGCCAGCGGCTCGACTTCAAGGGCGTCACGATCACCGACGCGCTCGAGGCGGGCGCGCTGCGCGCGTACGGCAGCACCGCCAGCCGCGCTGTGCTGGCCGCCGCCGGCATGGATCTGCTGCTGTGCGCGAACCAGGCCGTCAGCCAGGGCACGGCCGCGGTCAACGCGCTCGCCAGCGCCCTGAACACCGGGAAGCTGGGCAAGTCCGCCTTCACCGCCTCGGTCAACCGGATCCTCGCCCTACGCGAGAGCCTCGACAACTGAGCCCGACCCGCCGACCCGCGCTACATCCCGCGCCTGACCCCCTTCGAGACCCGCGCAGTGACGTCGCCGTCGCGCGCGTCGACGTGGCGCGGCGCGAAGCTCGCCTGCGGGACCGCCCCCAGCGTGTAGTCACGGATCCGGTCAATCTGTTCAACGCAGCTATCGCACCCGAACAACGGCTCTGTTCCCTCCTGAACGAGCCACACTCAACGGAATGCGCCGTCGGACCCTGACGCGAGACCTGGTTTCGCTGCGGTAAACATCCTCAGCGATAACCAGGGTCACGCACCTCCTCTGCGCGCAAGGGCAACTGAGCTCAGCGCATCCAGTCCGCGACGGACGCGAGCCGCAGTTCAGTCGCGGAACCCGCGCCAAGCGGGTCGTGTCGGCTCATTGACGAGATGCTTGTCGTTTGAGCAATGCAGGGTGAGGTCGGTGTTCGATGCCGCGAGGCGATGGGCGGTAGGTTTCCCCCGATGGGAGAGAGTGAGCGGCAGGTAGACGCCCTGACGGGAGCTGATAGGACCTCCGTCGAACGGCTGGACCCGGACGAAGTCGGCAAGTTCGCCTTTCGCGTGTGGAGCTACAAGCAAGGGGAGATGGTCTCCTTGCTGATCCATCTGGGCGATCGCCTCGGGCTATACCGGGCGCTCGACGGTGTCGGGTCGCTCAGCGCCCAGGAGTTGGCCGACCGGACGGGACTGCAGCCGCGCTGGCTTCTCGAGTGGCTTCGAGGCAACGCGGCGGCCGACCTGCTCGCGTCCGATGACGGGGAGCGTTTTGAGCTGACTCCCGTCGGCGCAATGGTCCTTAGCCGGGAGGAAGACAGCCTGCTGTTCGCCGCGGGCGCGTTCGGGCCGCCGCCAGACGCGGCGCTGGTGGACGACCTTGCCCAGGCGTTCCGCACCGGCACAGGACTGCCCTATGACCGCCAGGGTGCCGCGAGGGTGCATCAAACCGAGCGGATGCTCGGGCCTTGGGCCCGTCTGAGCCTGGTGCCTACGATCGTGCCGGCGCTGGAGGGAGTCCACGATCGGCTTGCCGCAGGCACATTGGTGGCCGATGTCGGATGTGGCGCGGCGGTGGCGCTTACGACGCTGGCCGAGGCGTACCCCCGCTCGACCTTCCATGGGTATGAGCTGTCGCGCCTGGCCGTGGAGCGTGCCCGGGCGCGCGTCGCGGAGCTCGGGATCAACAACGTCGAGATCATCGATCGCCGAGCCGAGGAACTGCCAGATAACGGTGATTACACGCTCGTGCTCACCTTCGACTGCTTGCACGACATGACCAGGCCGGACGCTGCGGCGGCCGCCATCCGGCGGGCCATCGCCGACGACGGGACCTGGCTGGTCAAAGAGGTGCGCTGCGACGACAGCTGGGCGGGCAACCGTCGCAACCCGGTGCTGGCCATGTTCTTAGGCTTCTCGATCGCCTCGTGCATGTCTTCGGCTCTGTCAGAGCCAGGTGGGGCGGGTCTGGGCACAATCGGGCTGCCGCCGAGGGCGCTCGAGCAGTTGGCGCGCAATGCCGGCTTCACGAGATTCCAGCTGCACGACTTCGAGGACCCAGCCAACCTCTACTATGAGATCCGGCCCTGACCCTCACCCGCTGAGCAAGCCAACCCGGCCCCGTATGGGTACCGGACTCGTCGCCGCGATGCCAGCGCTGCGAGCAATGCAGGCCTAGATCAGGGAGGTGTCGCAAGGTCTCGCAACTCGCCATTATGTGAGGTCGGGTTTCGCGTGTAACCGACGTAAACGAAGGGCCTTATCAGAGGCGTGGTCGATGTGATATGTGAGGTTGTCCGCGACGTAATCGACGTGAACGACCATGACGATGTAGTCGTCGCGCCGAAGTGCCAGGAGCTTGGCCCCACCGCGGCCCCCTCTCGGTCGGGAGCCTACGGCTCCGCCGTCGCCGGTCCAGGCTGGCGCTGACCGTCGTTCGACGCGCGACGCGCCTCGTAAGAGCGACGGCGCGCGAGCTGCCGACACCGCCGGCTCACCAGTAGCCCTTCCCCAGGAGCGTCTTTGACGTTATTACCCCGGCCGACGCCGAGTTCTGTCGTTTTGGTCCCGTACCAGTGGGCGCGTCAAGAGGAGGGGGATAGGAGATAGGGGGTCGATTTCTGGCGGCTTTCGCGGTTCCGGGGCCGATTTTCCGGACACGCGCAACCTGCAGGTTGCGTCCTCCGAGGCGCGACGCGCTGGACCCCCGGCCTCGCCGGGCTCGCAGGCGCGACGCGCTCCCGCTCGGGCGCCCCGGCTCGATGGTCGTCACCTGTCGCGCGCTGACAGTGCTTACGGTGCGACACTGACACTGACAGTGATACTGACAGTGACAGGATTTATGCGGTGACGGTATGCGGCATGTCGGGTGATTGTGCCGCTCTCTGCGCGCGCTTGCGGCATGCGTCGGAGTGCCACTTTGCCGGCCGGCCGCGAGGTTCGCGCTCGACGGGCTGCCCGCAGCCGCACGCGCAGAGTTGCGGGCTCGTGCTCGACGGTGGCGTGGCGCTCGACGGGCTCGCGGCGTTCTCCGAAGTCGTGCTGCTCGATGGGCTCGATGGGCAAGCGGCGCTCGGCGGTCTCCCCGCGCCGGGAATACCCGTTTCCACGGTCACGCTCGTGGCGCTCGACGGGCTCACTCCGCTCGTGGCGCTCTCCGAGTCTGAGTCGCTCGTGGCGCTCGCCGGGGATCCGGCTCGAGATCGAGGGCCTCGACGGAGCGCTCGGGGGGTGCCAGTGGCGCCGTGTGGGGACCGCTTCGGTTTCGGTTGCAGGCGGTCGCGTGAGGCGCCTGCGCGCTTCGTGGCGCGAGCGCCGGGACACCCTTGCGGGCTTCCCCCTTTAGCCCGACGCGGAAGTCTCGCAGCGAATATTCAGATAGCGAGAGCCTCGAACACGTGTTCCGACCCTTGTCCCGAGCTCACTCGCCGCGTAAGCTGCGCCGCATGCAAGACGACACGAGGGAACATTTCAAGCTTCTCCACGAAGCCATCGAAAAGACCAACAGTGCGCTCGAAGACCTGCACACACATGTGCTCAAGGACGAAAGCGGGGCCAAGGCGGGTTTCCACGAGAAGCTCGCTGCTGCGAAGGCGTCGCTAGAGAAGGCTAAAGAGGATCTGAAGCAGCACGTGTAGGGCGACGCTCGGCGCTTCGCTCGGGCTGTCGCTTGGATCGAGAAGGAGCAGTCCGGTCGCGGGCGCTCGTGGGCGCCGCGGGCCTAGGGGGCCGTAGGGGAGCCGGGTCCTGCGCTCGGGGGGTGCTCGACGGGCCGAGCTGGGCGATCAGGGCGTCGAGCTTGGCGCGGTGCCCTGTGAGCGCTCGGTGTGGCGCGTCGATGACCCGGCGGACGCCCCACGAGTCCCAGGTTTCGAGGGCTGCGCAGTGCTGCTCGGTGCCCTCATACGCTATCAACGGATCCCACGCCGAGCGCCAGTAGCCCGTGGGCATCTGTTCGAGTATCTGATCGGGGGCAGCGTGCATGAAGATCGCGCCAAGTCCCCTTCCGAGTGTGCGAGCGAAGGTGTGCTCGATCCCGGCCTTCAAGTAGACAAGTGGCAAGTCCTGGGCTTGCCCTTTCGCGGAGACCCTGATCGTTGTCGCGGCAAGCGCCGTGAGCGGGTCCCCGCGTTTACGTCGGCGCAGCCGTTCTAGCTTGTCGATATCGGCTTCAAGCCGCCTGAGCGCCGCGTCTAGCTGTCGCCGCTGCTCGCGGGCCGCCTGCTTGGCCGCGTTCTGGCGCTGGCGCTCCGCAAGCCCGCGCTGGCGCTCTGCCTCGGATTGCTGCGCCAGGAGTCGTTGCTCGTGCTCGCGCGCTTCGAGGGTCGCCTGCCCCTGCGCCACAAACCGGGCTATCGCGCGCTGCGTCGCGTCGAGGCTCTGCCGGCTGCGAGTGCCGCGCACGTTTTGCTCTGCGACCTCGAACACGCGGCGCAGCACCGCGACCTCGACTGCCTCGTGTGGCGTGCGCCCGTTCGGGAGCGCGCGGCGGATCTCCCGCAGTTGCGAGGCGACACGCTCGCGGTCGGCTACAAACTGGAGCCGCTCCCTCTGCCTGGCGGTCTCGCGCTCGGCTTGAAGCCGCTCCCGGCGGTCGGCCTCGACCGCGACCGATCCGAGATCAGGCGACAGCGGGCCGCCCGCTGTCAGCCTTGAGAGTGCCGCCGCGGTACCCGGGACCGCGTGCCCGAGCGTGGCAGCGCACGTCAGATAGTCGATTGCCGTCGCCGTTGTCGAGCCGGCAAGATCGCCGCCGATAAGCGCGGCGCGCCCGAGCGAACCCTTCGCGAGCGCGTCTACCTGCGTGAGCCGGAAGCCGTCGTCGGTGAGGCATGCTCGAAGCAGCTTGCGCAGGTAGTCGCGCAGCTCGTGGGGCAGCGTCTCCGGCGGGCGCAGCCGGTCGAGGTCGATCCGCGGGATTGCGACGGCGCCCGACAGCAGCCGGTGCGCTTGCTCGTCGAGACCAACGAGCAGCGGTGCGAGCGGCTCGGTGTCGATTACGACGGCGCGGCGGATGAATGCGTCGGGCAACACGGCATCGAGAGCCCGAGCGGGCGTTCTATTCATCGCCAGGTACACGATCGGCCGGACCCGGACCGGCAGGCCCTCGTGGTCGGCCTCGGCCGCGCCAAGCAGCAGCCCGCCGCAAGCGGCGCGCAGCTCGCCCGGCGCCTTGTCGTACTCGTCCAGGCACACGAACGGCAGCTCAAGGTGCGGCGCGGAAATCGGCCGCCACCCGTCACCATCGCGCTCCCGGCGGACGAACAGCGAGCCGAACGTCTCATGTCCGGCGATCAGCAGCCGGATCGCCTGCGCGTCGCGGAGCCCGAACGTGGCGCAGATGAGCTTGGCGATCAGCGTCTTGCCGGTGCCGGTCGGCCCGAGCGCTACGAACCCCGGCCAGCCATCGGGATGGGTGCCCGACAGATGCCGGCGAGCGACCACGGCCGAGAGCGCGAGCCTGGCGAATGCGCGCAGCGACTCTGACGGCAGGCATCCGATCGCCTCGTCGAGCGCGGGCGCGAACATGGCCGCGCTGGCCGTCGGGGATAGCGATTCGGAGCGCCCCGCGGTCGTCGCCCCACACCCGCTTCTTGCCGTCCCGCTTCACGAGCCCGCGGTCGGCAAGGCGCGCCACGGAGCGCCTGACCGTCGCCGCTGGCAGGCCGGTGAGCGCCTGAAGTTCGCCGGGTGCAAGCCCCTGATCGCCTGCCGATGAGAGCGCGCCGAGCACCGTCCGGTCGGTGGCCGCGGCCTGCTCGCGGCTGCGGGCGGCCACGTCTACGGCGCTCATCGGCGCCCGACTTCCCGGTGAGCGACCCGTTGAGCGATCCGCCGCTCACGGTGAGCGATCCGCGCGGGTCGCGCGGCGGCAGGCCGCGAAAAGCCCGTCGTTACAGGCTTTCCGGCGTCCCGGGTGAGCGATCGGTCGGCAATGTGCATCCTCCGAGGATTATCGCCTCGGAGTCGGCGCCCTCCAGCACCTCGGGGTGGGTTCGGTAGTCGCAACCTGCAGGTTGCGCGTGCTAGCTGGACTCGAACTGACGAGCCGCGACGTCGAGGCCTACCTGGACCGCAAGCTCGCCGAGAACCGACGGATCGAGGCCGGCCTTGCGATTGGTGAACCGTTGATCGACAGCCGCGGGCGCACGCTTCAGCCGCTGCGTCCGCAGACGATCAACTCGCACCTGCACCTGCTCTCGGAGATCCTCGCTCGCGCCGTGCACGAGGGGCTACTCGCACGCAACCCGGCCGAAGGAGAGGACCTCCGGCTCGAGGTGCGCCGCGAGAGGAAGTACGGCCTGGAGCTGGACGAAGCGATGTCGCTGGTCGACGCGGCGGGCCGGCTCG
>DASPPG010000300.1:0-4311 GCA_035625625.1 Solirubrobacteraceae bacterium
GAGATTGCCCAATTCCGGTCGGCAATCGGATAGACGCCGTGCGCGGAGCGAATATGCGCGGCCGTAGATCGACGCCGCTCGCGGCCGTAGCGCAGCGCCGACAAAGGTGGGCCGCGAGGATGGACCGGCCCGGACTGCATCAGGCGCCGGCGAGAGCGGTGCCGCACCCGCGCGGGCAGACTGAGTCATGACCTTCGCCCGGTACGGGTCCTGGCGCCGCAGCCGCCCGTCAAATGCGAGAAAGGGGCTATCGGATCTCGGACGGATGGCGGCTGTCACCGGCGACGCGGCCCCGGAAAGGCGTGCCGCTGAGGGAAGGCCGCCCAGCCGGAGGTGCGAACCTAGCGGCCGGGGGTGAGTTCGCCGGCCTGAGTTGGCCCCAGTGCGACGGCTTGATTTGGCCCCACCTTCCGTCCGAGCGTGACCTGAGGGTCCGCGTTCTTTTGAGCGCGGATCGGAGGTCGCAGAAGGGATGTCGAAAGTGGAGCTGTTCGAGAAGATCCGCAGGGATCGCGAGTTCGATGGGTTGTCGACGCACGCGTTGGCGAGCCGGTACGGGGTGCATCGGCGGACGGTCCGCCAGGCGCTCGAGTCGGCGGTCCCGCCGGAGCGCAAGCGGCCGGAGGGTCGGCCCGCGCCGGCGTTGGGCCCGTGGCGGGAGTGGATCGATCAGATCCTGATCGCCGATCAGGCGGCACCGCGTAAGCAGCGGCACACGGCGAAGCGGATCGCTGATCGCCTCGCGGAGGAGCACGGTGTCGTGGTCGCCGGGTCTACGATGCGCGATCACGTCCGCAAGCGGCGCCGCGAGCTCGGGCTCGCTGCGGAGGCGTTCTGTGAGCAGGTGCACGATCCGGGGGTGACCGCGGAGGTCGACTGGGGTGAGGCGACGGTCAGCCTGGCCGGCGTGTTGACGGTGCTCGGCCTGTTTCTGATGCGGTCCTGCTTCTCGGGGGCGTGTTTCGTGATGGCGTTCGAGACGCAGTGCCAGCAGGCGTTCTTCGAGGGGCACGTGCACGCGCTGAGCTGGTTCTCCGGCGTATTCACCACGATCCGCTACGACAATCTGGCGGCGGCGGCGAAGAAGACGCTGAAGGGCCGCAACCGGGTCGAGAACGAGCGGTTCGTCGCGTTGCGCTCGCACTACCTCTATGAGTCGTGGTTCACGCTGGTGGGGATCGAGGGGGCTCACGAGAAGGGAGGGGTCGAGGGCGAGGTCGGGAGATTCCGCCGAAACCATCTGGTGCCGGTGCCGGAGGTCGCCGATCTGGCGGAGCTCAACGACTGCCTGTTGGCGTGCTGCGTCCGGGATCTGGACCGCACGATCGCCGGCCGGTCGGAGACGGTCGGCGTCAGGCTCTCCCAAGAGATCGAGATGCTCAGGCCGCTGCCGGCCTCGCCGTTTCCGACGTGGGAGCAGAGCACGCACCGCGTCAACCAGAAGGCGATGATCACCGTGCGCCGCAACCATTACTCGGTCCCGGTCCGGCTGGTCGGCAGCAAGGTCGCCGCGCGCGTCGGCGCCCGCGAGATCGAGGTGCTCGCCGACGGGCAGACGGTCGCGACGCATCCGCGGTTGCGTGGCAGTCAGCTGCGCTCGGCGCGGCTGGATCATTACCTCGAGCTGCTCAAGAACAAGCCGGGCGCGCTTGAGCACTCGCTCGCGCTGCGCCAGGAGCGCGAGCAGGGCCGCTGGCCGGAGTGCTTCGATGAGCTGTGGACGCTGCTGAAGGAGCGGGTGGGCGCCTCGGAGGCCGCCCGGCAGATCGTTGACGTGCTGATGCTCTGCCGCGATCACGACGCCAAGGTCGTCGAGCTGGCGGTCCGGGGCGCGTTGACCGCGGGCGCGATCGACGGTCGCGCGGTCGCGCTGCTCATCGACCGCAAGACACGACCGCCGGCTGACCCGCTGCAGTTGCCAGACCGGCTCGCTCAGCACGAGCGACCCGCCCCGAGCGTTGACGAGTACGACCAGCTGCTCGACCGCCAGGCGGTGGGACAGTGAGCGGCTCTTGGGAGATCGAAGCGTCCGTGTCGCCCGCCCGAGAGGTCCTCGTCGACGGCTCAGAGCAGCTGCTGGTCCGCGTGCAGATCACCGATCTCGACAGCGCCGAGGACGCGGCTCACGCGTTCATCGATCTGCGGTCCACGTGCGCCAGGCGGCTCGCGGTCGAGATCCTGGCCGCCGCCGATGACGCCGACTGGCAAACAGAGCAGGACGGCTGCCCGGAGCCGGCACGATGAGCGTCCCACACGCAGCACCAACCACCCCGCCCGCGCCGGCGGTCCCCACGCGCGCGCGAGCGCTGGCCGCCCGACTGGCGGCGCTGTTCGCGACAGACCATGAGATCGTCGCCCGGCTGAACGGCGCCCACCACCTGCTCGCCCGCGCGAATGACCGGTTGTGGTCTGATCCCGCGGCCGACCCGCTCGTGATCCACCACCAGGTCCATCGTGCGTTCTGCGCCTACCAGCAAGCGAGCGAGCAGCGCCGGCAGCTCGCCGTCGACGTCGGTGAGCTCTCCCAGCAGTTGACCGACGCGCTCACCGCCGCCGGCTACCACCGCGAGCACGCCCGCTCAGCCAACGTCCACGAGCTCGCCGCCGGCACCTGGCAACCAACCGAAGAAGAAAAGGAGAGCGAACGATGAGCGTCCCGGCCAAGACCCAAGCGCTCGAAGCCCTGGTGGAGGCGCACGCCCGCGAGCTGCACCTCCCCGCGATCCGCGCCCGCTTCCGAGCGCTCGCGGCCGAGGCCGTGCGCGAGCAGCAGACCCCGCTCGCGTACCTTGCCGCACTGCTGGAAGCCGAAGTCCAGGAGCGCGCCGAGCGACGCGAACGACGCCGGCTGCTCGACGCCCGCTTCCCGATCATCAAACAACTGGAGGACTTCCGCTTCGCCGACAACCCCAAAGTGCCGCAGGCCACGATCGCCACGCTCGCCGAGGGCTCCTGGATCGACGACCGCGAGTCAGTGATCCTGATCGGCGAGTCCGGCACCGGCAAGACGATGCTCGCCACAGCGCTCGGCGTGTGCGCCTGCCAACAAGGCCGACGCGTCCGCTTCACCACCCTCGCCGGCCTCGCAACCGAGCTGCAAGAAGCCGACAGCCGCAAAGAGCTCGCCCGCGTCGTTGGCCGCTACACCCGCATCGAGGTCCTCGTCCTGGACGAGCTGGGCTATCTGGCCCTCCCGGACGGCGCCGCCGAGCTCGTCTTCCAAGTCATCAGCGAGCGCAACGAACGAGCAAGCATGATCTGCACCACCAACCTCCCGTTCGGAGAATGGACCAAGGTGTTCCCCGACCCCCGGCTCGCGAAAGCCGTCGTCGACCGGATCACCCACAAGGCACACATCATCGACACCGGCACCGAGTCCTGGCGCTTCCGCCACGGCCTGGACCGCAAGAAAGGCCACAAGGCATGACCCCCCGCCCCGCGGCCGCGCCCGCGGCTATCGCCGCAACGACCCTCGCGCTACGCGCGCGGGCCGTCGCTACGACAGCCGCGGCATCCACTCCGCCGGGCGATCAGGCAACATCCAGACCAACAACCACCGACGAGAAGTGGGGCCAGATCAGGCCGTCACGGTGGGGCCAACGCAAGTCGTCGTTCTCATCGATTTCGCGCCGCGGGCAATTCGCCGGGCCATCATCACCCGGAGCATCCGTGTCGAGCAACCCTGGCTCAACCAGCGAGCGAAAGACCTCGCGCGCGAGCTCCTCGCTCGTAAAGCATCATCCGAGCCCCGCCGAATTGGCGACCGGATGGAATGGTGGCAGCGGCTTCGCTACCTGCGAGTGAGTGCTGACGCGCTCGAGCTCGTTGCGCATGACAGCGACGTCCGGCTGGCGCATCCGCTCGCTTCGCCGAACTTTTGGAACGCTGTCGGTGCGACCGCGCCGAGGGCGGGATTTGCCGGCCGCACGGATGGCGTCCAACGCCTGTTCGGCGATGTGCTCCCGACAGAGATCGTGCAGCGGACCTCGAAGACCAACTTCAACCATGTCTTCATGACCGAGCGCACGCGCGCGTTCGCCTCGGCCTGGGACGGCTCGGGTGTGCCGGAGGAGTGGGTGGACCGACAGGCATTGGCACACCACTGGGTCCGCGAACAGCCAAGTCCCCAGTCAGGTTCGCTGCTACAGACGGCCTGGCTGGCCTCAGCAGCGCGAGACAGCGTCCAGCAGGCGGCCCGGTGCCTCCTCTAGGCTGCTCCAGCCACGCGGCCGGCTGAACTCGACGACCGGCAGGGAGCTGAGCTCCAGTAGCGCTGGAGGGTTGCTCGGCGGCACGCGCAGCGCTCGATGG
>DASPPG010000301.1:0-12125 GCA_035625625.1 Solirubrobacteraceae bacterium
GAAGTCCTGGCCGAACCCAGCGTCGCCGCCCGCCTGCTGGAAGCCCGGCACCTCGGGATATATGAAGTGCGTGGCCACGTGCCCGACCAGCGGGCCGCCGCGGGCGAGCAGGTACGCGGAGCGGTTCTGCGCCGCGATCGCTGCCTTGCGCAGGTCGAGGTTGTTGAACGGCGGGACCGACGTGTTGAGCGACGCGTAGTGGGTCCCGAGCGGGGCGATCGACAGCTGCGACTTCCTGCTCGTGTACGCGGTCTGCAGCACCGCCGCCGGCGGGCCGTCGGCCATCAGCAGGTTGGTCGAGTCGAGCGTCTGGCGCGCCGCCACGGTCGAGTCGGCGCCGCCGTTCCACACGATCTGGTCCGCGTACGCCGGACGGATGCCGTCGAGCGTGCGGTTCCAGTTCGGGTTGCGCACCAAGGTGATGCTCCGCCCCGCCGAGTAGCTCTGGATCATGTACGGCCCGGTGAACACCTGGCTGGTCGGATTCGAGTCCCACGTCGACGGGCTGCTCTTGTCCGCCTTGGTCGTCGAGCCGTACGGGATCGCCGAGGTGCCCGGCAGAGTGAGCGCGTCGGCCATGGTCGCGCCGAACGGCTTCGTCAGGTGGAACACGATCGTGGTCGCGTTCGGCGTGCTGATCCCGGGGATCGTCGCGTCAGTCGTCGCCGCGGGATTCGCACCCACGATCGGGAAGTAGCCGGCCGCGTAACCGTTCTGGACGTTCGAGTTGAACATCCGCATGAACGCCCACTCGACGTCCTTGGAGGTGACCGTGCCGCCGTTGCTGAACTTCCAGCCCGACTTGATGTGCACGGTGACCGTCTTGCCGCCGTCGCTGATGACGGGTGGGCCCGAGGCCAGCAGCGGCTGCGGTGTGTCGCTCGTCGGCGTGAACGTGTACAGCGGGGTCTGGGTCGCGTACACGACCAGATAGTCGATCTGGAAGTACGACGCGCCCGGATCGAGGTGCTCCCACGCTTCGGCCGAGATCAGATTGAGCGTGCCGCCGAAGTGCTGAGCACTCGGATCCGGCTTGGTGTTGGCGAGACCCGCGAGCGAGATCCCGCTACTCGAGCTCGAGCTCGAGGAGCTGGCCGAGCTGCTGCTCGATGTGGCCGAGCTGCTCGAGCCCGAGCTCCCGCAGGCGGCCACCGTGACCGCACATACGGCCGCGATGAGCGTCAGGCGAAGCAGACGCATGTAGTTGTCCTCCTTAGCAGACACATTGGTTGTCCTCCTCCTTACTTGCGATGGAGCGACGATTCCGTCGACCCATCTCCTTCAGCGCCCGACCCTTGGGTTCAGCGCATCCTGCAGGCCGTCGCCGACCAGGTTGAATGCGAGCACCGTCAGCACGAGGGCGGCACCCGGGAAGACCAGGTACCACCACGCCGTGTTGAAGATGCTCGAGGCGTCGGCGATCATCTGTCCCCAGCTGGCCGTCGGCGGTTGGACCCCTACCCCGAGGAAGGAGAGAGCCGCCTCGAACAGGATGTTCGTGGGCAGGATGAGCGACGTGTAAACGATGATCGGTGCGACGAGGTTGGGCAGGATCTCGCGCCGCATGATGCGCGTGTTGGATGCGCCCAGGGATCTCGCCGCCTCGATGTACTCCTTCTCGCGGATCGACAGCACCTGCCCGCGGATGATCCGGCCGAGGTACGGCCACGAGGCGAGTGCGATCACGACGATCAGCGTCTCCCTTCCTGGGGTGATCAGACCCCCGAGACAGCCCTTGCCCAGCGCGCAGGCCGAGGCCAGCCCAATCGCGAACAACAGGACAGGGAAGGCCAGGACGACGTCCATGAAACGCGACAGCAGCGAGTCGACCCAGCCTCGGAAATAGCCGGCGATGGTGCCGAGCGTCACCCCGATCAAGACCGCGAAGCCGGTGGCGATGAACGCGACCTCGAGGGAGACCTGCGCCCCGTAGATGACGCGGGCGAGGACGTCGCGGCCGAGCTCGTCGGTCCCGAACGGGTGGAGCGAGCTCGGGCCGGTGGGTTGGCCGAAGAGGTTGAGCGCGCACTGGGAGGCCGGACCCGGGCAGTTGTTGTTGGGCGTATTGGGTCCGGTGACCCCGATCAGGCTGACAATCGGGCCCGCGAAGATCGCGACGACGATCAGGACCACGATGAAGCCGAGCGAGACCATGGCAACGCGATCGGAGCGGAAGCGCCGCCAGAACAACTGCATCGGCGAGCGCGCAACGATCTCGCCTCCCTCGAGTTCGACGCTCGAGTCGGCGGACGTCTCCTCGGGCGGGAGCAGCTCTAGCTCAGTCCCAAAGCTCATCGGCTACCGCTCGGGGTTCCCCAGCTCTGTGGATCCTCCTTCCCCATTCGAGGGGAATACCATAAGCGCCGGGAGTTTGTCACTAACAGTTAACTCGGCGCCAACGTATCTGGGCCGTTTCCTGACATCCCCAGATTGCTCGAGCGAGTCCGATAGGTGCCGGTTACGCTTGCCAAGGCGCCACCGTCGGGCCGCCGCCGACACAATCCCTTCCCCGTCGCCCTCGTAGCTCAATGGATAGAGCACGCGCCTCCTAAGCGCGGGATGCAGGTTCGATTCCTGCCGGGGGCATAACAGGATGCTCACCGCCGCCCGTGCTACCGTCCGCGCTTCTCCGTGGCCGAGAGCACGCTAGAAGCACCCACGATCCCGGAGGCGGCTGCCGCGGACCAAGCGTTCCCCCGCGAGGCCGCACCCTGGACCCTGCGCGCTTACGTCGACGAGCACCCGTGGCTGTCGACGTCCGTCGTGATCGTCGTGGTGTCGGCGGTACTGACGGTGTGGGCGCGCACACGGCCGAGCTACGACGCGTACGGCTGGATGACCTGGGGCCACGAGACGCTCCACCTGAGCCTCAACCTCGGGGGCGCTCCGTCCTGGAAGCCGGTGCCGTTCCTGTTCACGGTGCCCTACGCCCTCGCCGGCCACTACCAGCTGTGGCTGTGGATGGTGACCGCGACCGCGGTGGCACTGGCGGGTCCGGTGTTCGCCGCGCGGATCGCGTACCGGCTCGTGGGCGGGAGCGAGTTGCGCCTCGACCCGGAGCCGATCCGCCGCTACGCCCCCTGGGTGGCAGCGTTCGTCGCCGGGGCGGGCGTGCTCGGGATCGAGGACTACTTCCACTACATCCTCAGCTCGCAGTCGGACCCGATGATCGTCACGTTCACCCTGGCGGGGCTCGACATGTTCCTCATCGGTCGCTACCGCTGGGCGCTCGTGCTCGGCGTGCTGGCCGCCCTGGGGAGACCCGAGGTGTGGCCGTTCCTGGGCCTGTTCGGGCTGTGGGCCTGGTTCAAGCTCCCGAGCATGCGGTGGATGCTCCTGGCCGGCGCGGCGGTGGTCCTGTTCATGTGGTTCGGGATCCCGACCATCACCAACGGGCGGCCCGACATCGCCGGTCAGCTCGCCCAGGGCTCTCCGCGCGAGCTCCACGCGAACCGTCTCTTGGGGACGCTCGGCCGCGTCCACGAGATCCTGTACCTACCGGTGTGGATCGCGGCGGCGATCGCGACCGCGATCGCGCTGCTGCGTCGCAAGTGGGTGGTGGTGGCGATGGCCGCGGGGGTGGTCGTGTGGGCGATCGTCGAGATCGCCTTCGCCTACCACGGCTGGCCGGCGCTGCCGCGCTACGTGTTCGAGGCCGGGGGAGTTGTCGCGGTTCTCGCCGGCGTGGCCGTCGGTTGGCTGATGCTCGAGGGGTCGCGGCTCGGTCAGGTTGGGATTCCTCGTTGGTCGGGGGTGTTGGCAGCCGCCGTGCTGGTCGCCACGATGATTCCGGGCGCGATCCACCGCGTCCGGGTCGAGCACGCGGATCTGACCGCGCAGCATGCCCGCACGCACGAGATCTCGCTCCTGGCCAGCGTGACCAGTGCGCTCGGCGGCGCACACCACATCCTCGACTGCGGCCAGCCGGTGACCGACGTCGCGTACGCCAGCACGCTGGCGTGGCTCTACGGCATCGACGTCGGCTCGGTGGGCGGCTTCCAGCAGCACGTGGAGGCCGCGGAGCTCGCAAACCCGTCGCTTCCGAAGGTGCTGTTCCATCCGCTGGCGCAGGGCGGGTGGAGCGTTCAGCCCTGGCATACGCGGCCCGGTCAGGTGGCGCGCTGCGCCGGGCTGCACGCCGTCTACACGAGCAGCGGCGCGCTGATCCACCAGTAAGCGGAAGGCGCGGCGTGGCTCAGACGATCGAGCAGCAGCCGACTCCGGCGCCGCCCACCGCGCGGGTAGCCGGTCCTCGTCAGCTCATTGCAGGGTCACGGGGGCCCGTTGGGGTGGTCGTGGCGAGCGCGGTCGGGCTCGTGGTCCTGTCGACCCTGATCCTCCTATGGGCGAAGACGCGACCCGGCTTCGATCCGTACGGCTGGTTGGTGTGGGGCCGTCAGACGGTCGCCGGCAACCTCAACACCAACGCCGCGCCGTCCTGGAAGCCGCTCGCCTATCTGTTCACGGTGCCCTACGCGCTGTTCGGCCATTACCAGTTGTGGCTGTGGATGATCACCTCGCTCGCGGTTTCGCTCAGCGGCTCGGTGTTCGCGGCGCGGATCGCCTACCGGCTGACCGGCGCCGGCCCCGAGCGGCGCTACGCCGCGTACGTCGCCGCCGCATTCGCCGGCCTGGGGCTGCTCGGTCTCAGCGACTACTGGCACTACATGCTGAGCGGGCAGTCGGACCCGATGATCGTGGCGCTGTGCCTGGCCGCAATCGACTGCCACCTGCACGGGCGCTACCGATGGGCATTCGTGCTCGGAGGGCTGGCCGGGCTCGGGCGGCCCGAGGTGTGGTTGTTCCTCGGCCTGTACGCAATCTGGGCGTGGCTGAAGGTGCCCTCGATGCGGTGGCTGGTCGTGGCCGTGGCCGTGGCGATGGTGCTGCTGTGGTTCGGAATCCCGGCGCTGACGTCGCGCACCCCGTTCCAGGCCGCCTCGAACGCGCTCGGGTCCGGGCGCCGGCTGCGCTCGGACCAGATCCTCGGGACGATCGGGCGGTTTGTGGGCCTGAACCCGCGCGTGCTCGAGGCGACCGCGTTGCTCGGGGCGGTGGTGGCGTTGATCCGCCGTGACCGGGTCACGCTCGCGCTGGTGGCCGGAGTGTGCGCGTGGGTGGTCCTCGAGATCGCCTTCTCACTGCACGGGTGGCCGGGACTCGCGCGCTACATGTTCGAGCCGGCGGCCGTGGTCGTCGCCATCGCCGGCGCGGCGGTCGGGTGGATCCTGCTCGAGGGGCCGCGCCTGGCCGAGAGGTCCGTGCGGGGCATGCAACGCGTGCCCGCGGTGGTGCCGCGGTGGGGCGCGCCGGCGCTGGTCGTGGTGATCGTCGCCGCGCTCGTGCCGCCGGCCCTCTCCCGCGCGCGCTCCGAGCACCACGACATCCACGTTCAGCGCGCGCGGACGGCGGAGATCGGCAAGCTCACGACGGTTATCTCGCGCCTCGGCGGACCCGGGCGGTTCAAGCCCTGCGGCGAGCCGCTGACCCGCCTCGAATACCAGACGATCCTGGCCTGGAACCTCCACGTCAACGTCGCCACCGTGGGCTACAGGTACGGACCGGCGATCGCCTCAAACCGGCCGATCGTTCTGTTCACGCCGTATCCGCACGGCGGCTGGCTCGTGCAGGCGCTGCACCAGCAGGTCGCGAGCTGCCGCTCGCTGCCGTCGTAGCTCGGGAGACCGCCGGACACTCGCGGCGCTCCGACGGCCCCAATCAGCGGTCGGGTCGCTCTGGGTAGATGTCGTCGATCGTCGTGAGCGCCACAAACGGGGCGCCGGCGGCCTGCTCGATCGCCTCAGCGCCACCGGCCAACCGGTCACAGATGGCGAGCACGCCGCAGACTTCGTGCCCCTCCTCGCGCAGGGCCTCGAGCGCTCGGAGCGTTGAGCCGCCGGTCGTGACCACATCCTCGACCAGCATGCACCGGTCGCCGGACCCAAGCGGCGGCCCCTCGATCCTGCGCGACAGCCCGTGCGTCTTGACCTCCTTGCGCACGAAGAACGCCTTGACATCGGCGCCCCCGGCGAGCGCGGCGCACGCGATCGGGTCGGCCCCCATCGTCATCCCGCCCACCGCGGTGGCGCCCCATTCCCGGGCCTGGTCGGCCACGAGCTGGGCCAACGCCCGGAAGCCGGCGGGCCGCAGGATCGCGCGCTTGGCGTCGACCAGATACTGGGCGGTCTGCCCGCTCGTCAGCACTACCTCGCCGATGACCAGCGCGTGCTCGCGCAATTCGGCGACCAGTCGAGCGTGGGCGGTCGTCTGGGTGTCGATTTCCATGGCGCGGATTCATGCTAGTCGCGCGGGCGGCCGACACCAGCAGGGTGATCTCCCGGGGAATCAGGCTCGTCTCGTTCGTGTGCTGTCTGCTTGTGGTGCTGTCGTTCGCGATGTTCGCCCTCAACCAGGCGGCCGGCGCGTCGGCCCACCAGCAGACCGAGCTGGCGAGCGGCTCGAACACGGTCCCGACGCCGGCGGCGCCGAGCAAGCCTCACGCGCAGCCCCGCCGGTTCATCGACGGAGCCGCCAACGATCTGACCGCGCCGTTCGACGCGATCGTCCGGTCGAGCAACGCCTGGGTCACGCACGGGCTGCCGGCGGTGTTCGCCCTGGTCGTGTACGGGCTCGGGTTGGGCTATCTGGCGCGGTACTCGGCCGGGCTCAGCCGGCGCTGACTCTCGACTTCGATTCGTCGGCGGCGCCGGACGGCGGCGTTTTAGTAGTACGTGTCGACCCAGTCGCCGATCTGCAGCCAGCCGTAGACCGACAGCGCGTCGACGATCGGCAGGCGCATGCAGCCGTGGCTGGCCGGATAGTCGGGCGCCGGGTCGTAGCCGTGGATGGCGTAGCCGCTGAAAAAGAAGTTCGAGAAGTACATCCCGTCGGGCAGGTAGCCGGGCACCTTGGAGTAGACGTGGAAGTCGCCGAGGATTGTGGGCGTCGAGGGCTTGCCCGAGCTGATCGGATAGATCGCGACGACATGTGAGCCGCTGACCAGCGCGAGCAGCTGGAGGGTCAGGTTGCCCTCCGCGTGATTGCCGTGGCTGGGGAAGCGCACGGGGAACGACCCGTAGCCATCGAGCAGGAAGCTGATCGTGCGACCGTCGAGCGTCTGATAGGTGCCCCAGTGGAGCAGCCGGTGGTAGGCGTCCAGGGCCAGGCCGGTGCCGGTGTCATAGACGCCTGTCTGCGGGATGTAGAAGTGGAGCGCCGCCAGCCGCTGCTGGATCAGCGCTACGAACGGCCCGGGCGAACCGAAGCCGACGTGCTCGTCGAGCGCGGCGAAGTGGCGGGAGGCCGAGAACGCGCCGAGCGTAGGGGTCGCGGCGTGCGTAACGACCACCCTCACCTCGCCGGCGCGAGGGCTATCCAGCGTCTCGGTGAAGCGGCCATTGCTCCCGCCGGGCGCGGGATTCACCCGCAGGGTGTCGGTTTTGAACTGCTTGCCGCCGACGGAGTCCCGCACGACCACCGTCTGGCCGGGCACGTACGGACTGACGATCCCCTTGACGTCGACCACCCGGCCCGGGACGGTCACAAGGTGTCCGCCGACGAGGAACGCGTCCGGCACGGTGAGCCGAAGCGTCGGGGTCGACGCGGTGGAGGCCTCGGCCGCGGACGGGGCGAGCATCACCCCCGCCAATGCCGCCACCAGCGTTGCGACTGCTGCGACACGGCCGACGAGGACCCGCGACATGGCGGGAAGTAAACCATGGCCCGCAAGGCGGGCCTCGGGGTGGTCACATTGCTGACGGCGCGGCGTTTACCTCGCCGGCGCCGGCGAGCGGGTGGCCAGCGGCAGCGTGATCGCCCCGACCACGGCCAGCCCGCCGGCAATCAGGGCCAGGATCTCGCCGCCGTTCCAGTGCAGCTGGTTGACGCCGAGTGCGAGCGAGTTGTTAACCGAGTGAAGGGCCATGCACGGATACAGCGACCCGGTCTTCCAGCGGACCAGACAGAGCACGAACCCGAGGAAGCCGAGTGGGATCAGAAACTCGGAGGAGGCCGAGCCGGTGTGCGCGAGGCCGAAGAGGATGCCGGTGAGCACCGCTGCCACCCAGGTTCCGATGTCGCGTCCGAGGATCTTGATGTGCCAGCGGCGCAGGGAGCCGAAGATGAAGCCGCGGAAGAAGAACTCCTCCGCGATCGGCGCGATCACGCACACGAAGATGGCCACTCCCACCAGGGCTGCGGTGCTCGTCCCGAGGCCCAGGTCCGAAGGGAGCTTGTCGGTGCCGTGGAGATTGACGATCGCCTGGTAGACAGCGGTGACCACGTAGTAGCCGGTGGCGGCCAGGAAGAAGGCGCCGACTCCCAGCGCGATGGGGATCAGGCGGTAACCGAAGTCCGACGGCTTGGGGCGGCTCTGCAGCGAGGCGAAATACAGCGCCGCGACGACGAAGGCCGCGTCGAACAGGACGTCGCTGATCAGGCTCACGGCCGGACTGGTGTGGTTCGAACCCGCCTCCCCTGCCACCGCAGCAACGATGACGCTCAGGAATACGCCGCCCACCAGCCCCGTGAGGAGGGCAGCCGGCGCCGCCCAGAGCGGCCACGGGACGTCACCCTCGCGCTTGCGCGGGGGCGGCGACGGCTGAGGCGGAGCAGAAGGCGGTCCGGTGGAAGTGAGCTGCGGCGGCGGGACGCTCGGCATCCCCCAAGACTTTAGGGCCGCCGCGTCGGCTCCAGGTCAATCAGCTCCGCCAAGCTCGAGATGGTCCGTACGCCCGGCGCGGGCTCGCCGCCGTCCCGGCGTATCAGCACCGGCTCGATTCCGGCGGCGCGCGCTCCGGCCACGTCCTCCTCGAGGCTGTCGCCGACGTGGATAGCCTGCGCCGAGTGGCCCCCGACCAAGGTCAGCGCCCGTTCGAACATCGCGCGCGCCGGCTTGCGCGTCCCGACCTCGGCTGAGGTGAGCACACCGTCGAGCAGCGACTCGAGGCCGAGCGCCTGCAAGACGTCGTGCAGCGAGACGTCCCAGTTGCTCACCACGACGAGACGCTGCCCGCGTGCGCGGGCGGCCAGCAGCGCCGGGCGCGCGTCCGCAAACGCGGTGAAGCATAGGGAAGCGAGGAGCGCCTCGACCATCCGGCTCGGCTCGATGCCACCGGCGTCCGGGAGGGCCGAGCGCAGAACCTCGGCGCAGCGGCCGCGAAGAGCTTCCAAGCTCGCGCGGTCCCGCCCTTCGTCGAGGTGCGCGCGGTAATAGGAGATCTCGGCGGCGATTGCGTCGGCCGCCTGGGCGTGGCTCACGGCCAGACCGAACCGCTCGGCCAGCTCGGCGCGCAGCCGAGGCGCTGGCGGCTCGAGCGCCACGAGCGTTCCGAGCGCGTCGAGCAGAATGACGGCGGGTAGGCAGGTCCTGCTGTCCATGCTCGCCGCCGAGTCTGGCATCGCGTGCAGGAGGGCGAACTGGAAGGCCGAAACAGCGTGCCAGCTAAACTCTCCCGCCCGGTTTCTTCGGTGCCGTGGCCGCCTGCCTACGCACCGGCGACGCGAAGTACGCCCCGCAGGCCTCGCACATGAGTCGACGCGAACGACAGCGCCGCCGCCGCCACAACCGCGGGCATCCCGTGGGACGAGTGCTGCTGATGACCGGGATTCTGATCATCTGCGCGGTCGCGATCGCAGCTCTGCTCGCGGTTGGGTGGGTCGTCGCGGTGGCCGACTCGGCGCCCAACCTGAGCCAGCTGTCCGCCAAGCATGCCAACCCGCCGACGCAAATCTTCGCGGCCGACGGGAGTCTGCTCGGCGACGTGCGCACCAGCAACATCTACAACTACGTCTCCCCGAGCCAGATCCCCAAACGGCTCGAGCAGGCGACGGTCGCGATCGAGGACCGGCGCTTCTACCAGCACGGCGCACTCGACTACCAGGGCATCCTGCGCGCCGGGGTCAGGGACCTGCTCGGAGAGGGCAACGAGCTGCAGGGCGCGTCGACGCTGACCATGCAGCTCGTCAACAACATGTACCTCAACGGGACGAGCTACTCCTCCGACCACAACCTGAAGTACAAGATCGTGCAGGCCAAGCTGGCCGAGCAGCTCGAGGGCAAGCACTCCAAGAACTGGATCCTGTACGAGTACCTGAACAGCGTCCCGTATGGGACGACGAACGGCGAGGAGGCGATCGGCGTCGGCGCGGCCTCGCTGATGTTCTTCAACAAGCCGGTGTGGCAGATCAACCTGGCGCAGATGTCGTTGCTGGCCGGTCTGCCCCAGTCGCCGACGCAGTACGACCCGCTCGTCGCCCCGAATCTGGCAAAGGCCCGCCGTAACTCGGTGCTCCAGGCGATGGTCACCTCGCACTACATCAGCCAGAGCCTCGCCACCGCGGTCGAGAAACAGCCGCTCCAGATCCAGCCGAACGCGCAGTTCGTCCAGCACAACTCGCCCTACATCTTCGACTACACGCTGGAGCAGCTCGACCAGAAGCTGTGTCCCGCGACTCCCAACAACTGCCCCGAGGTCGCCAACGGAGGACTCAAGGTCTATACGACGATCGACCCGACGGTCGAGCAGGAGGCGCTGAACGCGATCCACGCCCACGAGGGCGGTGCGGTGCTCGACGACCAGCCGGCGGCCGCGCTGGCCGCGGTCGACCCGTCCAACGGCCACATCCTCGCGATCGCGTCCTCGGCCACCTACCAGCAGACCTCATTCGACTACCCGGTGCAGGCCGAGCGGCAGACGGGATCGGCGTTCAAGGTGTTCGCGCTGATGACGCTGATCCACGACTACGACGGCAACCCGAACGACACCTATTACGACTCGCACTTCCTGCCGGCAGGCTGGCTGCCCCAGGATCCGACCTGGTCGGTCCACACCGCCGAAGAGACCTACCAGGGCGTGATCAACGTCACCAAGGCGACGACGGTCTCCGATAACACGGTGTTCGCTCAGCTTGCCGCCGACCTCGGCTGGCAGAAGCTCGACGCGACGGCCCATGCGATGGGCATCACCTCGAAGCTGACGGCCAATCCGGCCGAGGTGATCGGGGGTCTGGCTGACTGCTGCACGATGCTCGAGATGGCGGACGCGTACGCGACGCTGGCCAACGGCGGCTCACACGTGCCGCCGACGATCATCGACACCGTCGTGTTCCCCGATGGCAAGGTCCTCGACCTGGGCGATCCCACGCACACGCAAGTGTTCACAGACGGCGAGGCCTACGAGGCCACGCAGGTGCTGAAAACCGTGATCCAGAGCGGGACCGGCACGGCCGCCAACTACGGCTGCCCGGCGGCGGGCAAGACCGGCACCGCGGAGAACCTGGACAACGCCTGGTTCGTCGGCTACTCGCCGAAGATCTCGGCCGCGGTCTGGGTCGGCTATCCGCAGGGCAACGTCCCGATGTCCGACGGGTTCGGCGGGGCCCTGGCGGCGCCGATCTGGCACGACTTCATGGTCTCCGCCTCGAACGGTTACTGCGGCGACTTCCCGCAGCCCACCGTCCCGTTCACCGGAACCGCGTTCACCGGCCCGCATTCGGCCGCACACGCGCCGGCCCCCTCCAACAACGCGGGCCAGACCGGCCCGGGGGCCTACAACAACCCCACCCTGTACGGCCAACCGCCCACCCAGCAGGGCCCGCAGGGCCCGACCACCACGGTCCAGTCCGGTGGCGCGGCCGCGCCTGGCGGTGGCAACGGCGGCGGCGGCAACGGTGGGGGCGGCGGCAACGGTGGGGGCGGCGGCGGCGGCAACGGTGGGGGCGGCGGCGGCGGCCACCACGGCCACCACGGCTAGGCGTCAGCGAGAGCGTCCTGGGCCCGAGCCGGTGGCGTGATCACTCGCGCCACAGCGAGAGCATCCTGGGCCCGAGCCGGTGGCGTGATCACTCGCGCCACCCGTGCTCACCCTGCAAAACGTGCCAAAGCCCCCCGTCGTCGTCGAGGTTGGCGAGATAAGCATTGCCTCCATGCTTATGTCGCCGACGGGCGGGCGGGATTGTTCGGTTTGCCGCGTTTTGCAGGGTGGCGCGGCTGAAGACCCGGTGGCCCCTGATCTCGGGGGTGCGGCTGCTGGCCGCTGCGAGAGCGGCCGGGTTCCGTGCGGCCGGGGCACGGAAAGATGTCATGTCCCGGGTTGTGTTCCCGGGCGGTGCGGAGGACCCCCCGG
>DASPPG010000302.1:0-83409 GCA_035625625.1 Solirubrobacteraceae bacterium
CGTGGTGGACGATGAGCCGACCGTGCTGGCCGCGGTGACGCGCGACCTGCGGCGCGGGTTCGGCGAGCGCTACCGGATCGTGCGCGCCGGCTCCGGCGAGGAGGGGCTTGAGGCGTTGAGGGAGCTGGCTCGCCGGGGTGAGCAGGTGGCGTTGCTTGTGGCCGACCAGCGCATGCCGGGGCTGTCCGGGACCGACTACTTGGTCCGTGCGCGGGGGATCGTGCCGACGGCCAAGCGTGTGCTGCTGACCGCCTACGCCGATACGGAGGCGGCGATCCAGGCGATCAACGAGGTCTCACTCGACTACTACCTGCTCAAGCCGTGGGACCCGCCCGAGGAGAAGCTGTTCCCCGCGGTCGAGGATCTGCTGGGCGCGTGGGAGGCCGGCGCCGCACTCGAATCGGGCGGGGTGCGGGTGGTCGGCCACCGCTTCTCCCGGGCCACCCACGACCTGCGCGATTTTCTCGCTCGCAATCAGATCCCCGGTCGCTGGCTCGATGTGGAGCGCGACTCCGAGGCGCGGACGCTGCTGAAGGTCGCCGGCGTCACCGAGGAGCGGCTACCGGTGGCGCTGCTCGAGGACGGCACAGTGCTAGAGCGCCCGACGGTGCTCGAACTGGGGGAGCGGCTGGGCATCGCCGGTCAGCCGGCGTTGGAGCACTACGACCTGGTGATCGTTGGTGGTGGTCCGGCCGGGTTGGCCGCGGCGGTGTACGGCGCGTCGGAGGGGCTGAAGACGATCATGGTCGAGAGCGAGGCGCCGGGCGGCCAGGCCGGGCAGTCGAGCCGGATCGAGAACTATCTCGGCTTCCCGGCCGGCCTGAGCGGCTCCGACCTGGCGCGGCGCGCGACTGACCAGGCGCGCCGGCTGGGCGCCGAGCTGCTGACGCTCCAGGATGCCGCCGGCCTGCGCGTCGAGGGCTCGGGCCGGATCGTCGAGCTCTCGGGCGGTGGGAGCCTGAGCGCCTCGAGCGTCCTCGTCGCCTCGGGCGTCTCGTACCGCCAGCTTGACGTGCCCGGTTTCGCCGAGTTGAACGGGCAGGGGATCTACTACGGTGCTGCCCTGACCGAGGCCCGCTCGTGCGCCGATCAGCATGTCGTGGTGATCGGCGGCGCCAACTCGGCTGGGCAGGCCGCCGTGTACTTCTCGAAGTACGCGCACCGTGTCACGATGCTCGTGCGGGCCGATTCGCTGGCCAAGTCGATGTCGCATTACCTGATCGAGCAGATCGACGGGCTCGAGAACGTTGACGTTCGCACCCGAACCGAGGCGGTCGGGGCGGAGGGCGACGGGCGGTTGCATGCGCTGCGTATCCGTCACGCCAACGGTGATGAGTCGACCGAGGACGTGGACGCCTGCTTCGTGTTCATCGGGGCGCTGCCCCGGACGGACTGGCTCGCCGGCGTGGTCGCGCGCGACGAACGCGGCTTCATCCTGTCCGGGCTCGATGCCAAGAGCGATCGCTGGCCGCTCGAGCGCGATCCGTTCCCGCTCGAGACGAGCGTCCCCGGCGTGCTGGTCGCCGGCGACGTCCGGGCTCGATCGATCAAACGCGTCGCGAGTGCCGTCGGCGAGGGGTCGATGGCGGTGTCGCTGATCCATCAGTATCTGGCCGAGGCATGACGACCGCCCGCGAAAAGCCCGTATCGGTGGCGGATCTGCGCCCCGTCGACCTGTTCGATGACATCGAAGACGGGGAGCTGGGCGAATTCGCGGCCGCGGCCGTGTGGCGTCACGCGGAACCCGGCGAGGTCGTGCTCGAGGCCGGTGAGCCCCCAGAGGGAATGTTCTGCTTGCTCGAGGGAACCCTGCAGCTTTTTCAGAGAGACGGGGATCGGTTCGAGCCGATCGGCACCCAGACGGCCCCGACGTGGATCGGTGCGATAGCGGCCCTCACCGAGGGAGATTTCGTTTCCCGGATGGTGGCGGTCAGCGACGCGGAGCTCGCCCTGATCCCGTCGGCCGATTTCCGACGCCTCGCCCTGGCCAATCCCGACGTGCACCGGCGAATCATGCGCCAGGTCCGTCCGATCATGACGCGCATGACGGCGATCCAGCAGAACCGCGAGCACCTGGCGGCGCTCGGCACCATGGCCGCCGGCCTGGCCCACGAGTTGAACAATCCGGCGTCGGCCGCGCGCCGGTCCGCCGCCGACCTGGCCGAGGCGCTCGACGTAATCGGCGCGACGATCAGGGAGTTCGTCGATGCCGGAATCGAACGTGAGGACGCGGCGCGGATCACCGATCTGCGCGACCAGGCGCTGCACCAGTGCGCGGAGCGCAGCCCGCTGTCCGCGCTCGACGCCGCCGACGCCGAGGACGATATGCGGGATCAGCTCGAAGCGCTGGGCGTGCCCGACGCGTATCGCCTGGCCGAGCCGTTCGCCGCGGCCGGATTGGATTCGCACTGGCTCGATCAGATGCACGAGCTCGCAGGACCCGCGACGCCCGCGGCGCTGCAATCGGTCGCGGCCTCGCTAAGCGCCCAGCGGCTGGTCAGCGACCTGCGCGAGTCGACTGAGCGCATGAGCTCGCTGATCTCGGCAGTCAAGGCGTACGCCTACATGGACCGCGGCGGCCTAATCGAGGCCGACATTCACGAGGGGCTCGAGACGACCCTGAAGGTCTTGGGTCACAAGCTCAAGAACACCGAGATCGAGGTCCGGCGGGATTACGACCGCACGTTGCCGGCGGTGACCATGTTCGGCTCGGAGGTCAACCAGGTGTGGACCAACCTGCTCGACAACGCGATCGACGCGGTCGGCGACCGTGGGACGATCACCGTCCTCACCGGGCTCGACGGTGAGTGCATCCTCGTCGACATCGCCGACACCGGACCCGGGATCCCCGTCGACGCTCGCTCGCACGTGTTCGAGCCGTTTTTCACCACCAAGGAGGTTGGCCGTGGCACCGGCCTGGGCCTCGACACCGTCCGCCGGATCGTCGTCGAGCGCCACGGCGGCTCGGTGACCTTCGACACCGGAGAGACAGGTACGACGTTCCATGTCTGGTTCCCGCTCCACCCCGCCACCCCCATTCGACCAACCGAGACGGAGACATGACCACCTGCACCCACCTGGACACCGTCACTGTGTTGGAACTGCCCGAGAGCGTTGCCGGGTGCGAGGACTGCTTGCGCGAAGGCGGCGTCTGGCTACACCTGCGGATCTGCCTGGAGTGCGGCCACGTCGGCTGCTGCGACGACTCGCCCAACCGGCATGCCACCGCACACTTCCACTCAGATGGCCATCCGCTGATCCGCTCACTCGAGCCCGGGGAGGACTGGAGCTGGTGCTACGTCGATGAGGTGGCGATGGTCATCCCAGACATCAAGGGCCACACCCGCATCCCCCCCTCGCCGATGCTCACGTAGGAGGTTGCGCGAGCGCAGCAGCGCGACCAGAACGGTCAGGCCGCCGGCGGCGGCGACGAAGGCGAAGGCGGCGGCGGGACCGGCGTCATGCGCCAGCATTCCCGCCGCGGCTGCGCCCAGCGATTCTCCGGTCAATGTGGCGGTGAGCAGCCAGGAGAACGCCTCGGTCTCCGTGCCGGCCGGCGCTGCCGAGTCGACGAGTGAGTAAAGGCTGGCGACCGTCGGCGCGATGGTGGCTCCGGCCACGGTGATCATCGCGCCGAGCGCGAGCACGCTGCCCGTGGTCATGATCAGCGCTCCGTGGCTCAAGGCGAGCGCGGCGAGCAGCAGCAGCAGTCCACGCGGACTTCTCGCCCCACCGCCCAGGCGTGTCGCTGCGATCCCGCCCACAAGCGAGCCGGCACCCCACAGACCGAGCAGCGGTCCAGCCGCCGCCGTGTGTCCGAGCGCATGGGCGGCGGCGGTGACGCCCACCTCGGTGGCCCCGAATGCGGCCCCGGTACCGCCCAGGATGAGGACGAGGGTCCGGATCGTCGGCGAGCCCAGTGAGCCGCCACGGCGGCGTGGCGCGCCCGGATCCGGCCGCCACTGTCGCGATGCCGCTCGAGTGGCGAACGCGAGCGTCCCGGCGAGCATCGTCGCGCCGCTGAACACGAGCGCGGCACCGGTCGACCACAGCTCCCCGACGCCCAGCGCGAGCGGAGGGCCGGCGATGAAAGTCACCTCGAGCGCCGCTGACTCGAAGGCGAACAGGGTGCGCAGCCGATCGTGATCGGGCGCGAGCTGGGGGAGCAGCGTCCGTACGCACGCGTCAAGCGGCGGGGTAGCCGCCCCGGCTGCGGCGGCCAGCACGACGAGCAGAACCGCAGGGGCGCTGCGCGGGAGAAGACCCGCAGCGAGGAGGGCCAGCGCGGTGACCGTCGCGCCGCAGATAAGCACCCTGGTTTGTCCGCGGCGGTCGACGAGACCGCCCAGCAGTGGCGCTGACAGAGCGCTGGCGATCGCGTACGCCGCGCTTACCGCTCCGGCCACGGCGAACGATCCGGTCACCCGCTGCGCGTGAACGAGCAGGGCGATACTGAACATGGCAAGCGGGAGGCGCGCGACGATCGAGCTCGTGATCAGCGCCGGCGCGCCGGGGCCGCTGAGGATCTTGGGGGCGTGCGGGCGAAAGGTCATGGCTCGGCCAAGGTACGCCGCAGGCGGCCCACTGATAAGAGCCAATTCGGTGCGGAAGTAGTGAGCCGGTTTGTTGACCGGTCGCGCCGGGCCACCGACACAAGAGAGTCAGAGGAGGTCGGCGACCTGCGCGATCCCGCGCTCGATCGCGGGCTCGGTCAGGTCACCGAAGCCGAACACGACCTGCGGCGGCCCGCCGCGCCCGCTCAGCCGAAACAAACTCATGCCGTAGAGGCCGACCGAGCGGGCCCAGGCCGCGTCCACGGTGGCGCCCTCGTCGGCGTGGGGGCTGAGATCCGCCACCGCATGGAAGCCGGCGGCAAGGCCGTGGAGGGTGACGTGGGGGGCGTGGTCGGAAAGGGCCCGGATCAGCGTGGCTCGCCGGGCCCCGTACACGCGGCGCATGTGGCGTAGGTGCCGGTCGTACCGGCCGGACTCGATCAGTGCAGCGAGCGCGAGCTGGTCGAGCGCGGGCGATCCGCGGTCGCTAAGGCGCTTGTCCTCGACGAGTGCTTCATGCAACGAGGCCGGGCACAGGATCCAGCCGAGCCGCAGCGCCGGCGCGAGCGACTTGCTTACCGTGCCGAGCAGCACGACTCGGTCGGGAGCGAGGCCTTGCAGTGCCCCGACTGGATCGCGGTCATATCGGAATTCGGCGTCATAGTCGTCCTCGACGATGATCGCGTCGTGCTCGTTGGCCCACGCCACCAGCGCCTGACGCCGCTCCGATGCGAGCGCCGTGCCGGTCGGGAACTGGTGGGTGGGGGTGAGGACCACTGCCCGCACATTGGTCGCGCCGAGTGCGTCGACGTCGATCCCTCGCTCGTCGATCGGGACCGGGACCGCCTCCATCCCGAGGCGCCGGCAGATCACGTAGTAGTCGTCATCGCCGGGATCCTCGATGCCGACCCGTCGCGCCCCGTCGTCGGCGAGCGCGCGCAGCACCAGGTTGATGCCCTGCCCAAACCCGGCGCACATGACGATGTGCTCCGGATCGGCGACGGTGCCGCGTACGCGGCGCAGATAACCGGCCAGTACCTCGCGCGCGACGACCGCGCCCCGAGGATCTCCGTAGCCGAGGTCATCCGGCATCGCGTCACGACAGCTCTCGCGCAGGGCCCAGGCCCAGTCGCGCCGCGGAAAGCTCGTCAGGTCGGGAACACCGGGCCGGAAGTCGACGTCGAGTCGCCGCCCGGGTGAGGGCCAGGAGAACGGGTGCGACGGTCCTTCGGCCGGCGCCCAGGCCGGCGCGCCTCGGTGGGTTCCGGCCGGCGCGAGAGCCTGCGCGGCGACCCGGGTGGCGGAGCCGGACGTGGCGGTGAGGAACCCCTCCGCTTGGAGCTGGCTGTAGCACTCGAGCACGAGGCCCCGCGAGATCCCGAGCTCGGCCGCCATCGCGCGCGAGGACGGAAGGCGTTCGCCCGCCGCCAGGCGGCCGGACCGGATCGCTTCCCGCAGCTCCCGCTCGAGCTGAACCCGCAGCGGTTCGGGCCGCGCGCGGTCGAGCGTAAGCAACAGCTCGGGCCCCAAACCGGCCCACTCGATCGGCATCGATCGCCATGCTACCCCTGGGCCGGTTCGTTGCGGGCTCATTCCTAATCAAGGCGGGTTCCTGCGGCTGCTGGTTCGCGAGGCGGGGATCGACGCCGGATTTGGCTATGACCCGGCCCCCGGGGCGATCGCCGACGCCCGCCGGCTGTCGGGTGATCCACCACTGACGTTTGAGGCCGCCGACACCGTCCCGGCCGGTTGGGATGGTTTCGGGGCGGCGTTCAGCCACGAGGTCCTCTATTTGTTGCATGACCTGAGCTCCCACGCCACCGCAATCCATCGCTCGCTCGCTCCCGGCGGCGTGTACTACGCGGTGATGGGCATGCACGCGGGCAGCCAAGGGATGGCCGATTGGCACGCGGACAATGCGCAGCGTCTGGATCTGCCGCCGCTGTATTCGTTAGACGAGGTGGTTCGCGCCTTCACCGAGGTGGCTTTGGAGCGGCGGCGTCGCGGTTGAAGATCGGCTTTGTTCCCCTGTCCGAGCACGCGCGGAGCTTCCCGGCGGCTCGAGTACTTCTACGAGCACAAAGTGATGCTCAAGTTCGAGAAGGCGGGATGAGGCTCGGGGCTCGGCATCACGAAACATTCCAACCGAAGTAGACCTCGGCTCGCCGGATCCGGTCGGCGCTGAAGGTCAGGATCTCGGTGTTGCGGCCTCGGCCTCCGTCGGGCCGGGTCATCTCGTAGGTCACGATCACCTCGTCGCCGGCCTGCACCATCCGCACGAACTCGAACTGCTGACCCTGACCGGACCCAGGCCAGCAGCGCTCAAAGTAGCCGGCTCGGTCGAGGTCGACGTCGAGCGGGCTCGAGATCACCAAGAGCGGCTCGGTCATCTCGGGCGACACCACGAAGGTTGTGCTCGTTCAGGTCGATCCGGGCTACGCCGGCGATCCGGGACATCCCGGGACCGGGACCGTGGTCGGATTCGTGTGCGGCGGTGGCGTGACCATCACCTGATGGCGGCCGCGCGTGGTGAGACGAGGCGCGGCGGCTACCCAAGCCCCCGCACTTCGCCACATGGTACGACCTGGAGGCTAGAACCTCCACCAAAACTCCACTTCCGGCCCGGGCGCTCAAACGCCCCGCGGTAGCTGCCGAAGCGGCCTATGTCGAGAAAGGCTAACTCGTCGTGAGGCGGGGGCGCAAAGCCAGGGGTCTCGGGGATTCGAGACGGCCCAGCTGCCGATCGTCAAGAAAGATCGTGCGCCGTTGCCGGCGACCCCGCATGGAGGTTCAGCCTTGCCTTCGCTCATCCACTCACGCCTGCGCGCCGGCGTCTTGCGGATCGCAGCCCCGACCTGTGTCGGGGTGTTCGCGAGCACGGGTGTCGCGCTCGCCTCGTGCCCGGCCCGGTCGCTCAGTACTCCGTTTACGCAGTGGGGCGACAACAACAGTTACTTCCTCGTCCCGGGCGGCTCATTCGAAGGAACCCCCGACCAGGTGGGCTGGACGCTGTCGGGTGCGAGCCTGACCCCCGGCAACGAGCCGTTCTACGTGGACGGCAGCGGCGACAGCCAGTCGCTCACGATCTCGGCCGGAGGCAGCGCGACATCGCCATTCTTCTGCGTTGACAACACGATGTCGGACCTGCGGTTCTTCGCCCAGGAGGCGACAGCCGGAAGCGACCTCCAGGTGCAGGCGCTCGTTCAGACCGACAGCGGTGTGCAGACGGTGCCGGTGGAGGATCTGGCCGACGGCTCGATGCCGTCGTGGGCTCCGACTCAACCGACCGGCAACAGCAGCGGTCTGCCCGATGGCGACACGGTTCAAGTGGCGCTCGAGTTCTCGGCGCCCCAGTCGGCCGGCAGTTGGCAGATCGACACGTGTACGTCGACCCGTATCGGTCCGGCTGATCGCGGGCAGGCTGGTTGGAGGGACGAGTCATGAGCACGATCGAGCTCTACGAAACGGAATCGGTCACCGAGCGGCTGCTCGAGTGCAGCTGGGCGGGACGGGACCGGCGCGCCTCCGAGCGTGAGCTGCTCGTCGACGCGAGCGCGGCGCACTGTTCGTCGCCACCGCCGGCGAGCTGGTCCCGCGCGGGCCTCCGGCGGGCATGCGCCCGGCAGCGGGCCTATCGCTCCGCTGTCTCGCACGAGACGGCGTGCCACGAGCTGAGGCGCTGCGTGGGAACGCAGTTCGACCCGGCAGTTGTGGACGCGCTTCTTCGGGTCTTGGAAGACGGTGGCGACGAGCGCAAGCTCGACACGGCGCAGACCGCCGCGGGCCACGTCCGATCACTTCTCGCCGCCTAGTTTGCGCCCCCCAGCGGACCGTGTGCCCCGGATGGACCCGGGGCACACGGTCGCTTTGACGTCCTGTCAGGCCGAGTCGCGCTGGAACGTCCTCGTGCCGAACGCCATGCCGACCAGGATCAGCCCGGCGCCGACGGCCAGCCCGAGGCCGACGGTGCCGTTCACCACGTGCCCGTGGAACAGCGCGCGGAGCGCGTCGACGATGTGCTTGACCGGATTGACGTTCGAGATGGTCCGCAGCCAGCCGGGCGCCAGCGTCATTGGCAGCAGGATCCCCGAGAGCAGCAGCAGTGGGACGGCGAGGCTGTTGGTGATCGAGGCCATCGCATCTTCGGTGCCTGTCAGCAGCGCCACCGCGTAGGAGGCGGAGGCGAAGGCGGCGCCGACGGCGGCCACCAGCAGCACCGCCAGCACGACCCCCCCGAGGGGCGCGCGCAGGCCGAAGGCGTAGGCGGCGGCGAGGAGCACGGTCGATTGCACGATCAGCACGACGCAGTCGCGGAGCACCCGTCCTGCGAGCAGCGCCAGCCGCGAGGCGGGGGTCACCCGCATCCGCTCGATCACGCCGTCGCGAACTTCCGCGATCAGGCCGAAGCCGACGAACAGCGCCCCGAAGATCCCGAGTTGAACGAGCAGGCCCGGGGTGAACACCTGCCAGGAGCTGCCGCGCGGGAATCCGGGCAAGCCCGCGACTCGCTTGAGCAGCGGGCCGAACAGGGCCAGATACAGAAGCGGTTGCATCAGCCCGATGATCAGCCACACCTTGTTGCGCAGCGACAGGCGCGTCGCTCGCACGAACACGAGCCGGGTCTCGCTCAGAAATCGCATCGCGGGCTCCTTACGAAGATTCTGCGGCGCCTGACGGAGGCGCCTTAGGCGGCCACCGGCTCGTCGCGCAGCTCGCGGCCGGTCAGGGACAGGAACACGTCGTCGAGCGTGGGGCGGCGGACCTCGATTCCGGCCAGGCCGGCGCCCGCATCTGAGAACGAAGCCAGCAGGGCCGGGAGCGTGACGCTGGCGTCGGGGACGCTGAAGTCGAGCAAATCTCCCTCGGCACGGAGGATGGTGAGCTCGTGCATTCGCTCGAGCACCGCGCGGGCCCCGGGCAGCCGATCGGGGCTGCTCAGCTGCAGCGCGACCCGATCGCCCGATACCGAGCGCTTGAGCTCGGCGGGACTGCCGCGGGCCACGATCTCGCCGTGGTCGATCACGAAGACGCGGTCGCACAGCGAGTCGGCCTCCTCGAGGTAGTGCGTGGTGAGGAAGACCGTCACCCCGCGCCCGTCACGCAGCGCGCGGATGTGCTGCCAGAGGTTGGCGCGCGACTGCGGGTCGAGCCCGGTGGTCGGCTCGTCCATGAACAGCAGCGGCGGCTCGTTAATCAACCCGAGGGCGACGTCGAGGCGTCGGCGCTGGCCACCCGACAGCGTGCCGGTGGGTCGCTCCCACGTCCCGGAGAGGTCGAGCTGCTCGATCACGGTTTGACCGCGCCGGGCGGCCTCGCCGCGGAAGAGGCCATGCAGGCGGCCGTGGTCGACGAGCTCCTCGCCGACGCGCGCCTGGGGCGTCGTGCTGCCCCGCTGCGGGACATAGCCAATCTTGCCTCGTACCCGCACCGGCTGGGTCCGGAGGTCGTAGCCGGCGACGGTCGCCGTTCCGGAGCTCGGCTTGAGCAGGGTGGTGAGCATGCGGAGCGTGGTCGTTTTGCCGGCGCCGTTGGGCCCGAGGAAGCCGACGATCTCGCCGGTGGCGACGTCGAGGTCGACGCTGCGCACGGCGTCGATCGGGCCCTGTCGGGAGGGGAAGCGCTTGGCCAGGCCCCGTGCCTGCACCATGTAGTCAAAGTTGAACATGATGGCGATAGTCAAACATGAATAATCATTGTTGTCAACTAAGATGTCGGGTCTCAGATGCCCGCCAACCGGCTACTGCTTCTCGGAACCGTCCGGCTCTTCCAGCCGGTGCACGGCTACTTCGTACGCCGAGAGCTGATGAGTTGGCATGCGGAGATGTGGGCGCATCTCAACCCGGGTTCGGTCTACAACGGCTTGCGCACGTTGACCCGTGAGGGCCTGCTCGAGGAGGTGGGAACCGAGGCTCAGGGGGGCCGCCCGGCGCGCACGACCTACCGGCTCACGGGCGACGGCGAGTCGGAGTTCCTCGTGGTCCTCAGGAACGACCTGTGGGGCGTGCGCGCCTTCGAGCCGGCGGACTTGATGGCCGCCTGGAGCTTCGCGTGGGCCTTGAAGCGCGACGAGGTCATCGCCGCCCTCGACCACCGGGTGGAGCAGATCGAAGGGTCGGCGCGCGCCAACGAGTTCGTGATCGAGGATCTGCTTCGGAGCCAGACCACGCCGGATACGGTGGCCGAGCACTACCGGCTCACCCAGGCGCGACTCGACGGAGAGGCGCGCTGGGCGCGGGAACTAGTGGAGCGGCTGCGGGCCGGCGCGTACTGGTTCGACGGCGAGCCCAACCCGCCGTGGAGCCGCGCGCAGGGCGGCGAGCGGGGCGAGGCCGGCGGTGGTTTGGAGACCGGCGGCGCCGGCGCTCGCGGGCCCGGTCCGTCCGACGGGGCATAGCGCCTGGCCCGGCGGGCGTACGCAAATGATTTGCGTACCCGGCGTGCATGACTCGTCATGCGAGCGCCCCGCGGCCGGGCGTGACGGACTCGGCATGCCCTACACGCTTAATCCGTCGCGGTCTGGGCGGCCGGGGCGGAGTGACGGGACATGCATGTCCGTGCGCTCAGTCGAAGATCGGCGGCGCAGGACCGGGGCGCGGCGGTCCGAAACGAGCGTAGGCCTCCTGCGGTGACTCGGTCTCGTCGGATACGCCGGCGCCGCGGCGTATCGCCGCCGGCTCGACGGGATAGCGGACGCTCCCCGTCTCCTTGCGGGCGCCCACCGCGAGCACCAGTGCCGGCGCTTCGCCGGCGGCGACGATGGTGTGGGGCGTGCGGGAAGGGCAGTGGAAGAAGTCCCAGGTCCCTAACGGCCGCTCCTCACCCTCGACAAGGAGAATCGCCTCCCCTTTGAGGATCAGGAAGTCCTCCTGTCCGGCCTCGTGGTGGTACATCGACATCGGCTTGCCCGGCTCGAGCCAGTACAGGCAAACGCCGAGGTCGTCGAAGTGAGCCTCCCCCTCGCCGCCGAAGCGGCACACCGCGCGCATGTCGTTGTGCAACCAGCGCGCGTTGCGGACGTTGACCACGAACCAGCCGGCGGTGGTCGGGACGCCGTCCTCGAGCCTCGCCTCGCTCATCGATCACCTCGCATGCTCACGATGGCGCCTCGGTCAGCTCGGTGTCGTCGTCACGGTAGGGCGGCGCGCAGGCGCAGAGGAGGACCAGGTCCTCGTCCGGCCCCGCCCACAGCTTGTGCTTCGTGCCGGCGGGAATGACCACGCAGTCGCCGGCGCCGACCTCCTCCTCATCGTCGCCCAGACGCATACGGCCGCGGCCGGCCGTGAAGTAGTAGATCTCCTCGCTCTCGCGGTGCAAGTGCTCGACGGTCTCCCGGCCGGCAGAGAGCGTCGCCTCGGCCAGGCTCTGGTGGCAAGCCGTGGTCCAGGCCGGACCGGCCAGCTCCCGGATCGTGGAGCCGTCGAGCGTGGTGAAGCTCTCGACACGGTGTCGGCTGCAGATCTCGATGGGCACGGAGCCTATCCCGCTCGCGCCGAGGGTTCAGCCTCCACTCATATCGACGGCGTAGATGTTCTTCGGTTCGATCGTGACCGCCACCCGGCTTGCGCCGGGTGGGTCGTACACCTTGAGGTCGGCGTTCTATTTCGCGCCGAGCTTGTCCGCGAACGTGTAGTCGTCGTCCGCTTCGATCTTGGCGTCGCCGCGCACCTCGACGTACCGCTACGGGTTCCGGACGTCGAGCAGGAACAGGGCGCAGCGGGGGTCCCGCCGGAGGTTGCGGGTCTTCAATCGCGACGTGTTGAGCGAGAGCTTGAGTTCGCCGTCGTCGTACAGGAACCAGATCTCGGTGACCTGTGGATAACCGTCGCGGCCGATCGCGGCCAGCGACGCGACCTGCGCGTTCAGGAGGTCTCGGTGAGATTCGGGGAAGAGCGTCATGCCGACATTCTCCTGACACGCAGGGATGCAACCACTACGAGGCTGCGCGATAGCGCAAGTAGACAACCCCGCTGTTGTAGGTCTCGGCGTTGACCAGCGTCAGCTTGATCGGGGCGCTTCCGTCGGGGAACAGCCGGAGCCCGGTGCCGAGGGTGAGCGGGAACACAAACAGATGGAACTCGTCCATCAGGCCGTCGGCGAGCAGGGCGCGCACCAGCATGGCGCTGCCGCTGACGTAGAGGTTGCCGTCGATCGAATCCTTCAGGTCACGGATCGCCTCGGCGCTGTATGGGCCCAGGATCTTCGAGTTGCTCCAGTCCGCGCTGTGAAGCGTGGACGACACGACGTACTTGGGTGACTCGTTCATGAACGGCGCGCCGGGATCCTGCTCCGCAGTCCGTCCGGACCACGCCGGCGCGAACATCTCGTACGTCCGGCGTCCCAGCAGCAGCCCCTTGCTGGCTCCCATGATGGCGCCGATCGCCCCGCCCATCCTGGGATCGAACGGATAGTCCATCGTCCAGCGCGGCTCGTCGATCACGCCGTCGAGGGTGATGAATTCATGTACCGCGATGTTGCCCACGATCTGGCTCCTCTCAGCTTCTTGGTGCGCCTCGGAACGGTGTGCGCTTGCCTAACCGACCGACCGGGTGCCTGAAAATCATCGCGGGCCGGCGTTGACCCTGCACGATGCGCCGAGAGCCGGAGCGAAACGATCGCCCGACTCGTCGTGTTGATAGATGACGCGGCTAACATGCGCCGCGCCCAGAGGAAAACGACGAGAGGAGCTCTCGTGAAGAAGCTAATCGCCGCTCTTGTGGGGCTGGCCGCGTTTGCGCCGTCGGCGCTCGCGGCGTCTCACTTCGTGAAGGTGAACCCGAGCAGTGTGGCGCCCGGCAAGACGGTGACGGTGTCTGGCTCGGTTGGGACCGGCTGCCAGACGGGACACAAGAACGATGCGGCCACCCTCTTCTCCCAGGCGTTCAAGGGTGCCACACACACGAACTTCGCCGGCGTCCCGTCGGTGTCGGCATCGCTGGCGAACAGCACGAACGGATCGTTCTCGATCAAGGTCAAGCTCGCCAAGAACGTGAAGACCGGCAAGTACTCGGTCGGAGGCCGCTGCGGCGGCGGCAACTTCGGCTCGACCACGCTGAAGGTGGCCAAGTCGGTCGGGACCAGCGGGCTTCCCGGGGAGTACTAGACCAGTTGGCTCACCCTCCGGCGGCTGGCGGCGCTCGTCGATGGCGCCGCCGGCTATCCCGGCGTTACGATGACCTCGGAGCGCGGCGCGCCGCGCTTCGTAGCCTCATCGACCGGGGGAGTGTGAGTGAAGTGTCAACCGTCATCGAAGACCTGAAGCGCCTGGAAGAGCGAATCCTTGCGCGTATCAAGGAGCTCGAGGCGAATTCCGCCGAGCTCGAGCAATTGCGTGAGGTCGCGGCGCGGCTGGGAATCCTGGACCGCGAGCGGCGCGACGACGGGTCGGCGACAGGAGCGGCGACAGCGACCGCGACGCGGTCACGTCGCCGAACGACGGGATCGCGCGGTCGCGCGTCCGGGACGAAGGCCCGACCCGGGGGAGCGCGTTCTGCCACGCGCGCCGCCACCGCGGCGCCGGCGGGCGCCCAATCGACCCGGCGCGAGCGCGTGCTCGAGGTGGTCGGGGTCGAGCCCGGAATAAGCGTGAGGGAAATCGTCGCTCAGCTCGGCGTCAATCGCACGTCGCTGTACCCGGTGGTGCGACAGCTGGTGAGCGACGGCCTGCTGTACAAGGACGGCCCGGGCCTCTGGCCGGCCGTGCGCTGAGGCAAGCGGGAGGGCTGCGGTGGATCGTCGCGCTGACGGTCACAGCGGCCATGCTCGCGGGGCCCGCGTGGGCCGCGGCTGCCGTCGGCTGGGGGATAAATCTCGACGGGATGGTCACGGGCGACCCGCCCGCCTTCTCCTACCAGCACAACCCGTACTTCCTCGAGCTGATGGGCGGGGCGTCGTGTGCCAGCTCCAATCCGACCAACGCGATCTGCTACGCCCGTATCTACGTTCCGTGGGACGCGGTCAACGACGGCGAGGGAAGCTTCGCCGCCGGCACCTGCGCCCCGTCTCCGTCGGGCCCGGGCACCGAGGAGGCGGCGTTCGCCGACGAGCTGAGCGCGGCCGAGCGCCTGGTCGGCGTCGGGCACGTGCTGGTGTCGCTGACCACCGCTCCGCCAAGCTCGCACGACGACATCTGGCCGACCGACCCCGAGTACGAATGCGGTCTCAGCGGGCTCGAGCGAGCCGCACCCGGGGTCACGGACTGGGAGGTGTTCAACGAGCCCGACTCGATCTATCCGGCTGACTCGACGGCGACCGGCGGGCCCGACTGCACCCACCGCAACGGGGTGTGGGTGGGCGGCTCAGGCGTCTTCTATCAGTGCTTGCTCGGAAGTGGGGCGGTCAAGCCGTCGGGCGGGAACGGGCACGGCGGCAGTGCGCAGGCCGCCGCCTACTGGTACCTCGACGCCAAGCGCGTGGATTCCAACCCGTCTTACACGCTGCTCGCCGGGGGCTTCAACTACTCCTCCTCACGGTGCACCCCGTCGACGTGTTACTACCTGCGGGGCTACATGCGGACCCTGTCGGCGATCTATTCGCATCCGCCGGACGCGATCGCGCTGAATCCCTACATCGACGTGAGCTACGCGGCGCTCAACGCCGCCGATCCGGTTCCGCCACCGTCGTCCGGCCTGCCCAGCGCTCTGGGTGCGATCACGGCGACCGACCGGTTCTACCCGAGCGGCCCGCCGATCTGGTTCACGGAGGTGGGGGTGTGGCTGACCGACTCGGGCAAGGAACCGGTAACGCGCGACTGCGCGGACGGCAATCCGCAGGACGACGGATCGTGGGCGGCGTGTCTGAACGGCAACCCGCTGGCGCAGGCGCTGGCCGCCGAGGGCTATCTGCGGCTGCCGGACGAGTCGCCGCAGGTCCAGCGGGTCTACTACTACGACTTCGACGACCAGAACCCCGGCTGGGACTCTGGACTCGTCAACCTAAGCCCCTCGCTGGTCGGACCGCACGGCTACGGCACGCCGCGCACGGCCTGGTGCGTGCTGCACGCCTTCGTCCTCGGCGAGAGCCCGAGCGCAGCCGAGAGCGCGGCCGTCCGGCCGGGCGCGCCGTGCGACGACGGAGATCCAAGCGAGCCGGCGTACACGCCGGTGGTGGATCAGGCGTACCTGAGCGATCCACTGCCGGTCAAGGCCTCCGTCGCGGACAGCGCCGCCACCCCGGGTGAGCTGGGGCGGGACGTGATGCTGACCGTGGCCGACCAGATCCGAACCCTGGTGGCGTCGCTGTAGGGGCGGTCTCTATGCGGTGAGCGCGACGGCGGCCTCGGGCGTGGCCACGTGGAAGCTGAAGCTCTCCTCCAGGTAAAGACGGACCGCCTCGGCGTCGTGACTCGCGTAGCCGATCGAGAGGTCCTGGCCCGACTCGATCCGGAAGTCGCCGCCGCGCAGGCTGATCACGACGGCGCCGGCCACCCCAGGCGCCCACACGATCGGGCCGTCGAGGATCTTCTGCAGGTGCTCGAGAAGCGGGTAGCCGCCGTGCTCGGCGGTCTGCGCCACCTGCTGGTAGTGCTCCCCGCCGAGCGCCAGCCCATAGGGGCCGCTGATCCCGTTGTGGAGGAGCAACTCGACCGCGGCCGCCACCGGGCGCGGGTAATCGTCGGGCTTCGGTCCGAGCGGAATCGGGTCATGGGGAGACGCCTCACCGATGCCGGTCAGCGCACCGTGCCAGCCGTGGAACACCGCGATGTTCTCGGCCACGGCGATCTGGTGCGCCGCTCTGTCGAGCGTCTCGAGATCGGCATCGTCCGCGCCGCGGTCGGCGTCGCGCAGTTCGGCGAGGGCCAGCTCGAAGTCGGCGCGCACCTCGACGAGCGGCAGCACCTGTCGCCTCAGTCCCGCCACCCCCTCGCATGGGGCCGAGGCAAGCGGCGCGGTCCGCCCCAGGTTGGTGGCAGAGTACTCCCAGCCATGGGGGCCGGAGAAGTCGACTAGCCGGCGCGCGGCGAGCGCCGGCGCGAGACGCTGCCGCGCCTCGTCATCGAGCATCTTCCAGCCGTCGTCGCTGATCGGTGCGAGTGAACGGAGTAGGTGGTTCATCGCCGCGCTCCCCTCAAGCTCCCGATGCCGAGCGATCCGGATGGGTATCCGCCCTCGCCGTCGGCGCCGTTCCCCTCGAAGGTCTCCGCCTCCGCCTCCTCGCCGTGCTCGACGATGTCGCCGGGCTGAAAGAGGATGCCCTGGGCGATTTCACGCCAGGCCGGGGCGCGTCGAAGCAGGAACTCGAGATCCATGCTGAAGTGCTTGAACTCCTCGCCCTGGGCGTCGCGCATCACCTCCACGGCCTCGGGATCGCTCTCGACCGCGATGCGCTGTTCGTACCATCCAATCGCCTCGGCCTCCTCGGTCAGCGAGGCGCACAGGCGCGCGAACGTGCGGGTGGCGGCCGTTAGCTCCTCGGGAGGTTCGTGGTACTGATCGAAACCCATCGGCTCTCCTTGGGGGTCGGGGCGGGCGCGCTGGTGGAACTCTACGCGGGCCGTAAGCTCGAGGGGTGAGCAGTGAGCTTGGAGCACCGGCGTGGTCTGGGGAGCATCTGGTTTTGACCGGGAGCTGCTCGTGGACCGACAAGACGCTGATCGAGCAGGGCGACTGGTATCCGAGCAAGACGATGTCGGCGGAGGAGCGTCTGCGCTACTACGCGTCGCAGTTTCCGCTGACCGAGATCGACTCGACGTACTACGCCCCGCCGGCGGAGCGACAGGTCGCGTTGTGGGTGGAGCGCACGCCGGCCGAGTTTCGATTCGACGTCAAGGCCTATTCGCTGCTGACGGGCCACCCGACGAGGCCGCGTTCGCTGTGGCGGGACCTGCGCGAGGGCCTGGACCCGGAGGTCGCCGAGAAGCGCAACATCTACCCCAAGCACCTTGGGGCGGAGGGCATGGACGAGGCGTGGCGGCGGTTCGAGGGCGCGCTCCGGCCGATGCACGAGGCGGGCAAGCTGGGCGCGGTCCTCTTCCAGTACCCGCCCTGGTTCGGCCCGCGGCGGGACAACCGGGCCGAGATCGAGGCACTCCGCGAGCGCCTGCCCGACTACCGGATCAGCGTGGAGTTCCGCTCGCCGCGCTGGACGGAGGAGGAGCGCGACCGCGAACGGACGCTGAGCATGCTCGGGGAGCACGGCCTGATCTTCGTGGGTGTCGACGCACCGCCGGCGTCGGGGCTTCCCCGGGTGATGGCGGTGACCAACCCGGACCTGTTTCTGATGCGCTTCCACGGGCGCTCGGACAGCACGTGGAAGGACACATCGCGGTCGGCGGCCGAGCGGTTTCGCTACCTGTACTCGCTCGAGGAGCTCGAGGAGCTCGTTCCGGCGATCGTCGAGCACGCCTCGGAGGCACGCGAGAGCCATCTGCTGATGAACAACTGCTACAGCGACTACTCGGTTCGCAACGCGGCCCAGCTACGTGACCTGCTCGCGCGAGATTCCAGCTGAGCTGGTGTGCCGACTCGAGGAGCACGCGGTGGACGCGTGGCCGGCCACCGTGACTTCGCGGACCGCCGACGGGTGGGTGCTGCGGGCCACGCCGGGACTGGATCGCGCCCGCTCGAACAACGCGCTCACGCCGTGCCGGGAGCTGGTCGCGGCCGAGCTTCCGGCGGCGATCGCGTCGGTTGAGAGCTTCGCGCGCCGGTACGGGATCCACGCCGGTATCCAGGTCAGCCCGGTGTCGCTGCACGGGCAGTTGATGCGCGAGCTGGACCGGCGTGGGTGGGGGAAGCGCTGGCCGGTGCTGGTGCTGGCGGCGGACCGAGACGAGAAGGTGTGGGCGGAGCCGGGGTTGGATGCGATGCCGTCGCTCGAGCGGGCCGACCACGCGACGCCGGAGTGGCTCAGCGCGTGGGCCCGCTGCGAGCCCGGCCGCGACGCGGAGGCCCACGCTCGCACCGTGTTCGGGGACCTCGCGGGGCGGGCCAAGTTCGCTCGCCTTGACGATGCCGCGGTCGGGATCGCGGTCGACCACGACGACCTGGTCGGGTTGTTCTGCCTGGCGGTTGACCCCGCGCGCCGGCGTTCCGGGCTCGGGACGTCGCTCGTTCGGGCGCTGCTGGCCGGCGCGGCGGCAAGCACCGCCTACCTCCAGGTGGAGGAAGACAACACGCCGGCGGTGGCGCTGTACGAGCGGCTGGGCTTCGCCGAGGCGTACCGCTACTGCCACCGGCTGGCGCCGGGCTGAGGCCGGTTTCCGGGGCCTCGGCGGGGGTAAAGTCCTCACGCGATGGCCGGAGCAGACGATCGCGCCCGGATCGAGCCGCCGGTGCTGGCCAACGTAGGCCTGACGATCAACGGGGCCCAGCACGAGCTGACGATCGACACGCGGACCTCGCTGCTGGACCTGCTGCGCGAGCATCTCGACCTGACCGGGCCCAAGAAGGGCTGCGATCACGGACAGTGCGGGGCCTGCACGGTCCTGATCGACGGCCGGCGGGCAAACGCGTGCCTCGCGCTCGCGGTCGCACACGACGGCGCGGAAATCGTGACCGTCGAAGGGCTCGCCGACACGGACGGAGAGCTCCACCCGCTCCAGCGCGCGTTCATCGCGCACGACGCCTTCCAGTGCGGGTATTGCACGCCGGGTCAGCTGTGCTCGGCCGCGGGCATGCTGGGTGAGGTTCGTGACGGCTGGCCGAGCGCGGTGACGCCGCACGCCGACGGCGGGATCGAGCTGACCGAGGCCGAGATCCGCGAGCGGATGAGCGGCAACATCTGCCGCTGCGGCGCCTACGCCAACATCGTGCCCGCGATCGCCGACGCCGCCGCATGAGGCCGTTCCGATTCGAGCGCGCCACCGACGCCGCACACGCCGTCGCACTCCGCAGCGACGACCCGGAGGCGCGGTACCTCGCCGGCGGGACCAACCTGGTCGACCTGATGCGACTCGGGGTGGAGACACCGGGCACGTTGATCGACGTCAACCGGATCGAAGGCCAGAACGACATCGAGGAGACTGACGGCGGCGGGCTGCGGATCGGCGCCGCGGTCTCAAACAGCGAGCTGGCGGCCGACCCACGGGTACGCGAGCGCTACGAAGTGCTCTCGCAGGCGCTCCTGAACGGCGCCTCGGGTCAACTTCGCAATCTCGCCACTGTGGGCGGGAACCTGCTCCAGCGGACTCGTTGCGCGTACTTCCAGGACGTCACCAAGCCCTGCAACAAGCGGGAAGCGGGCCGGGATCCGGCTGGCTGCCCGGCGCGCGAGGGCGATCACCACAACCTGGCGATCCTCGGCAACTCCGAGCTCTGCGTCGCCACACACTCGTCGGACATGGCGGTGGCGCTGGCCGCGCTCGGGGCCACCGTGCACGTACACGGCCAGGCGGGGGCCCGCACCATCCCGATCCCCGGCTTTCACCGGCTGCCCGGGGACGAGCCGGAACGAGACACCCTGCTCGAGCCGGGTGAGCTGATCACGGCGGTCGAGCTGGCGCCGCCGAACGCCGCCACCACGCGCCAGCGCTACCGCAAGGTGCGCGAGCGCCGCTCGTTCGCGTTCGCGCTCGTGTCGATCGCGGCGATCCTGCAGCTCGAGGCCGGCGTGGCCAGGGACGTCCGGATCGCCCTGGGCGGCGTGGCGCATGCACCGTGGCGAGCGGCTCGGGCCGAGGACGCGCTGAAGGGCGGCCCGGTCGACGAGGACCGCGCGGCCCGGGCGGCGGAGGCCGAGCTCGAGGAGGCCCGACCGCTGCGCGACAACGGCTACAAGGTGGAGCTGGCGCGCAACCTGATCGTCAGCACGATGCTGGAGCTGGCCGGGTGAGCGCCACCGCGACACGCGCGATCGGGACCGCCGTCGATCGCCTGGAAGGTCGCGAGAAGGTGACCGGGCAGGCCAAGTACGCCTACGAGTACCACCGGGATCAGGTTGCATACGCGACGCTCCTGCAGTCGACGATCGCCAAGGGCGCGGTACGCGGGGTCGACGCTGGCGCGGCGCTCGAGCTCCCGGGAGTGCTCGCGTTCGTCTGGCATGGCAACGCCCCGCGGCTGCACGAGGTCTCCGACCCCGAGCTCGAGGTCCTCCAGTCCGAACGGGTGTCCTACCGCGGCCAGATCGTGGGGGCGGTGATCGCCGACAGCTACGAGACCGCCCGCCAGGCGCAGCGATTGGTGCGGATCGACTACGCGCCCGAGGGCCATGACGTGCTGTTGCGGGCCGATCATCCGGGCCTGTACAAGCCCGACAGGGTCAACCCGAACTACCCGGCCGACACGGCGGCCGGTGACTTCGACGCGGCGTTCGCGGCGGCCGAGGTGAAGGTCGACTGCACGTACGACACGCCGGCCGAGCACAACAACCCGATGGAGCCGCACGCCACGCTCGCCGTCTGGGAGCAGGGCGGGGTCACCCTGTACGACTCCAATCAGGGCGCCTCGACCGTGAAGGCGACGGTGGCGAAGGCGTTCGGACTCGAGCCGGAGGCGGTGCGGGTGATCTCGCCCCACGTCGGCGGCGGCTTCGGGTCCAAGGGCACCCCGCGGCCGCACGTGATCCTCGCGGTCATGTGCTCGCAGGCAGCGCGGCGGCCGGTCAAGCTCGCGGTGACCCGCCAGCAGATGTTCGCGGTCACCGGGTACCGGACGCCGACGATCCAGCGCCTGCGGCTGGGCGCCGATCGCGACGGGCGGCTCACCGCGATCTGCCACGACGCGATCATCCAGACCTCCACCATCCGTGAGTTCGCCGAGCAGGCCGCCCTGCCGAGCCGGATGATGTACGCCGCCCCGAACCGGCGCACCACGCACCGGCTGGCCCGGCTGGACGTTCCGACCCCGGCGTGGATGCGGGCGCCGGGGGAAGCGCCCGGCATGTACGCGCTCGAGTCCGCGATGGACGAGCTGGCGATCGCCGGCGGCATCGATCCCATAGAGCTGCGTGCCCGCAACGACCCCGAGGTCGACCCCGAGACCGGCAACCGGTTCTCGAGCCGCAACCTGGTGGCCTGCCTGCGCGAAGGCGCCGAGCGGTTCGGTTGGTCCGATCGCGACCCGCGGCCCGCCGTCCGCCGCGATGGGCGCTGGCTGGTCGGCACCGGCGTCGCCGCCTCCACCTACCCGGCACGTCGCCGCCCGTCCTCGGCGCGGGCCGGCTACGACCCGGACGGCGGGTACACGATTCGGATCGCCGCCGCCGACATCGGCACGGGCGCGCGCACCGCCTTGGCGCAGATCGCCGCCGACGCGCTCGAGGTGCCACTGGAGCAGATCGCGATCCAGATCGGCGACTCCAGTCTGCCCCAGGCCTCGCTGGCCGGCGGGTCGATGGGCAACGCGTCGTGGGGCTCGGCCGTGGTCAAGGCGTGCCGGGAGCTTCGTGCCCTGCTCGCCGGCGCAGGCGCGGACTCTCCGCACGAGGTCGAGGTCGACACGAGCGAGGAGGTCGCCGCGGACGCGCCGTTGGCCAAACACGGATTCGGCGCCCAGTTCATCGAGGCACGCGTGGACGTCGACACCGGCGAGGTGCGGATCTCCCGCGCGCTTGGCGTGTTCGCCACCGGCCGCATCATCAACCCGAAGACCGCCCGCTCGCAGTTCATCGGCGGGATGACCATGGGCATCGGCATGGCCCTGCACGAGGAGAGCGTGCTGGACCTCGAGTTCGGCGACTACCTGAACCATGACCTCGCGCAGTACCACGTCCCCGTCAACGCCGACATCGAGCAGATCGAGGCGGTGTGGCTCGATGAGGACGACCCGCACGTGAACCCAATGGGCGCCAAGGGGATCGCAATGGGCGCCAAGGGGATCGGCGAGATCGGGATCGTGGGCACCGCCGCGGCGGTGACCGCCGCCGTCTACCACGCCACCGCGATCCGGATCCGCGACCTGCCCATCCGCCCCGACAAGCTAGTCACTCGCCTCCGGCCATCCGCGGAGTCCGCCGGGGCAAGCTAGAGACGGTTGGAATCCCGCTTCCGCGAGGACTGCGCGTACGGCCTCGAGGGCTCGCTCCTACAGCTGTCAGCGCACCGCGTCGCCTGCAATCGATAGCATCGCGGCCGCGTCACAGCAGCTCGGCACCTGAGCGGGCAGCAACGGCGTGGGAGTCGCAGGTGCCGGTGGCCGCGAGGGCTGTCCTCGTCGGCGCGAAATCACACACACGAGGAGTGAGATGGGACCGTCCCCCGCAGTGGCGTCCCCCGGGCAGGTCCGGCCGGTCACAATGCCGTTCGTCGATCGTCTCGCCAGCGCGTTGGTGTCTGGCGTGCCCCCGATCATGGTCGCGATCGGGATGTGGTTCGGTTGGATGGGCAATCTGCTGAACTGGCAGGACCTCTTGATCCTGGCCGTCTGCTACTTCGGGATCGGCACCGGCGTGACGGTCGGTTTTCACCGGCTCCTGACTCATCGCGCCTTCAGGTGCCACGGGCTGACCCGCGCCGCGTTCGCTGCGCTCGGGTCCGCTGCGGCCGAGGGCCCGGTGATCGACTGGGTCGCGACGCACCGCAAGCACCACCAGTTCTCCGACGCCGACGGCGACCCCCACAGTCCGCACGTCGGGCACGGCGCGGGGTGGCGCGGGGCACTTCGCGGCCTGGCTCATGCCCACATCGGCTGGGTATTCAGCGACATGGAGGTGGCCGACGAGCGCCGCTACGCCAAGGATCTGCTCGCCGACCCGTGGGTTCGCTTCGTCGACCGGACGTTCGTCGTGTGGGTGATCGCCGGCCTCGCCGCCGCGTTCGGGCTGGGCGTGGCCCTCACCGGCACGATCGCTGGGGGACTTACGGCCCTGTTGTGGGGTGGAGCCGCGCGCATCTTCCTCGTCCATCAGGCGACGTTCAGCATCAACTCGCTGTGCCATTTCTTCGGCCGGCGGGACTTCAACACGCGCGATGAGTCGCGCAACCTCGCGTGGCTCGCCATTCCCACGTGGGGCGAGGCGTGGCACAACAACCACCACGCCTTTCCGTGCTCGTACCGTCATGGGCTCAAGCGCTGGCAGCTCGACCCGGCCGCACGCATGATCCAGTGGATGGAGAAGATCGGGCTGGCGTGGGACGTCGTGCGGATCAGCCCCGAGCGCATGCTCCAGCTCGCCGTGCCCGAGGTAGGCTGAGCGCGACCCTTGGCGCTGTCCGACACGGCCCCGCTTCGGAACGCGCTGACGAGCGTCCTCCCGAGCCGTCCGTTCGGGGTTCGTTTCTGGGACGGCTCCGAGGTACCGGCGACCGAGCCCGGCGCGCCGACGCTCACCTTTCGGACCCCGCGTGCGCTGGCCCACGTGCTCCGCGCGCCCGGCGAGCTGGGGCTGGGCCGGGCGTACGCGGCCGGCATGCTCGATGTCGACGACCTCGACGGCGCGCTGCGGATGGTGGACACCTTCGAGCCGCCGCGGCTCGGGGTTGGCCAGCTAGCCCGTCTGGGCGTTGCGCTGGTTCGCGCCTGCGGGCTGGTGATCCCCCCGCCGGCGCCGGCGGTCGAGCTTCGGTTGCGCGGGCAACGGCACACCATCGCCCGCGACCGGCGGGCGGTGCGGCACCACTACGACGTCGGCAACGACTTCTTCGCGCTGTTTCTCGACCGCTCGATGACGTACAGCTGCGCCTACTTCTCGGGCGGCGCGCAGACGCTGGAGGAGGCCCAGGCGGCGAAGCTCGAACTCGTCTGCCGCAAGCTCGACCTGCGGGAGGGCGCACGCATTCTCGATGTCGGCTGCGGGTGGGGGAGCTTCGTGATCCACGCCGCCAGGCGCCACGGTGTACGCGCGGTCGGAATCACCCTGTCTGAGGAGCAGGCGCGGCTCGCGACTGAGCGCGCGCGGGAGGCCGGCGTGGCCGACCGCGTCGAGATTCGCGTGGCCGACTACCGCGAGGTGTCGGACGGGCCGTTCGACGCGATCGCGAGCATCGGGATGGTCGAGCACGTGGGGGAGGAGCGCATCGACGTCTACGCCCGCCGCCTGCATGAGCTGCTCAGGCCCGGTGGGCGGCTGCTCAACCACGGAATCGCCAAGCTCCAGGACCTCGACACCGCGGACGAGGGAGCGTTTTCGGAGCGCTTCGTGTTCCCCGACGGAGTGCCGCTGCCGCTCTCGCGAGTGCAACGGGCACTCGAGCGGGCCGGTCTTGTGACCCGCCACGTGGAGGGCCTGCCCGCCGACTACCACCGCACGCTCGGCTACTGGATCGGGAGCTTCGACGCGCACTGGGACGACGCCGTGCGACTGGCGGGAATCGAGCGAGCCCGGATCTGGAAGCTCTATCTGCGGGCTGGCAGGCAGGCGTTCGAGACCGGCTGGGCGTCGGTCTATCAGGTGCTGGCAAGCCGCTGAGCGCTGCGTCGTGTGACCATCCGCGCAGCCCTGGTGGTGAGCACTTCACAGCGACCAATCCCGTCGGGTATCGTCGCGTTTAGCCCATTAACCCAGGAGGGAGAGGCATGAGCCAGACAGTCCCGGTGACCTTGAATGTCAACGGTGTCGAGCACCATCTGGACGTGGAGCCGCGGCTGCTGCTGGTCCACGCCCTGCGCGACCAGCTCGGATTGACCGGCACGCACGTTGGCTGCGACACATCCAACTGCGGCGCCTGCACGATCCATATGAATGGCAAGGCCGTGAAGTCGTGCACGGTGCTTGCCGTGCAAGCCGACGGCGTCGCGCTGACGACGATCGAGGGCCTGGCGTCCGAGAACGAGCTTCACCCGTTGCAGGAGGCCTTCTGGAACGACCACGGCCTGCAATGCGGCTACTGCACGCCCGGCATGATCATGGCCGCGGCGGGACTGCTCGCCGAGAACCCGAACCCCACCGAGGAAGAGGTGCGGCATGGGCTCGAGGGCAACCTGTGCCGGTGTACCGGCTACCACAACATCGTCAAGGCCGTACTCGACGCGGCGAATGCAAAGGGGGCGACCGTAGGCGCCACGTCAGGCGGACAACCGGGGGTAACGGCATGAGCACAATGACGAACGGCGCTGCGACCAAGTCGTACGTCGGCCGCGCGATGCGGCGCAAGGAGGACCCGCGACTGATCACCGGTCGCGCCAGCTACGTCGACGACATCAACCTCGTCGGGCAGTTGTGGGCGGCATGGGTGCGCTCACCGGAAGCGCACGCGAAGATCGTCTCGATCGACACGTCCGCGGCCAAGGATCGCGACGGGGTCGTCGCCGTTTACACCAACGCCGACCTCGACATGGAGGCGGGTCTGCCGATGGCCTGGGTCCCGCCCGGCGTGGAGGTCAACACGCCCGAGCATTGGGTCCTCGCCAAGGACGCCGTCAAGCACGTCGGTGATCCGGTCGCGCTTGTGGTCGGCGACGATCGTTACGCGGTGGTCGACGCGGCCGAGGACGTCGTCGTGGAGTACGAGCCGCTTCCGGTCGTCACCGATCCCGAAAAGGCGCTCGAGGAGGGCTCGCCGCTCGTCCACGAGCAGTTCGGGACCAACAAGGTCTGCGACTGGTCGCTCGGCGGCGGCGATCTCGAGGCCGGGTTCGCCGAGGCGGACGTCATCCTCGAGCGTCGCATCGTCAACCATCGCATCGCCGGTGGGGCGATCGAGCCGCGCGGGGTACTGGCCGAGTATCGCGGTGAGAGGCTCACCGTCTGGAGCTCGACTCAGGTTCCGCACTTCCTGCGCCTGTTCCTGTCGCTTCTGGTTGGCATCCCCGAGGACAGGGTCCGCGTGATCGCGCCCGAGGTCGGAGGCGGTTTCGGCTCCAAGCTCAACATCTACGCCGAGGAGATCGGCTGCGCATGGGCGTCGCGCAAGCTCGGACGCCCGGTGAAGTGGATCGAGACGCGTTCCGAGGGGCTGATGGTCACCCACCACGGGCGTGACCAGATCGACTACGTCAAGGTCGGCGCCAAGCGGGACGGCACGCTCACGGCCTGGCACTCGAAGATCATCGCGGACGTCGGCGCGTATCAGCTGCTGCTGACGCCGCTGATCCCGCCGCTGAGCGGGTTCGTGATGTGCGGGGTCTACAACACGCCCGCGGTGGTCACCGACGTGACCAGCGTGATGACGAACAAGTTCCCGACGGACGCGATCCGCGGAGCGGGCCGCCCCGAGGCGACTCACATGATCGAGGTCGTGATGGACCAGCTCGCCCACGAGCTGGGGATGGACCCGCTGGAGCTGCGGCGCAAGAACTTCATCCCGCCGTTCGCCGAAGGCCACGAGACACCGATTGGCGTCGTGTACGACTCCGGCAACTACGCGGGCGCGCTCGACAAGCTGCTCGAGCACATTAATCCGGCCGAGGTGCGCAAGGAGGCCGAGGCGCTCCGTAAGCAGGGCATCTACCGCGGCATCGGGTTCTCCACCTACACCGAGATCTGCGGCAACGCGCCGTCGCGGGCGGTGGGTCCCGCGGGCTTCGGGCTGCAGGGGGGCGGCTGGGAGTCCGCTTCCGTACGCGTCCACGCCACCGGGTCGGTCACGCTGTACACCGGCACCTCCCCGCATGGGCAGGGCCACGAGACCAGCTTCGCGCAGATCGTGGCGGACCGGCTTGGGATCGACCCGTCGCAGGTCGAGGTCATCCACGGCGACACGGACACGGGTCCGTTCGGGCTCGACACGTACGGGTCGCGCTCGCTCGCCGTCGGCGGCGAGGCGGCCGCGCGGGCGGCCAACAAGGTCGCGGCCAAGGCCAAGGCGATCGTCGCCCATCAGCTCGAAGCTGCCCCGGAGGACATCGAGTTGCACGACGGCAAGTTCTCGGTGCGCGGATCGCCCGACAAGGGGCTGACGCTCGCCGAGGTGGCGGGCGCCGCATACGTGACCATGGACATGCCCGAGGGCATGGAGCCCGGACTCGACGAGCAGTCGTTCTACGACCCCGAGAACTTCGTGTTCCCTTTCGGTGCCCATGCGTGCGTGGTCGACGTCGACCCCGAGACCGGAAAGGTCAAGGTCGTTCGCTGGGTCGCGGTCGACGACTGCGGGCCTGCGATCAACCCGATGCTGATCGACGGCCAGGTACACGGTGGAATCGTGCACGGGATCGGGCAGGCGCTGTACGAACGCGTCTACTACGACGACGCCGGCCAGCTCGTCACCGGCACGTTCGTGGACTACGCGCTGGCGACGGCGGCGGAGCTGCCCAGCTTCGAGACCGACCGCACCGAGACGCCGTCTCCGGTCAACTCTCTCACGGTCAAGGGTGTCGGCGAGGCGGGCACGATCGCCGCGACGCCGGCGGTCACCAACGCCGTGATCGACGCGCTGCGCCCGCTCGGAGTCGAGTTCATCAACATGCCGCTCACCCCGATGCGCGTGTGGGAGGCGATTCAGGAAGCCAAAGGAGGTGTGCCGGCATGATCCCCGCTGAGTTCGACTACACCGCACCCGACACGCTCGAGGACGCGATCAAGGCGCTGTCCGACGGTGGCGAGGACGCCAAGCTGCTGGCCGGCGGCCATTCGCTGCTGCCGCTGATGAAGCTCCGCCTGGCCACTCCGTCGCTGCTCGTCGACCTGCGCAAGGTGCCTGGCCTGCACGGCATCCAGCGCGAGGACGGCAACTGGCGGATCGGCGCGCTGACGCCGCACGCCGAGCTCGAGCACACGCCCGACCTGGGCGTGGTGTCGCTGGCGGCAGGGACGATCGCCGATCCCCAGGTCCGCAACCGCGGCACGATCGGGGGCTCGCTGGCGCACGGCGATCCCGCGTCGGACCTGCCGGCGGTGATGCTGATCTGCGAGGCGTCGGTGACGCTTCAAGGCGCCGGCGGCCAGCAGCGGACGGTCAGCTCCTCCGACCTGTTCCGTGACTATCTCGAGACGGCGGTCGAGCCCACGGAGGTCATGACCGAGGTGCGGATGCCCGCCTACGACGGCTGGGGGTACGGCTACGAGAAGTTCAACCGACGCAGCGAGGACTGGGCGATGGTGGCGGTCTCGGCACTCGTTCGCAAGAACGGCGACACGGTCGAAGACGTCCGGGTCGGATTGACCAACATGGCGTCGGTGCCGCTGCGGGCACACGCAGTGGAGGACGCGCTGCGTGGCCAGCCGGCGAATGCCGCCTCGATCGCACGTGCGGCCGAACAAGCTGCCGAGGGCACCGATCCGCCCGCCGACCTGAACGCGAGCTCCGAGTACAAGCGGCATCTCGCGCGGGTGATGTGCCGCCGGGCGCTGGAAACTGCGGCTGGCCTGCCATGATGGCTGTGTGAGTCTTACTTACGTTGGGTCAGTGGAGGAGGCGAGCGAGGCACTCGCGACGCAGGGCTATCTCGCCGACCGGCCGCTCGCGCTGGCCGTTCATCTCGCCGTGGCGCTCGAGCAGCCGCTGCTGCTCGAGGGCGAGGCGGGGGTCGGCAAGACCGAGGTGGCGCGTGCCCTGGCCGGCGCCACCGGCGCGCGTTTGATCCGGTTGCAGTGCCACGAGGGGATCGACCTCCATCACGCGGTCTACGACTGGGACTATCCGCGTCAGCTGCTCGCGCTACGGGCGGCGGAGGGTGGCGTCAACGAGGGAGAGCTCTTCTCGCGCCGGTTCCTCCTGCGGCGACCGCTGCTGGATGCGTTGGAGGCTGACGCAGACGAGTCCGTGGTCCTCCTGATCGACGAGATCGACCGGGCGGACGACGAGTTCGAGGCGTTCCTGCTCGAGTTCCTGGCCGACTTCGCGGTCACCATCCCGGAGCTGGGGACGATCACGGCGGCCCGTCGGCCCATAGTGATTCTGACCTCGAACCGAACTCGCGAGCTGCATGACGCGTTGAAGCGCCGCTGTCTCTATCACTGGATCGACTACCCGAGCGCGGAGCTCGAGCGGGCGATCGTCCACGCCCGGGTCCCGGGGGTGTCCGAGACGATTGCCAGCCGGGTCGTCACGGCCGTGGGCCGGCTGCGCGAGCACGGCGATCTGTACAAGCTGCCTGGGGTGGGAGAGACCCTGGTGTGGGCGCGGGCGCTGCTGGCGCTGGGCGAGGACGCCGACCTCGACGAGACGCTCGGGGTGGCCTTGAAGGTGCACGAGGACGTCGAACGGGTGCGCCAGCGCAGGGTGCTCGATGGCGTCTGAGGTCCTTACCGAGGCCGTCACCGATCAGCTCGCCGCGCTCGCCGCCAGCTTGAGGGCGCAGGGCGCGCGGGTCGGGATGGGTGAGCTGCTGACCGCGCACCGGGCGCTCGAGGCGGTCGACTGCACCTCGCGCGAGGATGCGCGGTCGGCCCTGCGCGCCGTGCTGTGCTCCGAGCGCGGCGATCTCGCGAAGTTCGAACGGGCCTTCTTCGCCGTCTTCGGCGACGATCGCGTCCCCCTGGGAGCGACGCCGTTCGACGAGCTCGAGGGGATACCTCGAGAGGCGCTGCCGCACGCCGGGATTCCGGCCACGGCGCCGCCGCCGCCCAACCAGGACGCGGACCCGACTGCGGTACCGGCCGCCTGGAGCGACGTCGAGCTCTTGTGCCACAAGGATTTCGCGAGCTACACGGACTTGGAGATGGCCGCCGCCCGCGAGCTGATCGCGCGGCTGGCCCAGCGGGGACCGACCCGCCTGTCGCGCCGGACGCGACCATCGCGTCGCCGGGGGCACAGCCCCGATCTGCGGCGGATGGTCCGCGGCTCGCTGCGCACCGCCGGGGAGCCGATCGACCGGGTATGGCGCGCCCCGTCGCGCCGGCCGCGGCCGATGGTGCTGGTGCTCGACGTATCCGGCTCGATGACGCCATATGCCCGGATGCTCCTCCAGTACCTGCACGCGTCGGTGTCGGCGCGCCGACGGGTGGAGGCGTTCGCGTTTGGCACCCGCCTGACCCGGATCACGCACGAGCTCGGCGGGCGGGACCACGACCGTGCCCTGGAGCGCGCCGCCGAGGCGGTCACCGACTTCTCCGGCGGCACCCGGATCGGGGCGGCGCTGGCCGCGCTCAACCGTGATCACGGCCGGCGGGTGGGCCGGGGCGCGGTGGTGGTGATCCTTTCCGACGGATGGGATCGCGGCGACCCTGACGTCTTGGGGGTCGAGATCGCTCGCTTGCGGCGCAGCGCGCACCGCCTCGTGTGGCTGAACCCGCTTGCCGCCCATCCCGAGTTTGCCCCGCTGACCCGCGGAATGCGGGCGGCGATCCCGCACACCGACGAGTTGCTGGCCGGAAATTCGCTCGCCTCGCTCGAGCAGCTAGCGTTCATCCTTGAGGAGATCTGAGTTCCCATGCAAGAGGTCCTGTCCGAAATCGGGGTTTGGAAGGAGCGCGGCGACCGGATCGCGCTCGCGACCGTCATCGATGTCCAGCGCTCGGCGCCGCGTCCCCCGGGCGCGAAGATGGCGGTCAACGACCGCGGCGACATCGCCGGCTCGGTGTCCGGCGGCTGCGTCGAGGGCGCGGTGGCCGAGATCGCCGACGGGGTCTTGAAGGGCGACCCCCCGCAGCTGCTGCACTTCGGGATCGCCGACTCCGACGCATGGGACGTCGGGCTGCCGTGCGGCGGCGAGATCGACGTGTGGGTACAGGCATACGAGCCCGGCCGCTTCGAGGAGATTGCCCGCAGCGGCGGCCGCGCCGCCGAGGTAACCGTCTTGGAAGGCGCCTCTCCCGGGGCGAAGCTCCTCGTCGAGGCCGACGGAGCCCGGTCGGGGTCGCTCGGGTCGCCAGAGCTCGACGATGAGGCGGCCCGGGTGGCTGTCGATTTGCTATGGGCCGAAACGTCAGAGCGCCGCGACGGGCTGTTCATCGACGTCGTTGGGCCTGCGCCGCGGTTGATCGTGTTCGGGGCGGTCGATATCGCGGCTTCGCTGTGCACGATCGCACGGGCCGCCGGATGGCAGCCTTACGTCGTCGACCCGCGCGCCCGGTTCGCGACCCCGGATCGGTTCCCGGACGCCGAGCGGGTGATCGCCGCCTGGCCGGAAGAGGCGGTGGCGCAGCTCGGCGGTGTCGATCCCGCGACATCGATCGTGGTGCTCACCCACGACCCCAAGCTCGACGACGCGGCGCTCTTGCTGTCGCTCGGTTCGCCGGCGCGGTTCATCGGCGCGATGGGGTCGCGCCGGGCGCAGGCCAAGCGGCGCGAACGGCTCGTGGCTGCCGGCGTTTCCGAGGAGGAGATCGAGCGCATATCCGCGCCGGTCGGGCTGGATCTGGGCGCGATCAGCCGGGAGGAGACCGCGCTCTCGATCATCGCCGAGATCGTCGCCGCGCGCCATGGGCGCGACGGAGGGCGGCTCGCGGAGAGCAAGGGGCGCATCCACGAGGTGCCCGCTTGATCTGCGGGTTGATTCTCGCCGCCGGCGCCGGCACGCGGTTCGGCGAGCGATCGAAGCTCCTGGCTGAACTGGATGGCCGTCCACTCCTTGAGCACGCGGTGGCTGCGCAATGTGCCGTGCCGGAGCTCGAGCGGGTGGCCGTTGTCCTGGGCGCCTCCGCCGAGGAGATCCTGGCCCGGGTTCGCTTCCGGCGCGCCGAGCCGGTGATCTGCGAGCGCTGGGAGGAGGGCCAGGCCCTCTCGCTGCGGCGCGGGATCGGGTACCTCACCGATGACGGCGCCGACGTTCGCAAGCTGATCGTCACGCTGGGCGATCAGCCGTGCATGACCCCAGAGTTGATCGCACGCTTCGTCGACGAGCCGCCGGGAACGCGCGCGGTCTATGGCGGCCGGCCCGGACATCCCGTCGTGCTCGGCCCCGTCCAGATGCGTGCGATCGCCGGGCTGCGCGGCGACCAGGGCGCGCGCGAGGTGCTGCGGGGCGGCCCCACGATCGAATGCGGAGACTTGCGTGCGGCGCTCGACGTCGACACACCCGAAGACCTGGAGGCGATCCGTCATGAAGCTAGAGCAGTCATTTGAAGTAGACGCCCCGCTCGAGCGGGTGTGGCAGACGCTGATCGACGTCGAGCACGTCGCCCCCTGTCTGCCGGGAGCTGCCGTCACCGGCCGCAACGAAGACGGGAGCTACAACGGCACCTTCACCGTCAAGATCGGGCCGACCACCGCCTCCTACACGGGCCGCTTGGAGATGGAGAACGTCGATGAGGTGTCGCACACCGCCACCATGCAGGCGCAGGGCACGGACAAGCGTGGGCAGGGCGGAGCCAAGGCGACGATCTTCTCCAGGCTTGCGCCGGCGGATGGACGCGGCACCCGGGTCGAGGTCGTGACCGACTACCACATCACGGGACGGCTGGCCAGGTTCGGGCGCGGCGGCATGATCGAGGACATCTCCGAACGGTTGCTTCGGGAGTTCGCGAAGCGCCTGCAGAGCTCGCTTGCGGCGCAGCCGGAGTCCGCGGCCGTCGCCCAGCCCGTCTCACCCGCCGAGGCGGCGCCGGCCGGGTACTCGGAGGCCGCGCCGGCGGCGGGTTACGCCGCCGCGCCGGCGGGGATGGGATCGTCCGCGTCCGACGGGGTGGTCTCGTCCGAACCGACAGGCGTGGAGTCGTCTGAGCCGAGTCCCGCACGTGATGAGACGATCTTCGCGCCCTCGCTTACGAATCAGGAGACGCGGGTCTCGCAGACGCAGGCACCGCCCGCCTGGGAACCGCCCGTGGTCCCGGCGCCGGCGGATCCGGCATCCGGCCCTCCGTCCGGCCCGTTGGCCGGCGAGCCCGCCGGTCCGGGAGCCGGGCCAGGTCCGGCCGGGACGGGACCGGGCGCTCCGGCGGACGAGCCGGCGCCGCCTCCGCCACCGAGCCCGGGCCCGCCACCGGTCGTCACCCCGCCGCCCCCTCCCGCGTCGTCTTCGCCGCCACCCGGCGTGCAGGCGGATCCCGGCCTGCAGCAGCCGCCCCAACCCAGCGAGCCGCTCCAGGGCCTATCGCTGGTCGGTGGGGTGATGTGGGGCCGCGTCAAGCGCAATCCAGCGCCGGCGGCGGCCGCCGGCGTGGCCGTGATGCTGCTGCTGGCGAGGCGGCGCCGGCGCCGGCGGAACGCCTGGGGCTGAGCCGGGTCCCCGAGCCTGGCCACGACCGTCCCGGTATACCCTGGGGGACCCGCAATCCGAGGCCGGCCGCGAGCGGCCCGGCTCACATGCAAAACACGCCAATCGGTGGCGATGCGCGCGGCCGTGGCGTGTTTTGCATGCCCCACATGCATAAGACAACACGGCCGGCGCCGGAGCTGCCAAATGTCGCATTTTGCAGGTCGCGTCCTGCTCACGCGGGCCTCGTACGCAAACCATTTGCGTACGAAGTCGGCGGGTGCGGGTGCGGAACCCATCGGCCGGCTCTAGCCGGGCCTCGTACGCAAATCATTTGCGTACGAAGTCGTTGAGGGGCGGGTCCGGAACCCGTCGGGCGGCTCTAGCCGAGCGACTCGCGACCCGGCGGGTCCTCGAAACCCACGGCGGGACGGAGCGCCACCAGCCCGCTCGGGTTGATCATCGGATGGGTCAGGTAGTAGTGGCGGCGGATCTCGTCGAAATCGACCGTGTCGGCCACGCCTGGCCGCTGGTAGAGATCGCGCGCGTACGGCCACAGGTGCTCGTACTCAATGAGCTTGCGCACCGAGCACTTGAAGTGGATCTGGTAGACGGCGTCGAAGCGCACGAGCGTCGTGAACAGTCTCCAGTCGGTCTCGACGGGCTCGGGGCCGAACAGGAACCGGCGCGCTGCGAGCCGCTCGTCCAGCTCGTCAAGCATCGCGAACAGTGCGCGCACCTCCCGCTCGTAGACCTCCTGGCGCCGGGAGAAGCCCGCCTTGTAGACGGCGTTGTTGACGTTCTCGTAGATCCGATCGTTCAGCACGTCGATGTCGTCTCGGAGCGGCTCGGGGTACAGGTCGACCGGGTGGTCGGCGAGCGGCGCAAACGGCGTGCTGAGCATCCGCAGGATGTCGGCCGACTCGTTGGACACGATCACGCCGGATTGCTTGTCCCACAGAACGGGAACCGTGACCCGGGCGTCATACCCCGGATCGGTGGCGGTGTAGGCCTCGCTCAGGAACGCGAAGCCGTTGACCGGATCGACGTAGCCCTCACCGGTGAACGCCCAGCCGCGCTCATCGCGGATCGGATCGACGAAGGAGATCCCGATCGCATCCTCGAGGCCCATCAGGCGCCGGGCGATGATCGTCCGGTGGGCCCACGGGCAGGCGCGCGCGACGTACAGGTGGTAGCGCCCGACCGACAGCGGGAAGTCCGAATTCGGCTCATCCGACACCCACCGCCGGAACTGGCTCTCCTGCCGGCGGAAGGATCCGTCGTCGGCGCTTTCGCGGCCGAGCGAGAACGTCGAGGAGCTCACGATTCCGAGGTTAGCCACCAGCCCACGTCGGTAGGCTGACCCCAATGAGCACGAGCGCCGCTCAGCAGGAGAAGGCCGAGCGCTTCTTGCGGCTCCACCGGCGGGGCGACCCGCTCCTGATGCCTAACGCGTGGGATCTCGGCTCGGCGGGTGTGCTCGCTTCGCTCGGGTTCAAGGCGCTGGCGACCACGAGCAGCGGGCATGCCGCGACGCTGGGGCGCCCGGACGGCTCCGTCACGCGCGAGGAGGCCCTGGCGCATGCCGCCACCCTGTCGGAGGCCACCGACCTCCCGGTCTCGGCCGATCTCGAGGATTGCTTCGCCGACGATCCCGAGGGCGTGGCCGAGACGATCGCGAGGGCGCGAGAGACCGGCTTGGCCGGTTGCTCGGTCGAGGACTATGCGCGCGAGTCGCAGGCGATTTACGAGCCGGGGCTGGCGCGTGAGCGTGTGGTCGCCGCCGCCGAGACCGCCCATTCGGGCCCGGTCCGCCTCGTGCTCACGGCCCGAGCCGAGAACTACATCCGTGGACGCGAGGATCTGGCCGACACGATCGCGCGCCTCCAGGCTTACCAGGAGGCCGGCGCAGATGTGCTGTACGCCCCCGGGCTCGTGCGGGCGCAGGACATCCGGCACGTCGTAGAATCGGTCGACCGCCCGGTGAACGTGCTGGCCAGGCCAGGCGCCCCCAGCACGCCGGAGCTGGCCGCACTCGGCGTGGCGCGCGTCTCGGTGGGCGGCGCCTTCGCGTTCGCCGCGCTCGGCGCGCTCTGCGAGGCGGCCACGGAGTTGCGCGACCGGGGCACCTACGGGTTCATCGAGCACTCTGCGATCGGGGCCCGCGCGGCGCGGGGTGCGTTCGGCCGGTAGCGGTCAGGCGGCGGCGCGCAGGCTGCGCAGAGGCGGTCGCTCGAGGGGCTCGGAGAGCGCCAGGTGCGGAGCGTCCAGCCCGGTCGCGTCCGCCGTGAACGTCGCCGGCGGCGTCCCGCGCAGCCTGCCCTCGCGCTCGAGCCGCACCGCGACTGCGCGCAGCACCGCGTAAGCCATCGGGCCTAGGTCCCGCAACGGCTGGTGGGCGTTCTGGCGCACGTCCAGGTCGACCTGGGCGATCGCCTCGAGTCCCACCTCCGAGTAGGCGTCGATCAGCAGGCCGATGTCGACGCCGTAGCCGGTGGCGAACGGCAACCGTTCGAGCAGGTCGCGTCGGGCGGCGATTTCGCCGGCGAGGGGCTGGCGGATGGCAGCGAGCTCCGGGTAGAAGAGGTTGAGCAGCGGGCGGGCGGTCAGCTCGGTGACGCGGCCGCCGCCGTCGGGGAAGGTCGTCTCGCCGACGCGGAAGGGGCGGCGGTAGAACCCCTTCACGAACGCGATCTCCGGCCGGGACAGGACGGGCCCCAGCACGCCGCACGCGAAATGGGCGCCGAAGCGCTCGGAGTCGGCGTCGAGGAAGCACACCACCTCGCCGGTCAGCACCGGCAGCGCTCGCCACATCGCGTCGCCCTTGCCCAGCACCGGGCCCACCTCGGGCATCAGCTCGTTCTGGGCGTGCACCTCGGCGCCGAGCGCCCGTGCGATCTCCGCGGTGCCGTCACTCGAGTGGTCGAGCACGACGATCTGGTCAACGACTCCGAGCTCGCGCAGGGGCATCAGCTGCTCGAGGATCGGCCCGATCGTCCGTGCCTCGTTACGCGCCGGCAGGCACACGGACACGGTCGATTCGCGCTCGGCGGCGAGTCGACCGGCCGGAAAGGTTTCGTGGCCATAGCTGTTGGCGCGGCACCAGGACCGGGTGCGGATGCTCATCCCAGCCAGAGGATGACAGCCGCGGCGGTCTCGCATGCTCCAAAAAGGAGATTGAAGGCCGGGCCCGTATGGATATCTGTGCGCAGGACCGGGAGGCGACGTCCCAACCGTATGCGATGTTGCGCTTTTCTCCCAGTCACTGGTCGTCGTGCGTCGACCCAACCCCCTTCTGGGGGCCGCCGCTGCCTCCCCGGTACTAGGATCGCCGTGGAGGTATAGCCATTGAAGCCGGTCCTCAGGATCCCTGTCTTCCGGCGGCTTCTGGCCGCCTACACCCTCAACGAGCTCGCGTACTGGGTCGGCACGATCGCGCTGACCCTGTTGATCTACCGGCGCACGGGTAGTGCCTTCGGCGCGACGGCGTTCTTCCTGTGCGCCCAGTTCGTGCCGGCGCTCCTCTCGCCGATGCTGGTGGCGCGTCTCGATCAGCTTCCGCCGCGTCGCGTGCTGCCTGCCCTCTACTGGCTCGAGGCCGCCATCTTCCTGGCGCTGGCCGCGCTGGCGGGACGTCACTTCATGTTGGCCACGGTGCTGGCGCTGAGCCTCGTGAACGGAATCGTCGCGCTGACGGGCCGATCTCTGGCTCGCGCTGCGACTGTCGCCGTGACCTCGCCGGCGGGGCTCTTGCGAGAGGGAAATGCGCTCGGAAACGCAGGCTTCTCGTTGGCGTTCCTGATCGGCCCGGCCCTCGGCGGAGCGGCTGTCGCGGCCGGTGGCACAACCCAGGCGCTGCTCGGGGACGCCGGCCTGTTTGCGGTGATCGGCCTCGTGCTCGCCACCGCAACCGGTCTTCCCGAACCGTCGCCGGTGCGCTCCCCCGCGCGTGGACGCGTCCGCGCTGCGGTGGCCCACGTCCGTGAGCGTCCGCCGCTCCGCGGACTCATGCTGCTGCAGGCGTCCGGCATCCTGTTCTTCACGATCTCGGTTCCGGTCGAGGTCGTGTTCGCCCAACATTCTTTGCACGCCGGCCCGGCAGGTTATGGCGCGATGGTGTCGGCGTGGGGAGCGGGCGCGGTGGCGGGCGCGGCCGTCTACGCTCGCTGGAACAGGCTCCCCTCGCGCGCCCTGATCGTCATCGGCTCGGGTGCGCTCGGCATCGGCCTGCTCATCATGGCGCTCGCGCCCACGCTGGCCGTCGCGATCATTGGGGCAGCGGTCGCTGGTGTCGGCAACGGGATCGAGAGCGTGGCCGGACGGACCGCGGTCCAGGAGCTGACGGACGCCTCGTGGATGGCGCTGATGATGAGCCTCCAGGAGTCGCTGTACCAGACGGTGCCGGGAGCCGGAATCCTGCTCGGCGGGACGATCGCAGCGCTCGGGAGCCCGCGAGCGGCGCTCGCGGTGGCGGGTGCGGGATCGCTGGTGATCACCCTGCTGGTATGGGTGATGCTCACCGACTTGGCCCCGCCGGCCGCGGCCGTAGCCGATGCCGTTGCCGTGCCGCTCGGGACCGATCCGGCGCCGCTGCTGGAGAGTGATCCCGCGGGGTCGCCGGGATCGGACCCGACGCCTTCGGTTCCGCGGCTCGAGCAAGCCCGCGCATCGGCGGTGCGGCATCAGTAGAGTCCGCCCGCGGGTGCCAGCCGGCCGCGGCTGTACGCGACCCGCCTTACCACCGTGCGCCGCGCCTGCATCGACATCGGTTCGAACACGACGCGGCTGCTGGTGGCCGACTGTGACGACGAGGGGCTCGTCGAAGTTCACCAGGAGCGGTCGTTCACCCACGTCCGCCGGGGCCTGACCGCTGACGAGGAGATCGGGGCCGGCAAGATCGCCGAGGTGGCCGCGGTCGTCGCGGCCCAGCTCGAGACGGCGCGCGCGCTCGGAGCCACCGAGGTGCGGGGCGTCGCCACCGCCGCGGTCAGGCAGGCCGCCAACCGCGACGCGCTGCTTGCCGCCGTGCGGACCGCATGCGGCCTCGAGATCAGCGTGCTCTCCGCCGAGGAAGAAGCGCGGCTCGCGTTCCGCGGCGCGGCCCAGACGCTCGCCTTCGTCCCGGCAGGACCTCTCGGGGTCGTCGACGTCGGGGGCGGATCGTGCGAGCTCGTGGTCGGAACGGCGCCCGACCAGGTGACGTGGTTTGCTTCGTTCGAGCTCGGCTCCGGCCAACTCGTGGACGACTGCCTGCCGTCGGACCCGCCCTCGGCGGATGAGCTCGCGCGGGCGCGGGCCCGGGTGAGCGAGGTGCTCGACGGCGTTCAGCCGCCACCCGCGGCGCGCGTGGTGGCGGTCGGGGGCAGCGCCACCTCGCTGCGGCGGATCGCTGGACCGCTGCTCGACGCCGGCGTGTTCGCGCGCGTGCTCGCCCTGCTCTCGGCCGAGCCGGCGGCCGTCCTGGCCGGCCACTTCGGGCTCGACGCGGACCGGGTTCGGCTGCTCCCCGCCGGTCTGCTGATCCTCGAGGTGGCCGCGCAGCGCTTCGGTGCGCCGCTCGAGGTGGGCCGGGGCGGGCTGCGCGAGGGGCTCTTGCTGGACGTGCCGGATGGCTGACGAGGAGGACGGGGTGAGCGACGCCGCCGGGGGCGAGCGGCCCCTGGAACCGCCGATCCCACCGCGGGAAGCGATCGCTGAGGTGCGGGTGCGCGCACCGACCCGAGGCAACCGCCGGCTCGAGCGGTTCCTCGAGGCCGTCAACGCCGATCCTCACGTCAAGGCGCTGTGGCACGTTTCCGCCGTCAACGCGAGCCGGCGCCTGGGCATGAGCGATCACAGCTGGGTGCACATCCAGATCGTGCTCAACATCGGTCTGCGACTGGCGCGGATCCTGTTCCGCCACGGCGTGGTGCCGAGCGTCAAGGCGGACTACGGGATGAGCGACCACGACGCCGAGGTGGTGATCGCCGCCGGCTGTCTGTTCCACTGCGTCGGCATGTCGATCCACCGCGACGACCACGAGCGCTACAGCCTGTTCCTGAGCGCTGACAAGCTCGAGTCGCTGTTGAGCAGCGCCTATGAGGAACCGGAGCGCACGGTGATCGCCTCCGATGCGATGCACGCGATCATCGGTCACCGCCGGGACGGCCATCCGTTCACGGTCGAGGCCGGGATCGTGCGCGTGGCCGACGCGCTCGACATGGCGCGCGGCCGCTCACGGGTCCCGTTCGAGGCGGGGCGTTACAACATCCACTCGCTGTCGGCGTACGCGATCGACGAGGTCAGGATCTCCCCCGGCACGGAGCGGACGGTGCGGGTGGAGATCGCGATGTCCAACAGCGCCGGCATCTTCCAGGTTGACGAGTTGCTGGCCGAGAAGCTCCGTGGCTCCGGGCTGGAGCAACATTTCGAGGTGATCGCGCGGATCGACGCCGAGCACGAGCAGCGGCTGATCCAGGTCTTCAGGATGTGATCAGAATTGTCGTGGCGGGACGGTCTTCTACAACGAGCCGGTCACCTCGAAGTTCTGCGCAAATCTGTGCGCGCCGTACACGGCAGTCACCGGACGCTCGGCGGTTGCTGTCGTCGACCTCGAGCACAACGGACAGCCCGACGTCGTTCTCGACCTGCATAGCGGCGGGGCGCATTGCTGCGCGGTCGTGCAGATCTTCTCGTTCCATCCGGGGACGATGACCTACGCCGAGACGCAGCGGAACTTCGGCGATCCCCTGGCCGGGATCGGCGCCGAGCGTCGCCATGAAAGACGCCTTGTAGTCGGGAGTCCGGCCCATGTAGCCGTAGGACAGCCGCGACCAGTGCGCAATCGCCTCGCGCGACGCGAGCAGGTCTGCCGGCGAGTAGGAGGGCATGAAGAATCGGTGCGTGCGGATCCTGTGGCGGTCCTCGGCGGTCATCAACTCGCGCGTGCCCGGGTCGTGGAGCGCGTCGTACAGGCGCGCCACGGATCGCGCCGAGTTGCGAAACGCCGGGTGCTCGGTCACGTCGCGGACCCGCTCGCCGTCGATCCACACCTCGCGTCCGTCGCGCAGGCTCTACAGCTACTCCTCGCCGGTCAGCGGCGCGGTGACGTCTCATGGGGCCGGGCTCACACGCCCGCCGCGGCCCGCGCGTCGTCCGGGTTCGGGTAGTGGACCATCTCGATCACCTTGCCATTGCGGAAGGTCGTGAGGTTGGCGACAAGCTCGGGCCCGCCGTCTTCGCCGGTCCGCCGCATTATCAGGACGACCTTGTCGCCGGCGTCGATCATGTCGACCAGCTCGCCCGGCGGCGCCCCCCGGCGCAACCAGTTCCGGCGCATGAACGCGACCGCCTGCTGACGGTTGTGGCACGCGTACCCGGCGGTCGGGTCTCCGGCGTGCCATTTGACGTCGGGGTCGAGGATCTCGGCGATGACGTCCAGGTCTCCGCGCATCACGGCTTCATACCCGCGGCGTACCAGCTCGACATTGCTTTCGGACATGAACCTATGTTCCCACGGTCACGACCGGGTCTTGCCCTCGCGGAGCATCTCGATCGCCTGTGCGACTCGCCGCTCCCGGGTCTCCTCGCGCTTGGCCTCGGCCACCCAGCGCGCGAACTCCTTGCGATGGGTGAAGGCCAGGCCGTCGAATGCGGCTTTCGCGGCCGGATCACGGTCAAGGGCGGCGGCGAGCGCCTCAGGCACGTCGACCTCGCGCGGCGCCGTGTCGAGTTCGAGCGTGACCTCGACGCTGTCGCCGGCCTGGGCGCCGGCGCCCTCGCGCACCTCGCGGTTCAAGCCGACGAGGAACTCGCCGCCCATCCGCGCCACCGACGTCTGCCAGGTGTAGCCGTTCACGGTGGCGAGCACGGGGAAGCGCCTCGCCCCCTCGCCGATGGCATTCACCTGGTCGTTGTCAAGGACGACGGCGGCGGCCGGCCCGCGCTTCTGAAGGGTCGTCTGGAAGGTGAGCGCACCCACGCTCGGACAGAACCTACCCGGTTATTCGCGCCACCACTGCGGTGACGTCGTTGTATTGATCAGCCGGGTCGACCAGGCGGGCGCGGACGTGCTCGCAGAGCATCTGTGGGTCGTCGGGGCCGGCCGCGACGGCGGTCGCAAGCCGCTCGAGCCCGACGTCGAGCGACTCGCCACGCCGCTCGATCAGTCCGTCGGTGTAGAACACCAGCGCCGCGCCCTGACCGATGTCCTCGCGACGGGTCTCGTAGGTGGACGTCCTCCACACCCATCAGGCCGTTGCCGCCCTCGAGGTAGGTACACGAACCGGCCGGGCCGCGCAGCAGGGGAGGGGGATGACCTCCGTTGGCCCATGCGATCGTGCCGTGCTCGGGATCGATCACGGCGTAGACGATCGTGAACAGCTGCTCGTCCCCGAGGGCCAGCTGGTGACGGTTGAGCAGCGTCAGTGCGTCACCGGGCGCCCGATGGCCCTCGCCGCCCAACGCGAACGCGCGCGTCAAGGTCCGCAGCTGCCCCATCGACGAGGCGGCGCGGATGCCCCGGCCGGTTACGTCGCCGACGACGACGCCGAGCCCGCCGTCCGATATCTCGAACGCGTCGTTCCAGTCCCCGCCCACCTGCACGCTGAGGCCGGCGACCTCGTAGGCGGCGGCCAGCTCGACGCCGTCCACCTCGGGCAGGCTCTTGGGGATCAACCCACGCTGAAGCTCGACCGCGATGAGGTGCTCCTCGTCGTGTAGCTGGGCTCGGCGGATGGCCAGCGCGGCCCGGTCCGCGGCATCGTGGAGTAGTGAGCGTTCGGTCGGGCTGAACGACCGTCCCGAGGGCGGAACGAGGCGAAGGCAGCCGACACGGGCGCGCTCGATCACCAGCGGCACCTCGAGCCAGCGCTCCTCGGCCATGGCGGGCAGGCCGTTCGAATCCGGAGGCACTTGGCCGGCGACCGCGCGCACGACGACCGGGCGCTCGAGCTCACCCGAGATCTCCACCTCGGTGACGTCGACTTGGAACAACTCGGCCATGAAGTTCAGCGAGTCGGTGAGGTCCTTCCAGGTGCCGGCGACGCCCGGGACCTGGGCCTGACCGCCGAGTTTTCCGTCGGTGACGACCTCGCGGGCCACGCGCGTTACCTCGGCGGCGACGCGGACGAGCTCGGCTTCGAGCGCGGCGTTGCGCGCGGCCATCTGGTTGAAGGCCGACTCGAGCCGCCCGATGTCATCCTTGCGCCGCGCCGGCAGGCGCACGCCGAAGTCGCCGGCCGCGGCCGCCCGCAGAGCGGTTTCCAGTCGAGCGAGCGGGATCTTCGCTGCCGGCCCGCCCGTTGCGGACTGGTGGAGCCGCGCCGTTGGCCGCCTTGCGCACGGTTCCGTTGGTGGCCTTGCGCGCCGTCCCGCTGGCGGCCTTCGCCGCCGTCCCGTTGGTCGACTTGCGCGAGGTGCTCGACTTCAGCAAATCCCCTTGCCGTACCGCCGCCGTCTTGGCCATGCCTGCGCCTCCGATGTCAGTTGCTCCAGCGAGCTGCTCCCTGCATGGCGGCACGACTGGATTGCCCGTAACCCGCCGAACAGGTTACCGCTGCATTGACGCTGGTTCGAGTGCCGGGGTTGCTTTGCTACCGGGCTACCAACCGCCGCGCCAGTCCGCGTTCGCCGCGCGGCGCTTGGCGGCGTCCATGCGCGCGTGCTTGCGCTTGTCTAGCCGCCACTGGATGAGCGAGAAGATGATGATGACCGTCGGGAAGAAGATGATCGTCAGGAACATCGCGTTTGTGACGTTCACGTCGTTGGTCTCCCCGAACCAGCCCTCGCCGGCGTGGGAGGCGGCGAGCGCCGATGGCGCGAGCGCTAGCAGTGCGACCGAGACGGTCGCCAGCGCGGTGATGACGCGGGCCTTGCGCATCGCGCCTTAAGCCTACCGCCGTCGGCGGCCCGGCGGTGCCCGCCACCGGTGACGGCCGCTACGCCGCCGCCACCGTCTCGCGTCCCCGGAGCGCTGCCAGGGCCCGGAGTAGCACCGGGTTGTAGACGTCGCCGCTGGTCGTGACCTGGAGATGGGTGACCGGCGCCTCGAACACCGGCGCCTCGAGAGCGGCGGCCAGCTGGCGCTGCTTGCCAGGCGCCACCAGCTCGTCACGCGTCGTGAGTACGACCGCCGCAGGCACCGGCAGCGGGCGCAGCCACGGCCGGGAGTCGAACCGGCCCAGCTCGCGTCCGGCCTCGGCGATGTCGCGCGCCGAGTGGCGCATCAGCTCGGACATGGCCCACGCGATCTCGGGAGAGTCGCGCATGCCGGCGCGGCGGAAGCCGGCCGACCAGGTGGCGCGCGGCGCCAGGGAGAGCATCAGCCCGAGCGCCCCGAGGGCTCTGAAGACCCTTCGCGTCCGGCGGTCCTGCCAGTGCTGCGCGGTGCCGCTCAGGACCACGCCGGCGACGACGTCGGGGAAGTCGCGAGCCATCAACTGCGCGATCGCCCCGCCCATCGAGTAGCCGACGACGATTGCCGGCGCGGCGTCGAGGTGGCGCAGCGCGGCCGCGGCGTCGGCGGCGCAGTCGGCGAGCCGGAAATTCCCAAGCGGGCGCAGACCGCGCCCGTGGCCCCGGTGGTCGATGGCCAGCACTCGGTAGCCCGCGCCGGCGAGGTCGTAGTAGGCGCCGCACCAGTTAAGGTCGGCCGTTGCCATCCAGCCGTGCAGGAGCATCACCGGCGGGCGGTCGGGATTGGGGTCCCGCAGATCGGAGTCCCGCAGGAACAGCTCGCCCCGCCCGGGGACCCGGACGGTGCGGGCCGGCGGCATCTCAAACGGGGGAACCGGTGGCCAGGCTGGCGGCGCCATCGCCGGTCGATCCTAACGGCGAGCACCTGCATACCATCAACCAGACATGGCTGTGGTGATCGCATCCGACCTGGGCAAGGACATCGCCGGCGAGCCGCTCCTGCGCGGCATCTCGTTCAAGCTCGAGCGCCGCGACCGGATGACCCTGTCCGGCCGCAACGGCGCCGGCAAGACCACGCTGCTGCGGATGCTCTCCGGCGAGGCGACGACCGACTTCGGCGAGCTCGTGCTGGCGAAGGACACCAAGACAGCGCTCCACGACCAGCGTCCGCCCCGCGATCTCGATCTCACCTTGCGTCAGTACGTGCTGACCGGCGCCCGCGAGCTGGTGGCGATCGAGCAGGAGCTGGCCTCGCTCGAGCAGGCGATGGCTCAGGGCGCCCATGACGACGCGACTCTCGGCCGCTACGCCCAGGCGCAGGCGCGGTTGGAGCACGCGGGCGGCTACGGCTGGCGCGAACGTGCCCTCTCGTCGCTGCACGGGCTCGGCTTCCGGGACGCGACCGACCTCGACCGGCCGCTGAGCACCTTCTCCGGCGGCGAGCTGACCCGTGCATCGCTCGGGCGTGCCCTGGCCGGCGGGCCGGATCTGCTGCTCCTGGACGAGCCCACCAACCACCTCGACATCGAGTCGCTCGAGTGGCTCGAGCAGCACCTCGTGAGCCTCGACGCCGCGATCGTTCTGGTCGCCCACGACCGCTGGTTCCTCGAGGCGGTCGGCACTTCGGTGCTTGAGCTCGAAGCCGGACGGGGGCGCTACTTCAAGGGCCCCTGGCACGCATGGCGCAAGGAGAAAGCGTCGCGCGAGCTCGCGCTCGGCCGGGCGATCGAGCGCCAGCAGGCCGAGATCGAGCGGCTCGAGCGGTTCGTGACCCGGTTCCGGGCGGGCACCCGGGCCAGGCAGGCGCAGTCGCGGGCCAAGAAGCTGGCCAAGATGGAGCGGCTCAGCCGGGGTACAAACGATGGCGCGGCGCTCGAGTTCGCGTTCAAGCCACCGGAGCGCAGCGGCCGGGTGGTGTTCGAGCTCGAGGACGGGCGGATGCAGATCGGCGAGCGCGTCCTCCTGGAAGACGCCGAGCTGTGGCTCGAGCGCGGCGAGCATGTGACCCTGGTCGGACCGAACGGCGCCGGCAAGACCACGCTGATCGAGACGCTGGCCGGCCGGCGAGACCTCGAAGATCCGCAGGCGGCAACCGACCCGGGGGGCGGAGGGCCGGTCGTCATCGGCAAGCTGCGCACGGGGCACAACGTCAAGATCGGCTTTCTCTCCCAGCACGCCGAGGAGCTCTCGGCCGGGACGGCGAGGACGGTGGTCGAGGCCACGACCCATCTCACGAAACTCACCCCCAACCAGGCACGAGGGCTGCTGGGCCGGTTCCTGTTCTCCGGAGATGACGTCGAGAAGCCGCTCGAGGTGCTCTCCGGCGGGGAGCGCCGGCGGCTGTCGCTGGCCATCCTGGTGCAGTCCGGCGCCAACCTGTTGATCCTCGACGAGCCGACCAACCACCTCGACCTGGAGAGCCGGGAGGCGCTTGAACAGGCGCTCAACGACTTCACAGGGTCGCTGCTGCTGGTCTCGCACGACCGGGCGCTGCTCGACGCCGTCGGCAAGCGCACGGTCGCGATCGAGGACCGAACGCTCCACAGCTACCTCGGCGGATGGCCGGAGTACGTCCGGGTTCGCGAGGAGCGCGCGCGACAGGAGGCCGCGAGCAAGGCCGCCAAGCAGTCGACGCGCCCCGCTCCCCGGAGCAAGCCCGCGCGGACCGCCCCCCGCCCGGCCAACGGACGTGAGCAGCAGCGGCTCGAGCAGCAGATCGAAGAGGCCGAGGCGGCCCTGAAAGCGGTCGAGGACGAGCTCGCCGATCCCGCCGCGTGGTCGACGCCACAGCGGAGCGCCCGTGCGACCGCGCGCCACGAGGAGGCGAAGCGCGCGGTCGACGAGCTCTACGAGCGCTGGGAGCGGATCGCGGGCTGACTACCAAGGCGCCGCCGGCAATCCCCTACCCGGCCGGCGCCTTGGCCGCCACGCCGCCGCCGAAGCCGCATTCCTTCGAGGCCGCCTGGAACGCAGGCGAGTTTGGGTCGATCCCGCTGCTGTTGCTGATCCTGATGCCGACCCCGACCCCTCCGTTCGGCCCGGAGTGGAACGTCGGGTCGGGGAAGTTGGGTACGCCGTGCGAGCGCATGCACCGCGACATCGCGAGTGCCTGGGCCTTGACCTTGGCCGTCTGCGCCGCTGACGGTGTGCCGCCATTCGGCAGGTAGGACTTGCACGCCGTCATCGCCGACTGGAAGGCAGGGCCATTGACTTCAACCCCGTTCACAGTCGTGCTGTTCGGTGTCTGCTGCACCTGGAGGCGGATCTGCCCGTTGGTCGGATCTGGGAAGTTGGAGACGCCGTGCGAGCGCATGCACGAGGCGAACTCGAGCCCCTTGCTGTTGCCGGCGTCTGAACTCTGGCCGCCAGACGAGTTGGTCGCGGTGCTGCTCGGGCTTGAGGAGCCACAGGCCGCCACACCCAGGGCAGCGGCGAGCAGGCTGAGGATGATCGTGAATCGCATTGGTGAGTCCCTCCGGTTCGGCTTCGGAGAGAAGTGGTACGAAATCGGTGGTAACAGGGGCGAAACGAGTGCTGTTACCGCTGCGTTACCACGGGCAGACCATGCTGTTCGGCCGAGGATGTCCACCCGCCACTCTAAGACGACTGTCGGCGGCGCCTGGCGGCGGCGCCTTAGTTTCTGAGGACGAATGCGCGTGCTGGTGATCGAGGATCATGCGGAGCTGGCCGAGACGGTCGCGCTCGGTCTGCAGCGAGAGGGCATGGCTGTCGACATCGCACTCGACGGCCCGGCCGGGCTGAGGCAAGCCGCCGTTTACGACTACGACGTGATCGTGCTCGACCGCGACCTGCCGGGGTTACATGGCGACCGCGTGTGCGAGAAGCTCGTCGAGGAGGGGGCCCGCACCCGCGTATTGATGCTGACTGCGTCGGCGGGCATCGAGGACCGGGTGGCGGGTTTGAGTCTCGGGGCCGACGACTACCTGCCCAAGCCGTTCGCGTTCGCGGAGCTGATCGCGCGGATCCGCGCGCTGGGCCGCCGCTCACAGCCGGCGCTGGCGCCGGTCATGCGCAGCGGCGACCTGACTCTCGACACGGGCCGGCGGATCGCTCAGCGCTCCGGGCGTCGCCTGGACTTGAGCACGAAAGAGCTGGCGGTGCTCGAGTTGCTGCTCGCCGCCCGCAGCAGCGTGGTCTCGCCGGAGGAGCTGCTGGCACGAGCCTGGGACGAGGCGGTCGACCCGTTCTCCGCGGTCGTCAAGGTGACGATCAGCCGACTGCGCCGCAAGCTCGGCGACCCGCCGATCATCGAGACGGTGCCCGGTGCCGGTTATCGGATCTAGACGCCGGCTGCCGCGCCGAACGATCCGGCTGCGACTGACCCTGCTGTACGGTGGATTGTTCCTCCTCGCCGGCGCGGGGTTGCTGGCCATCACCTATGCGCTCGTCGCCAAGGACGGCCCGACCGAGGCCAAATCCGCGCTCGTCGTGTCCCAGACGAGGCCCGCCGGCACCGGGCAGCCACCCCCCATCCCGGCGGACTTCGGCGGGGCCGCACAGGGCTTCGGGAGGGCCGGCGGCGCTCTCATCTACCAGCAGAAGGCCACTCCGAACGGCACCGTTGTCCAGCTCCAGGCGTACGCCGGCAAGGTGAACGCGACGTTCAGGAAACTCACCGCGGCGCAGGAGAAGCAGATCCAATCGGTCACGGCCAAGGCCGAGGCGCAGATCGCGGAGGTCGAGGGATCCCAGCTCTCCACGTTGCTCACGGAGTCGGCGATCGCGCTCGGGATCATGGCCCTGGCCTCGATCGGCCTCGGCTGGTTGATGGCTGGGCGCGCGCTGCGCCCGGTGCGCACGATGAGCACACGGGCGCGCGGCATCTCCGAGCGCAACCTGCATGAGCGGCTGTCGATCGAGGGGCCCGACGACGAGCTCAAAGAGCTCGCGGAGACGTTCGACGGGCTGCTCGGACGTCTGGAGGGGGCGTTCGAGTCCCAGCGGCGCTTCGTCGCCAACGCCTCGCACGAGCTGCGTACGCCGATAACCCTTGAGCGCGCTCTGGTCGAGGTAGCGCTGGCCGATGCCCATCCGACGGTCGACTCGCTACGCGACACCTGTCGGCGTGTCCTCACGGCGAGTGAGCAGCAGGAACGGCTGATCGAGGCGCTGCTGACGCTCGCCCGCAGCCAGCGAGGCCTCGAGTCGCGCGGGCCGGTCGACCTGCGCGAGGTCACCGCAGAGATCGTGCGGGCCGTACCGGCCAACGGGCTCCGGGTGAACACAGAACTGGGCGACGCATGCGCCACGGGCGACCCGGCGATGGTCGAGCGGCTCATCGCCAACCTGTCGAGAACTCGGTGCGCCACAACCAGCCGGACGGCTGGGTGACCGCGTGGACCGGGGTGCGCGAGGGGCGGCCGACTGTCGAGCTCGCCAATGCCGGCCCGCCCGTTGACGCCACCCAACTGAACGAGCTGCTGAAGCCGTTCGTCCGCGCCGACGCGAATGGCAACGGCAACGGGCGCGCGCATGACGGCCATGGTCTCGGCCTGGGACTGTCGATCGTGCAGGCGATCGCCGACGCCCACGGCGCGCGACTGAGCATGATTGCGCCGCCGGAAGGCGGGCTGCGCGTCTCGGTTGCCTTCCCCGCGACCGATCCGGGGTGCTAAAGGCCGGCTAGTCAGGGCACGCGTCGCGCTCGGGCTCGCCGTCGACGACCATGCGCGGGCTGTCCGAGATGATCCCTCGCCGTCGCAAGCCGGTGAGCAGCGCCTCCTCGTCGGGGAAGCTCACCATCGTGGCGATATCTGGCCGCAGGCTGATTGTCAGCGAGCGGACCCGCTTCTCGGCCACCTGACCGTCGATCTCAAGCCGTGCGCCGCCGAAGCCGGCACCGATCTCGAGCACCAGCACAGACTTTGGCCCGGCTACGAGCGGCGGACAGAAGCCACCGTGCTTGGGCAGTGGGGTGAACAGGAACCCGTCCAGCCCGGGCGCGAGCAACGGACCGCCGGCTGAGATCGCGTAGCCGCTCGACCCGAGCGCGGTGCTTACGACGACACCGTCGCCGGCCATGCGGCCGTACACCGTGCCGTCTAGCAGGACGGTCACGCGTGCCTGTCCACCTCCGGCGCGCAGCACCGCGGCGTCGTTGAGCGCAAAAAGCCGCCCGATCTCCCCGTTCCCTTCACCGCGCACCCCGGTGACGGCCAGGGCGGGAAACCGTCGCGGGAGCCACTCACCTCCGCGGAAGCGCTCGAGCGAGCGGGTGACATCAGCGACCGGGACGGTCGCGAGCGCGCCGAGGCTGCCACAGGCGATTCCGAGCACGGGCCGGTCTGCCTCAGCTCCGGTACGCAGGGCGGCCAGCGTGGTGCCATCGCCCCCGATAGAGACGATCAGGTCGGACTCGGCCGGATCGCCCTCCTCGGCGACGCGGCGCTGGCTGTAGGCGGCGGGCATCTGCACCACCTCGGCCCTGTGCTGATCCGCCCACTCGCGCACCAGCGCGAGTGGGCGATCCACGATTCGGCTTGGGTGGACGACGATCCCGATGCGCCGAGGTGCCCGTACCTGGGGCATCGTCGGGCCGAGGTCGGAGCGGGAGGTGGGAAGGGCGGTGGCGTCGGACACGGTCGCTCAACCAGTGACCCGGCCGTGCGGTGATCGAAGACAACGCATCGGCTCATCAATCTACCCTGGGCCAAGGCTCCACAGCTGGCTGGCCAGCCAGCCAGCTGCCGACGGGTGAGGCACGGCCGGTGAGCGCCGGCGGTGAGCCGGATTCGAGGTCTGGCCGGCCGCGGCGCCCGGCGGAAGACCGGCGGTGTCGGGGGCGGTCTCTATATTGAGAGCCAACGATGGCACCGCTCAGCGATGCGTCGCCGGTCCGGGTTGCGCTGATCGATGATGACAGCGGGCTGCTCACCGTTCTCGAGCGCCGGCTCGGAGCCCTGCGCTGGGAGATGCAGGTCCTCGCCTTCCCGCCCGATGCCGGCCACCTTGGGGCCCTCAGGCTGCACGCCCTGATCGTCAACCCCCGGCTGACCGGGCTGGACTACATCCAGCGGGTGGCGGAGGCACTGCCCGGGCTTGCGCTGATCGTTTGCAGCGCGCAGGTCACCGTGTCCGAGCGGGTCAAGGGCCTGCGGGCGGGGGCCGACGACTGGGTGACCAAGCCGTGCCACCCGGAGGAGCTTCTGGCCCGGATCCAGGCCGTGCTCCGCCGGCGTCGCGCCGGAGAGCTGCCGCAGGAGGAGGCGACGATCGAGGCCGGCGAGCTCGCGATCCGGCCCGACCGATACGACGCCTACGTGGGCGAGCAAGGCGCGTCGCTCTCGCGCAAGGAGTTCGAGCTGCTGCGCCAGCTGGCCGCCGCCGACGGTCGGGTGCTGGAGCGGGAGGACATCTATCAGCGTGTGTGGGGCTACACGATGGCTCGAGGCGACCGGTCGGTCGACGTGTTCGTGCGCAAGCTGCGCCAGAAGCTCGAAGTCGTCTCGCCCGGGTGGCGGTACGTGCACACGCACTTTGGGGTGGGCTACCGGTTCGCGCCCGAGGCCGCCGGCGGTGGCGGTCGCGGCGACGAGCCCGCCGGCGCGCGGAGGAGCGCGGGCCGAGAGGCGCACGACGTGCGCGAGCCGCACGAGCTCCGCCAATCGGGCGAGTCGCGCGGAGAGGCCGGTCGGGTGCGCTCGCCGAATGAGAGCCTGGCCGCGGTACGCTAAAGGCGATGAACCGGACCGCGCGCAACGTCTTGATCGTGTTGGCGATCGCCGCGATCGTGGCGCTCGTCCAGGGCGGCGTCACCGCCGCCAATGTAGCCGTTCAGGCCCTCAGCCTCGTCTTCCTAGGGACGATCGTGTGGTTTCTGTCGATCACCTACCGTCAGCACCGCAGCACCCTCTACGGGCTGGGCGACAGGCGGCGCGCGCTCCTCTACGTGGCACTCGGGGTCGGGACGCTGACCTTGACCGCGACGTCACGGCTGTGGGCGAGCGGGGCCGGGTCGGTGGCGTGGCTGCTCTTGCTAGCCGGCTCGATCTACGCCGTCTTCACGGTCGTCCGGTCGGCGCGGAAGTACTGAAAGTCGGGTTCCGGGAGACGGGCAGCGGCGGCGTCAGGCCGCGCCGGCGCCGGCGGCGCACTGCGGGCATAGCCCCTCGAGCAGGACGTGGGCGCGCTCGACCTCGAAGCCCTGCTCGCGCAGGGTGACGTCCACCTGCTCGATGTCGATGTCGCGGAGCTTCCCGCACAGAGCGCAGCGGAAGTGGTGGTGGTTGGTGACGTTGGCGTCGAATTGCTGAGGCCCTGGGCCCTCGACGATGCCGAGCAGACCGGCCTCCACGAGTTCGCCGAGCGCGCTGTACACGGTGGCGCGGGACAGCTCAGGGAGTTGGACGCGCGCCTGCTGGAACACGTCCTCGGCCTCCAGATGTGCGTTCGATGCATCGGCGCTGGCGGCGCGGGCGAACACGCTGTAGATCACTCGCCGCTGGGGGGTGGCGCGCAGGCCACGGGCGCGCAGGAGCTGGGCGAACCCGAGATCGGCGGGCGTGCTGGCGGGACGGGGAGCCATCGAAGTACCCCGTCTCAGGGTACCGCGGCGGTCCGACTGCCAAGCACCGTGGCGGGCCGCCGGCGCGTGACCCGCGGTCCTATCCTCGATTGCGTGTCCCTGGTGCCCGCCGAGCGTCGTCGAGAGCTGCCCGATGAACCGGGCGTGTACCTGTTCCGGGATGCCCGCGGGAAGGTGATCTACGTCGGCAAGGCCAAGTCGATCCGTAAGCGCGTCGCGTCTCACTTCAGCAATCCGAGCACGCGTGGCGGTGAGGGTCTGGTCGAGATGATCGAGCAGATCGAGGCGCTCGTCGTGCACACCGAGGCCGAGGCGCTGCTGGCCGAGCAGAACTTCATCAAGCAGTACAAGCCGCGCTTCAACATCCGCCTGCGCGACGACAAGTCGTATCCGTATATCGCGATCTCGCTCGACGAGGACTTCCCCCGCGTCTACTTCACGCGCGAGCGCCACCGTCGCGACCGTGCGTACTTCGGCCCCTACAGCAACGCGAAGCGCGTGCGCTCGACGCTCGAGGTGCTGGGCAAAGTGTTCATGTTCCGCTCCTGCGATGGCCCGGAGCCGGGCCGGCGCAGCGGGTCGCCGTGCCTCGACTACTACATCAAGCGCTGTGAGGCCCCGTGCGTCGGCTACGTCAGCAAGGAGCACTACCGGGAGGCGATCCAGGGCGTCATCGACTTTCTGTCCGGCCGTTACCGCGAGATCGAGCGGTCCCTGGAGCGTTCCATGCGCGAGGCGGCGGCCGAGCAGCGGTTCGAGGACGCGGCCCGGGAGCGCAACCGCCTGCGCGCGGTGCACTCGCTGCTCGAGCGTCAGCGGGTGGCGAATGAATCGACCGGCACGCTCGACGCGATCGCGGTAGCGGTACACGAGGGCGAAGCCAACGCCCAGGTCTTTCAGGTCCGCGACGGGGTCCTGTCCGACCGCCAGAGCTTCTACCTGGACAACGAGGCGGGTGGCGGTGTCGGCGAGGTGGCCGAGGCTTTCATCCTCCAGTACTACACGAGCGCGATGATGGTGCCGCCGCTGCTGATCGTGCAGCACGAGCTGCCGGTCACCGACGCGCTGGGGCAGGCGCTCGCGAGCCGGCGCGGCGGGACGGTCGAGATCCGCGCCCCCGAGCGGGGTGACAAGCGGCGGATCCTCGAGCTGGCCGAGCGCAACGCGCGGCTCGCCCTCGACCAGGAGCGGCTGCGTTCCGAGCGCCGGCGCCAACAGCGGGTGGAGGCGCTCGACGGGCTACAGCACGCCCTCGGTCTGGACACGCTGCCGCTCAGGATCGAGTGCTTCGACATCTCGACGCTGATGGGTACCAACACGGTCGCTTCGATGGTGGTCTTCGAGGGTGGCGCCCCCAAGAAGTCCGACTACCGCCGGTTCAAGATCCGCGGCGACTTCTACGCCGCCGGCGACGGCAGAAGCGCTGACGGCGGCAACGGCGCCGGCACGGTCGGTGAGCCCGATGACTTCGCGGCGATGGAGGAGGTCCTCTCGCGCCGGATGGCCCAGTGGGAGCGCCAACACGACCTGTCGCCCCACGACAAGGACTTCGACCCGAGCTTCGCCGCGCTCCCGAACGTGGTGGTCATCGACGGCGGCAAGGGACAGCTGTCGGCCGGCTTGAGGGCCTTGCAGGCGTTCCGTGAGCGCGGTGTGTATGTGATCTCGCTGGCCAAGCGGATCGAGGAGGTGTTCACGCCCGGCTCGACTGAGCCGCTGCGACTACCCCACGACACGGTCGAGCTCCAGCTGCTCCAACGGGTGCGCGACGAGGCCCACCGGTTCGCAATCACCCACCACCGGATCCGGCGCGACCGGGCGATGACCGCCTCGATCCTCGACGAGCTGCCCGGGGTGGGGCCAGCGCGCAAGCGCGCGCTGCTAAATCACTTCGGCTCGCCCGACGCGATCCTGGCCGCCTCGCGCGAGGAGCTCGAGGCCGTGCCCGGGATCCCCGGCAAGCTCGCCCGCGAGGTGTATCGCGAGCTGCACAAGACCGGCGTGTAGCGGTTAGCGGCGGTCTGGGATCTTGTCGGCGGCGCCTGGCGGCGGCGCCCTAGAGACGCTCCACGTCGAGCTTTAGGAAGTGGGTGGCGCACGAGATGCACGGGTCGTAGTTTCGGATCGCCTGCTCGCACTGCCACTGCAGTTCGTCGTCAGAGAGATCTAGATGCCCGGAGACGAAGCCGTAGAGGTCCTCCTCGATCGCGCGCTGATTCTGAGAGGTGGGCGGAACGATGCGCGCGTTTCGGATGGCGCCGGAGGCGTCGATCTCGTAGCGGTGCCAGAGGATTCCTCGCGGGGCCTCGCTGACGCCGCAGCCGATGCCGTCGCGCGGCTCGAGTGCGACCGCCGGCGGGTCGGGCGGCTCGTAGGCCTCGATCAGGCGCAACGCCTCCTCGATCGCATACAGAAGCTCCACGCCGCGCACGATGATGCTCTGGAATGGGTTCTGACATGACTTCCCGAGTCCGGCATCCCGCGCCGCCTGACGAGCCAGCGGCGACAGCGTGTCGAAGGCGAGGCTGTAGCGCGCGAGCGGCCCGACCATGTACGAGCCGCCGTCGCGAAGCCGGCTGTGCAGGGCATTGGAGTGCGGCACGTGCTCCTCGACGAAGTGATCGTCAAACGCCTCGGCCGGAATGTCGAGACCGCTGCTGGAAACGATCCGTCCGCGGTCGATCGGGTAGCGTCCGTCGTCGTCCCGAAGTGCGACGAACTCGTAGTCGCGCTCGAAATCGGGCATCGTGAGCTTGCCGGTGAGCGCGATCGTGTCGAGCGTCGCCTCGAGCGCTCGCTGCAGCGGCTCGACGAGCGGCTGCAATTCCTCTCGGCTGGGGGCGCGATAGAAGCCACCGGTCCGTGGGTTGATCGGATGCTCGGCGCGACCGCCGAGCGTGATCAAAAGCTGGTTGCCGGCCTTGCGTGTGGCGAGCCCGCGCTCAACCAGCTCCGGATAGTCGGCGGCCATGTGAATCGCGCTTTCGTACCCCAGGAAATCGGGCGCGTGAAGCAGGTACAGGTGCAGCGCGTGGCTCTCGATCCACTCTCCGCAGTACACCAGCCGGCGCAGCTCGCGGATCGGACCATCGATGCTCACGCCGCATGCCTGCTCGATCGCGAGCGAGCCGCTCGTCTGGTAGGCGACGGGGCAGATGCCGCAGATCCGCGCCGTGATGTCGGGTATCTCGGTGTACGAGCGCCCTTTCAGAAACGCCTCAAAGAAGCGCGGCGGCTCGTAGATGCGTAACTGGACCTCGAGGACCTCGCGCCCACGGATGCGGACATTCATCGCCCCCTCGCCCTCGACGCGCGCGAGGGCGGCGGTGCTGATCCGGCGGCTGCGGGCCAGAGGCTCAAGCGGGATGGTCATGGCGCTCACTTTCGCGTTGGAAGGCCGGCGCGGCCGCGTTGAACGTGCGATATACGCGAACCAGGTCAACGTCGTCCATGCCCACCTTCTGAAGCCAGGTGCTCAGCGATCCGGTGTTCGGCGACTCCATCGGCCCGTAGCACCCGTAGCAACCGCGGTTGAACGACGGGCACAGCGCTCCGCAGCCCGCGTGCGTGACCGGGCCGAGACACGGCGTGCCGTGCGCGACCAGAACGCACACGTTGCCGCGCAGCTTGCACTCCTGGCACACGCTCGAGGCAGGGATTGGCGGCGAGCGGTCGCCGAGCGCGGCGCGTACCACCTCCAGCAGCTGGTACTTGTTGACCGGGCACCCGCGGAGCTCGAAGTCGACCGGCACGTGGGCGCTGATCGGGGTCGAGCCTTCGAGCGTGGAGACGTACTCGGGCGAGGGGTACACGGCTGCGACGAAGTCCTCGACGTCGGCGAAGTTGCGCAGCGCCTGGATCCCGCCGGAGGTCGCGCAGGCGCCGATTGTTACTAGCCGCCGCGACACTCGCCGTACCCGGTGGATCCGCTCGGCGTCCTGCTCAGTGGTGATCGACCCTTCGACCAGCGACAGGTCGTAGGGCCCCTCGACCTCGGCCCGCGAGGCTTCAAGGAAGTAGGAGATCTCGACCTGACCGACGAGCGAGAGCAGCTCGTCTTCGCAACTGAGCAAGCTAAGCTGACAGCCGTCGCAGGAAGAGAACTTCCACACGGCCAGCTTGGGCTTGACGGCGACCGTGCTCACAGCTGTGCCACCTTCAGCCACTCCTCGATGTCGTCGTAGCGCAGCACCGGCCCTTCGCGACAGATGAACCTGGGACCGAACTGGCAGTGGCCACACTGCGCGATCGCACAGTGCATGTTGCGCTCCATCGAGATGTAGAGACGCTCGGGGGGAAGGTTGCGCGCTTTCAGAGTCAGAGCGACGAAGCGGAGCATGATCTCCGGGCCGCAGGCCATCGCGATTGTGTTCTGGGGGTCGAATGCCGCCAGTTCGACGAGCTTCGTGACGACCCCAACCTTCCCGTGCCAGTCCGGGCCGCCAACGTCGACGATCATGTCGATGTCGAGGTCGAAGCGCCTCCGCCACTCCTCGAACTCGTTCACGTACAGCAGCTCGGCCGCCGAGCGGCAGCCGTAGCAGATGACGACGCGCTCGTACTGATCTCGGTGCGCGAGCAGGTGGTGGATCGCCGGGCGCAGCGGCGCCAGACCGAGGCCACCGGCGACGATCACGACATCGCCGGCGATCGCATCGGTCAGCGGCCAGATGCTGCCGAACGGCCCCCGCAGGCCGACTAGGTCGCCCGGCTCGACGGCGGCCAGCGTTCCGCTCACTCCGCCGACCGCGCGGATCGTGCAGCGCAGGGGGTCGAGCCTCGTGGCCGTGCCGCTGACCGAGATCGGTATCTCCCCGACGCCGAACGCGTACAGCATCCCGAACTGCCCGGGGGCGAACATCGGCAGCTCATGCCCGGGCAGCGGCTCAAGCGCGACCGTCCAGGTGTCGGCGGTCTCCCGGCGCCGGCTGACGATCCGGTGGGGGCTTGGGGTCATCGCCCGCGTCGCGGGCGCGAGCGAATCAGGCTGTGGCGGTGCGGGCATAGATGCTGAGTAGTTGGAGCCGGGTCGCGTGCAGACGCTCGACGATAACGGACGCGAAGCTGCGCATCAGCTCGTAGCCGAGCTGCGGGTCCTCCGCGCAGAGCTGACGCAGCGCTTCCGCGTCGAAGCGAATCGCCCGGGTGAGGCCGCGCGAGTGCACGTCGAAGTAGACGAGATAGGGCTCGACCAGCCACGACCATCCGACCGGGTCGCCGTTATGCAGCGTCTCGATCGTGATCGGTCCCGCCGGCGACTGGGTTTGGACGGCCACAAATCCATCGCGGATCAGGTAGAACGAGTCCGCCAGGCCTCCCTCGATCATCAGCGCGCGGCCATCGGGAAACTCGACGTCCTCGCCCAGTTCGGCAATTGCCTTGAGTTGTTCCGGAGTGAGATGCCGAAACATGCGAGTCGCTGCCAGTTCCTCCTCGATGCTCTCCACGGTGGCTCCTATGAGGCTTCGTCGAGCTGCGCCGGGTCCGACAGGATCGCCGAGACCTCCTCGGTGATGTCGATCCCGACCGGGCACCAGGTGATGCAGCGCCCGCAGCCCACGCACCCAGACGTGCCGAACTGATCGAACCAGGTCGCCAGCTTGTGCGTCATCCACTGGCGGTAGCGGGAGCGCGGGGAGCGGCGCGTCTCGCCCCCGGTCACGTGGCTGAACTGGATCGAGAAGCACGACTCCCAGCGGCGCCAGCGCTCGGCCTCCTCGCCGTTCAGGTCCGCGGTGTCCTCGACCGACGTGCAGAAGCACGTCGGGCACACCATCGTGCAGTTGCCGCACGTCAAGCAGCGCTCGGCGACGTCGTCCCAGCGGGGATGCTCGTAGTTGGCATACAAGAGGGACCGCAGGTCCACCTCGGGCATATGTCGCCCCATGTGCTCTACCGCGTGTGTGGTCACCTTCGCCGCGTCACGCTCGTCGTCCTCCTCGGCGAGGCGGTACGGCAGGCCGGCGAGCACGAGCGCGCCTCGCTCAGTTCCGACCTCGACGACGAATCGGTGATTCCCGCCCTCGAGCACCTCGGTCAGAGCGAGGTCGTAACCCGAACTCGCCTTCGGGCCGGTTCCCATTGAACTGCAGAAGCAGGCGCCGCTCGGATCTGAGCAGTTCACCGCGATCAGCAGCACCTCCTCGCGCCGCGCGGCGTAGTTCTGATCGGGGTTGGCGCCCGGGAGGAACACCCGATCCTGAATCGCGATTGCGTGCAGCTCGCACGAGCGTACGCCGAAGAAGGCATAGCGAGGCGCATCGGTGGGCTCCTCGGTGAACTCGAGGCCCGCACCGTTTTCCCCGCGGTGGGCTCGCCACAGGCGGAGGCGCGGCGGGTGCAAGAACTGTTTCCACGAGTGCGGCCCGACGGCGTAGCCGAACACCGCTTCATCCCCGCGGCGCCGGAGGCGGTACCTACCGCCGTCCTGTTCATCGCCCCAGCCGATTGGGAGGTCTGCAGCCGAGCGTACGTTGCGATACACGATCGCGCCGTCATGCACGGTCGGACCCACAACCTGGTATCCCTCACGCGAGATCGCTGCGAGCAGGTCGTCAAGGGCTTCTCGCTCAATGACGAGCGTTGTACCTACGTGCGCTGTCGATTGGACGGCGTCGGTCCCCACGTCGCAACCTAAGCACGGTCAGAGTGACATATGTTTTTTTCTAACATCAGATCCGTACTTTTCCGGTGCCACCCGTCCTCGTCATAGGCGTTGGAAACGCCCTCCGCGGCGACGACGGGGCGGGCGGGGAGGTCGTGCGACGACTGCGCGAACGCGCAGCGCGGACGGGGATCGAGGTGAGTGAACAGCTGTGCGAGCCGGCCGATTTGCTCGAGGCGTGGCAAGGCCGAGGTGCGGTCGTCCTCGTCGACACGATGCGCTCGGGGCAGCCGGCGGGGACGATCCGTCGATTCGACGTGAGCGCCGAGGCGCTGCCTGCGAGGTGGCGTGGCTCGACGTCGACGCATGCGTTTGACCTCCACGCGGCGATCGAGCTCGGACGCGCGCTGCACCGGCTGCCACGACGGGTGATCGTCTTTGCCGTCGAGGGCGAGAGTTTCGAGGCCGGGGCAGCGCTCTCGGACGAGGTCGAGGCCGCAGTTGGGCCGCTCACGGCGGCCGTGCTCGGGGAAGTCAGCGCGCTGGCGGAGGTTTGACGGCTCGGCCAGGTTGATCGCGACGGAGCAGGCTCTTAGCGGCTGAGCAGCGCCGCGCTGTACCCCGGCATCTCGATCGAGTAGGAGCCCAGCAGCTGCGATACGGGTTGCAGGGTGGGCGCGGCGAGCCGGCCGCTCGTCGTCTCGAGCCCAAACGTCTGGCCGCCCAGCGTGACGCCGTCGGTGGCGGTCGGGCTGGCGGCACGCAGCCACTCGAGCTCGGCCGGCGTGGCCGCGGGCGGGAGCTGGAGCTCGACCCGGTGCGGACGCGAGTCCTCGTTGATGAAGGCGACGCGGGTGCGCCCGTCCGGGGCGAGCGTGGCCCACACCTTGACCGGCCCGGCGGGAACGTTCACGGGCTCGAGGCGCGCGCCGGGCGGGAAGGCCTGCGCGAACATCAGCATTCCGTAGTAGTCGGGGTGCACGAACGCCTGCCAGCCGCCGTCGGTGGCGCGGCTGAAGGTGAACAGCTCGTAGCCGGCGCCGGGCAGCGAGTGGACGTTCACGCCGTCCACGCCGACGCTGGCCAGATTGAACAGCGTGTCGACCATCCACAGGGCTGAGGCGAACGTGTTGCTGACCCCGGTGCGCCCGAGGCATCCGGCGAGCGCGGCCGAGTTCAGCTCGTCGACGCGGAACCGCAGGCCGCGGCTGTGCGCCAGCGCCACGTAGGGCGCAAGCGCCTGAGCCAGCCCGGCCGACGAACGATCGCTCAGCAGGTTCGCGACCGACGGAAACAGCGGGGAGCTGCGGTCGGTGAAGCATCCCTGAAGTGCGTAGCGGTGGACGGTGGCGATCCGGAGGCGGGGCGCCGCGTCGAGCAGGGCGGGGAGACGCGACAGCCAGGGGAGCTCCGCCGCCGCCGGACCCGCGAGCGGCTCGTCGGGGAGGGCCGCGGCCCAGCGCCCGGCCTCGGCGATGTAGGCGCTCAAGCTGTAGCCGGCTCCGCGGGCGTAGACGGGGCCGTGCCGAGTGGTGTACCAGGGGAACACGCCGTACACGTCGGGCTCGTTGCCGAGCTCGAGCGCGTCCACGGAATCGGTCCCGATGCCGCGCACGAGCGCCGCGGCCTCGGCCGCGGACAGGCGCGGCCGGTTCGCGGCGAGGTTGACGCCCAAGATCAGCTTGGCCGGGACGGCGCTCGCAAGCGCGCGGGCGCCGGCCAGCCAGGCCGGCGTCAGCGCATAGCGCACGCCGCCGGGCGGCGTCGCACCCGGCACGGGCCACCACGTCGTGTCGGTGCTGTCGCCGCCGATCCGCAGCACCAGTGGCTGACCGGGCACGGGGGCCAGGTTACGCAGCAGCCGGATGAACACCGGGTCGACTGCGGCGGGGTTCGCCCCGGTGTAGGCGTCGAGCGCCGTGTACTCGAGCGAGACGCCGAGAAACCCCGCAGGCAGCGGCGTGCCCGAGGGGCCCTGATCGACCGTCACGTACACGGTCGACGGCCCCGCCAGGTCGGTCGAGCCGGCGGATGGCGTCGCCACCCGCGCTGGATCGCGCGCGGCCTTCCCGCCGGTCAGGAGGAGCCACGTCGCCGCCCCCAGAGCAAGGAGCGTCAGCGCGGTCGCGATCGTGGTCTGGACACGCCACCGCACAAGCTCATCGTGCCATACCGGCAAAGCACCGACGTTCCTTTGCGCGTGTCCGCTTGACGCGCCAAGCTTCCTAGCATGGAAGCCACGCCCGTGAATCGAGTCAAACAGGAGATCGTGACTTCCGAAGATGCCGACGGCGTATCGGCGCTGACCGACCTGGTCATCATCACCGGCTTCTCGGGCGCGGGGAAGTCGACCGCGATGGCCGCCTTCGAGGATGAGGGCTACTTCTGCGTGGACAACCTGCCGTCGGAGATGATCCGCTCGCTGGTTGAGCTTTTCATGCACGCCGGATCCAAGGTGCGACGCGCCGCCGTCGTGTCCGACGTCCGCGGCGGAACGTACTTCGAGGGGTTCGCCACCATGCTCGACGAGCTGCGCGCCTCCGGGGTCAAGCATCGCGTCCTCTTCCTCGACGCGGACGAGCAGACGCTGCTGACCCGCTACAAGGAGACCCGTCGGCGCCACCCGATGGCGCCGACCAGCAGCGTCAGCGAGGGCATCGCACGCGAGCGTGAGCTGCTGCTGCCTCTGCGTGGTCGCGCCGATGTGGTGATCGACACGAGCGGCCTGACGGCGGCGATGCTCCGCCGCAAGCTCGCCAACGAGCTGCTCCTCCGCCGCACGCCCGGGCGTATGGCGGTCACGTTCCAGAGCTTCGGCTTCAAGTACGGCCCGGCCCGCGACCCCGACCTGCTGCTCGACGTCCGCTTCCTGCCCAATCCGCACTACGAGAAGGAGCTGCGGCCGCTGACCGGCGCGGACGAGCGGATCGTCGCGTTCATCAACCGCGAGGGGGAGCTCGATGCCTTCTACGACCGGCTGCACCCGCTGTTGGACTACCTGCTCCCGCAGTACCTGGCCGAGGGCAAGGCGCACCTGGTGCTCGCGATCGGGTGCACCGGTGGCCGGCACCGTTCGGTGGCGATCGCCGACCACTTGGCCGATCGTTACGGCCACGAGGCGGAATACCTCGTGCAGGTCGTTCACCGCGACGTCAGCCGCCCGACATGATCGACCACGTCGGGTTCGAGGTGAGCGACCTGGCGCGCTCGGCGCGCTTCTACGACGCGGTGCTCTATGCGCTCGGGGCTCGGCGACTGGTCCAGTCCAAGCACGTCGTCGCCTACGGGGTCAATGCGCCGCAGGTGTGGATCGTTCAGCGAGGATCGAATCCCGGGCCAGGCTATGGCCATCTCGCGCTCAGCGCGAACGGCAAGGCGGCGGTGGACGCGGCGTACGCGGGTGGCCTGGGGCACGGTGGGACCGACGAGGGGGCGCCTGGCATGCGCCCGCAATACGGCGAGCGGTACTACGCCGCGTACCTGCGCGACCCGGACGGCCTGCGGGTTGAGGTCGTCTCACGGAGGTGACCCGCTAGCCTTCGCCGAGCCGGCGGGAAATCGTCGGCTTTCTCTTGCAATCGACGAAGGAGGGTGCGCATGGCGGTACGCGTCGGGATCAACGGCTTCGGTCGCATCGGCCGCAACGTCTTCCGCGCCGCCTACGAGCAGGGTGCTGATATCGAATGGGTGGCGGCCAACGACATCGGGGACCCGAAGATGTTCGGTCACCTGCTGAAGTACGACTCCAACTACGGGCCGTTTCCCGGGACGGTCGAAGCCACCGGCACGGGTATCCGGGTCAACGGCAAGGAGCTTCGCTTCCTGAACGAGAAGGATCCGGCCAAGCTCCCCTGGGAGGAATTGGGCGCCGAGGTGGTAATCGAGTCAACTGGTCTGTTCACCGATCGGGAGAACGCCTCCAAGCACCTCGAGGCCGGCGCCAAGAAGGTGCTGATCTCCGCGCCCGCCACCGAGCCAGATGTCACGGTGGCGCTGGGCGTCAACTTCGACGAGGTCTACGACCGCGAGCGGCATAACGTGGTCTCGAACGCCTCGTGCACGACCAACTGCCTGGCCCCGGTCGCGAAGGTGCTCCACGACACGGTGGGCATCAAGCACGGGCTGATGACGACGATCCACGCCTACACCGCCGATCAGCGTCTGCAGGACATGCCGCACCGCGACCTGCGCCGGGCCCGGGCGGCGGCGATCAACCTGATCCCAGCCTCGACCGGCGCGGCCAAGGCGATCGGCCTGGTGATACCGGAGCTGAACGGCAAGCTCCACGGCTTCGCGGTCCGCGCGCCGGTTCCCACCGGCAGCGTGGTCGACCTAACCGTGGAGGCGAACCGGGAGACGAGCATCGAGGAGCTCAACCAGGCCATGAGGGCGGCAGCCGACGGACCCATGAAGGGTGTGCTCGAATACACCGAGGACCCGATCGTGTCCACGGACATCGTCAAGAACCCCGCGTCGTCGATCTTCGACTCGCAGCTGACCGCGGTGATGGACGGCACCATGGTCAAGCTGGTCTCGTGGTACGACAACGAGTGGGGATACTCCAACCGCGTGGTCGACGTGGCCCAAAAGCTGCTGTGAAGACGCTCCGGGACCTGGGAGAGCTGGACGGCAAGCGGGTGCTGGTCAGAGTGGATTTCAACGTGCCACTCAAGGACGGCGCGGTGGCTGACGCCACGCGGATCCGTGCGGCGCTTCCGACGATCGAGGAGCTGCGCCGGCGCGGCGGCCGGCTTGTGCTCGTGTCCCATCTCGGCCGGCCCAAGGATCGCGAGCCCGAGTTGTCGATGGCCCCCGTGGCCGCGCGGCTGGGCGAGCTGACCGGCACGTCGGTCGGGGTCGCGCCGGGCGTGGTGGGCGACGACGTCTCGCGCGCTGTCGACGCGCTCGGCCCGGGCGAGATGCTGCTGCTCGAGAACGTCCGCTACGAGCCGGGTGAAACCAAGAACGATCCTGACTTAGCCCGCGCGCTGGCGTCTCTCGCGGATGTGTACGTCAACGACGCATTCGGCGCCGCCCACCGCGCCCATGCCTCGACCGAGGGCGTGGCACATCTGGTGGATCAGCGCGCGGCGGGGCTGTTGCTCGAGCGCGAGGTGGGAACGCTGATGGGCGTGCTCGAAGACCCGGCGCGGCCGCTCGTCGCCGTGCTCGGGGGCGCGAAGGTGTCGGACAAGATCGCGGTCATCGACCGTTTCTTGGAGGTGGCCGACACGATCCTGATCGGCGGTGCGATGGCCTTCCCGTTCCTGGCCGCCCAGGGCCACTCGGTGGGCGACTCGCTGTGTGCGGCTGAGGACGTGGAACTGGCCCGGCGGATCTTGACCACCGTGGAGCAGGCTCGGGCGACGTTCTCGCTGCCGGTCGATCTTGTGCTCGGTGACCGCTTCGCCGAGGACGCGGAGGTGCGCGCGATCGACGGGCTGGATGTCCCGGACGGCTGGATGGGGCTCGACATCGGGCCACGCACGGGCGAGCTTTACGCTGGGGTGATCGACGAGGCCGCGACTGTGTTCTGGAACGGGCCGATGGGGGCGTTCGAGCTGGCCCCGTTCGCGGCCGGAACCCGTGCCGTGGCCGAGGCCGTGGCATCGGCATCCGGCACGACCGTGGTGGGCGGTGGCGACTCGGCGGCGGCGCTCCATCGCTTCGGCCTGGCCGACGCCGTGACGCACCTGTCGACCGGCGGGGGCGCAACGCTCGAATTGATCGAGGGCAAGCGGCTGCCCGGGGTGGAGGCGTTGACATGAGCTCCACCGGGACCGGCCGCACTCCTCTGATCGCCGGCAACTGGAAGATGTACAAGACCGTCAGCGAAGCGGAGGCGTTCATCGCCGCTTTCCTGCCGCGGGTCTCGTCCGTACAGGGCGTCGACATCGCGATCTGTCCCCCGTACCTCGACCTGCAGGCCCTCGTCGACTCGGCCCGCGGGTCCCGCGTCCAGGTCTACGCCCAGAACATGCACCACGCCTCCGAGGGGGCGTTCACCGGCGAGGTGTCGGCGCAGATGCTGGTCGAGGTGGGGGTTCAGGGCGTGATCCTCGGGCATTCCGAGCGGCGTGAGATGTTCGGCGAGACCGACCGGGCGCTCCAGCTCAAGGTGCCGGCGGCGCTGGCCGCCGGGCTGGTCCCGATCCTGTGCGTGGGGGAGACCGAGGAGGAGCGCGAGGCGGGCTACACCGAGAGAAAGCTGCGCCACCAGGTGCAGGAGGACCTGGCCCGGGTGGACGTCTCGCAGCTGGGAGACGTCGTGATCGCCTACGAGCCGATCTGGGCGATCGGGACGGGGCGGGTGGCCACGCCCGAGCAGGCCCAGGAGGCGATCGGGTTCATCCGCGCGCTCGTGGCGGATCGGTCGCGCGAGCAGGCGCAGCGGACCCGAGTGCTCTACGGCGGCAGCGTCAAGGCGGAGAACTGCGGGGAGCTGCTGTGCCTGCCGGACGCCGACGGGGCTCTGGTCGGCGGGGCGAGCCTCGACCCCGAGTCGTTCGCGGCCATCGTCGACGTCGCCGCCGCGCGCTGATGGCTGATCTCCCGGCCGGCCCATCGGAGCTGCCCGCTGGCTCCTGCGTGCTGGTCGTACTCGACGGCTGGGGCATCGCGCCGAACGGCCCGGGCAACGCGATCTCGCTCGCCGACACGCCGGTGTTCGACGAGCTGTGGTCGTCGTACCCACATTCGCAGCTGATCGCCAGCGGGCGAGCGGTGGGGCTGCCCGAGGGTCAGATGGGGAACTCCGAGGTCGGTCACATGAACCTGGGCGCCGGCGCGGTGGTGATGCAGGACCTGACCCGCATCGACGAGGCCGCGACGAGCGGCGGCTTTGAGTCCAACCCCGTGCTTCGGCAGGCGTTCTCCGACGCCGAGCGCGTGCACCTGATCGGACTAGTCTCCGACGGCGGCGTGCACTCGGGTTGGGCGCACCTCGAGGCGCTGATCCGGATGGGCGCCGCGATGGACGTCCCCGACCTCGTTCTGCACGCGTTCACCGACGGCCGCGACACCCTCCCGCACTCGGGCGCCGGCTACCTCGAAACGGTCCAGGAGTGGATGGAGGAGGCCGGCAAGGGACGGATCGGTTCGGTGGTCGGTCGCTACTGGGCGATGGATCGCGATAAGCGCTGGGACCGTACGCAGCGGGCCTATGACCTGCTGGTCCATGGTCGCGCCGACCATCGCGCCCCGAGCGGCGCGCAGGCCGCTCGTGACGCATACGAGCGAGACGAGACCGACGAGTTCATCACGCCGGTGCTGGTCGGCAACTCGGAGGCGCGGATCCGGCCGGGGGACTCCGTGATCGCGTTCAACTTCCGTCCCGACCGCATGCGCCAGATCACGCGGGCGCTGGCCGAGCCCAGCTTCGAAGAGATCGATCGCGGTGGCGCGCCGGCGGTGGAGCGCTACGTGAGCATGACCCAGTACGAGGAGGACTTCGACTACCCGGTCGCCTTCGCGCCTGAGCACCCATCGATGACGCTGCCGAAGGCTCTGGCCCAGCGGGGCGTGCGCCAGTTGCACGTCGCCGAGACCGAGAAGTACGCGCACGTCACGTACTTCTTCAGCTGCGGTGAGGAGGAGCCGTACGAAGGGGAGCGGCGCGAACTGGTCCCGTCGAATCGCGAGGTCCCCACCTATGACTACGCGCCCGAGATGAGCGCACCCGCCGCCGCCCGCGCCTTCGTCGATGCGTGGCGGGAGGGGTCGTTCACGTTCGGGATCATCAACTTCGCCAACTCCGACATGGTGGGGCACACCGGCGTGATTCCTGCGGCGGTGAAGGCCGTCGAGACTGTGGACCAGTGCCTGGGGCAGGTGGTGGCGGCGGTGCACGAGTCGGGCGGAGCGGTCGTGCTCACCGCCGACCACGGCAACTCCGACCACATGCTCGAGGACGACGGCAGTCCCAACACGGCGCACTCCCTGAACCCGGTTCCGTTGATCGTCACGGTTGCCGGTGTGACGCTGCGCGAGGAGGGGATCCTGGCCGACGTGGCGCCGACCGTGCTTGAGATCCTCGGCTTCGAGCAGCCGGCGGCGATGACGGGCCGCTCGATGATCGAGTCCTAAGGCGCCGCCGTCAGGCGCCGCCGACCATCCGACTGCCGCCGGCAGGCGGCGATCGCACCGTTGGGCAGGAGCTCCGCCATCGCCTCGTGGGTCTGGCGCGGCCGCTCGAGCTGGGGGACGTGGCCGCCGTCGAGCTCGAGGTGATCAGCGCCTGGAGCTGCTCGCGCACGTGCGGCGCGAAGGCAATCGGCACGAGGTTGCCCTTGCGCCCACACGAACAGCGCGTCGGGCTCCAGCTGGCCGAGCCGGGTCCACAGGCCGTCGGGCCCGCGGGGCTCTTCGAGATAGATGTTCCGCGCGGCGGCGTAGAACGCGGCGCGTCCGAGCGCGATGAGATAGGAGCGCAGGAACTCGTCGACGCCGGCCTCCGTCCACTCCTGATTCGAGTCGGGGACGACCTGCTTGACGATCATCTCGATCAGCAGCCGCGGCGCCGGCTGGAAGACGCCCAGCTGGGTCGGGACCCAGCGCAGGTACGGCGCCCACGGACGTGACTTCAGCCAAGACATCGAGGGTGCCAGCAGGACGAGCCGGCGGACGCGACGGTGGTGGCGGAGGCCGAGTTCGAGTGCGACGCGGCCGCCCATGCTGTTCCCGACCACGTGGGCGAAGTCAAGCCCGGGGCCGTCCCGCAGCGCCACGATCGCGCGGGCGAAGAACGGAGGGTCATAACCCCCGAACAGGGGCTTGTCGGAGTCGCCGAAGCCCGGCAGATCCACGCCGATCGCCCAATAGGAGGGCGCGAGCGCATCGAGCGTGGGCAGGAAGGAGGCCTAGGTCGCGCCGAGTCCGTGCAGGCGGAGGACCGGCTCGCCCGTGCCCGCCTCGATCGTCGACAGGCGGCCGGCGGCGGTGTCCACGCGACGGATGCGCAAGCGACCCTCGCCCTCGCCCAGTGGAAGGGCGGTCGCGGCAAGGAAGCCGACACCCAGATGTAGATCGCGCTTGATCTTGAGGCGCCCGCGGCGGAAGGCCTCCACGCCGTCGCACACGTCCGCGGCGATCCGACTCCAGGTTTAAGTGTCCGCGCTCAGCGTCGCATCAGGGCCGTCGCGGGTGGGCTCCATCCGCACCGTTCCGTCTTCGATCACGAGTCGTGCGACTCCGCGCCGCCGTCCTCGACGCGGATCCGGACCGTCGGACGGACCGACGTCGAAGACGGCCGAGTCGATGCGTGCGACTAGCCGCTCGAGCGCGGTGCCTGAGGGGTCGTCGTTTGGTCGCCTTCCGGGCTGACAGCGGTCACGTGCTCGTTCCCCTCTTCCCGGCGAAGCGGCGTGGCAATCACCGGGCGATCGTATCCGTGCCCCCGGCCACGCCGGGATACATCCGGTCGATCTCAGCCAGCTTGCTGGAGTATACTTGACACGAAGGCACTTAGATTTCATCCTGGTGCCGATAGATAGTTCTAATCCCATAGGGAGGTTGAAAATGGCATTGATTCGTTGGGAGCCCGCTCGCGAGCTCCACAGCATGCAGAACGAGATGAATCGTCTGTTCAACACGTTCTTCGACTCGCCGAGCGCGGGTACGAACGGCGGGCGGACCCCGCTGCGTCGCTGGGTTCCGGCGATGGACGTGGTGCAGACCGACGACCACTTCGTGCTGCGGGCCGACCTGCCCGGCCTGACGGAGAAGGACGTCAACATCGAGGTCGAGGACAACGTGCTGACGATCTCCGGCCAGCGCAAGGCCGAGCACGAGCAGCGCAAGGAGGGCTACTACCGCCTCGAGCGCTCCTCCGGCGCGTTCACCCGCTCGCTGACGTTGCCCGAGGGCGTTGACGCGGGCGCCATCCAGGCCGGCTTCGAGAACGGCGTGCTCGAGGTCCGGATCCCGAAGCCCGAGCAGCACAAGCCGCGCAAGGTCCAGATCTCGCTCGGGAGCGACGCCAAGACGATCGAGGGCGCCGAGACGGCCGAGACGGCTGACACGGCCGAGCCGGCCTCGACCGAGGCGAGCGAGCCGACCGCAGCGTAGTTCTCTCTCCCTCCCATTGGGTTTGTTCCGGCCGGCGCGCAGTCAGGCGCCGGCCGGGCGGGAGGGACGCCAAGTAGGGTCCGGGCGGTGAGGTTCACCGTCCATAACTGCGCGCCAGAATCCCGTGCCCGGACGGGCACCCTCCACCTGACCCACGGCGACGTCCAGACGCCGGCCTTCGTGCCGCTGGCGACCAAGGGCGCGGTCAAGACGCTCGAGCCTCGGGACGTGGCTGCGCTCGGCTACGAGCTCATCCTCGGCAATACATTCCATCTGTTGCTGGCGCCCGGGCCGGACCTGATCCACGAGCTCGGCGGCCTACACCGGTTCATGCGCTGGGACAGCGCGATCGTGACCGACTCGGGTGGCTTCCAGGTCTTCTCGATGGGGCACGGGGGCGTGGCCGACGAGATCAAGGGGCGCTCCCGGTCGCGGGTTGGCAACGCCGGTGAGCGCGCCGGCGCGATCCTGTCGATCGAGGAGGAGGGCGTTCGCTTCCGCTCGTATGTGGACGGCAGCGAGCAGTTCCTGTCGCCCGAGGTGTCGATGGCGGTCCAGGCCGCCCTGGGGTCGGACATCGCGCTCGTGTTCGACGAATGCACCCCGTTTCACGTCTCGCGCGAGTACACCGAGCGCTCGATGGAGCGCACCCACCGGTGGCTCGAGCGCTGCCTGCGGTGGCACGAGGCTCACGTGGACTTCGGCCAGGCGGTGTACGGGATCGTCCAGGGAGGTGTGGAGCCTGATCTGCGTCGGACGTCGGCGGCCGCTGTCGCCGGCAGCGCCTGCGACGGGATCGCGATCGGGGGCTCGCTGGGGCGCGAGAAGGCCCAGATGCACGAGGTGGTCTCCTGGACCACGGCGGAGCTCGAACGGCTGGCTCCGGATCGGCCGCGCCACCTCCTAGGGATCGGCGACGTGGACGACTTGATCGCCGGCGTCGAGTTCGGGATCGACACGTTCGACTGCGCGCTGCCCACCCGGCTGGGGCGCCACGGCGTCGCGCTAGTCCCAGACCCGGGGGCCGGGTGGCGTGTGGATCTGGCCAAGGCGCGGTGGCGCTCGGCGGCTGATCCGATCATGGATGGATGCCCGTGTCCGGCGTGCGTGGATGGCTTCTCGCGCGCGTACCTGCACTACCTGTTGCGCGCCCACGAGCTGACCGCGCTCAGGCTGGTGACGCTGCACAACCTGTCGTTCATCGCACGGCTGATGGCTGACCTGCGGGCGGCCGTGGACATCGGCCGGCTGGCCGAGGTGGCGGCGGCCCTGCGCGGTGGGGCCGCGCCGGGGGCGGTAGCGGCGGCCCAGTCCTAGCCGGCGAGACGGCGCGGCCGGGCTCGGATGAGAACGTGCTTATGTGGCCGAAGCGCCCCTCTGCCGCGGACCTTGGCGACATAAGCATGTCCACCATGCTCATGTCGCCAAGGCGGCGGCTGGGATCGCGCTTTGGCAGGTTTTGCAGGTGCGCGCGGGGGGTTTCGGGCCGTGAGCATGGTGGCGGGGGCGCGCGGGGGGTTTCGGGCCGAGTGCGCGGTGGCGGGAGCGCGCGGAAGTGTCCGGACGGGGAACACGGTCCCACGGACGCCGAGCGGAGCGAGGCCCCTCAGACGCGATTACTTCGTGTACTGGTTGATGATGTTCTGGAACTGCTGGATCGCGTCGTGTGTGTCGCTCGCGACGACCCTGCGGAAGTGGACGACGCTGCTTGACGTGCTGGCCGAGATGGCCACCGCCACCGCGACGGCGGCCACGAACAGGACCACGACGGCCAGGAAGGCGAAGAAGCGCCGGGCCGTGCGCGAGCCGCCTGACCGTCCGGCGGCGCGCTGTGTCTCGCGCGGCCCGTGGTCGGCCATGCTCGGCGGGTAGGCCGCCCGGCGCGGTTCGAGCTGGCGGGCCCTGGCCGGCGCGCCTCGGCCGGCGGCGACTCCGGTGCGCGGCGGCACCCGGGTCTCGGCGGTTGGCGCCGGGCCGCCGGATAGGACCCGGGTCGCGGCGGTGCCACCGAGAGCCCTGGTCCGCGCTTCGTATCCGGCCGGTTCGATGCCGCGGGCGCCGTTGGCGATCGCCTCGGCCAACAGCATCGCGTTGGCAGGGCGTTCTTCCTTGTCAAGGGCGAGCGCCATTCCGATCGCGTCGGCCAGCTCGGGCGGTACCCGCGGATTGAGCTCGTCGACTGGCGCCGGCGGGTCTCGCTGCTGCTTGATCGCGAGCTCGGACAGGGAGTTGGCCTCATAGGGCAGCCGTCCGCTCACGAGCTGATAGGCCACCACCCCCAGCGAGTACAGGTCGGCACGGGGGCCGGCCTCCTCGCCGCGTGCCTGCTCGGGCGCCAGGTAGGCGGCGGTGCCGAGCACCGACCCGACCTGCGTGATGCTGGATTGGTCGGTTGCCCGCGCGATCCCGAAGTCGGCGAGCTTGACGACGTCCGAGTCGGAGACGAGCAGGTTGCCCGGCTTGACATCCCGGTGCACGACACCGTTTCGGTGCGCGTAGTCGAGGCCGCGGCAGGCCTGGGTGATGACGTCGACGGCCTGCTCGACGTCCATCGGACCGTGGTCGCGCAACAGCTCGGCGCAGGAATGCCCTGAAACGTGCTCCATCACGATGAAGTGCTGGCGCTGGCGCTCGTCGAAGCCGAAATCGAACACCTGGACGATGTTCGGATGCACCAGCCGGGCGGCGGCGAGCGCCTCGCGCCGGAAGCGCGAGACGAACGTGGGGTCGTCGGCAAGATGCTCGGCCAGGAGCTTGATGGCCACGTAACGCTCGAGGCGCTGGTCGAAGGCCAGCTGGACCGTGGACATCCCACCGACGCCGAGACGGCCCTCGATCCGGTACCGCCCCGCGATCATTGTGCCGTTAGTCACCCGCCACCGCCGCCGCTGTTGCCATTACCGGGCCCCGTTCCGCCGCTGTTGCCATTGCCGCCCCCTGTCGTCGTGCCTCCTCCGAGGCCAACGCCGCCAGTGGTCGTAGAAGTAGTACCCGTGTTGGTGGGCGTGGTTGCGGTGCTGGAGGTGGTAGTTGTGGTGGTGGTGCTGGTGGTTGTGGTGGTGGGCGTCGTGGTGCTCGTGGAGGTGCTGGTCGGGGTTGAGGTGGACGTGGTGCTCGTGCTCGACGACGTGGTCGGGATCGATGGCGTGGACGCCGTCTGCTGGTGGCAGTCCCTCTGGGCCAGCTGCGCGATCGTGCCGGCGGCCTGAGCCAGATTGCTCCGCAGCGTGGAGTTGATCGTGACCGGCAGCGTGAGCACGTCGTTGTTTAGGACCGAGCTTGCGTTGACCGCGGCACCGCAGTTGCCCTGCTGGACGGCCGAGGCGACGGCGTCGGCCTGGCTGTTGAGCGCGGCCGACTGATCGCCCGAGAGCAGGCCGGAGCCGCCGCCGCAGGCGACGACGAACGACGCGGCGAACCCGAGCCCGCCAGCGAGGATGGCGCGTGGCGCGTAGCGCATGCGCGGCCTGACTTTAGAGGGTCGGGTCGTTGGCTTGTGGATAAGGATTTGTCAGCGGCGCCTTAGGAGGATTGTCGGCGGCGCCTTTGGCAAGTCGTCGCGGCGCCTTGGGGGCTCTTCGGCCCTACTGCCCGTAGGCGAGGCGCTCGGCGAGCGAATCAGGCAACCGCGCCGCTCGGATGGCCGCGGCCGCCCCCGCGATGTCGTACTCGGTGCGGCGGTAGACGGCCTCCCAGGCCTTGAGGTCGAGCTCGAGCCAGGCCGCCCGCGGATCGCCGTCGCGGGGCTGGCCGACGCTGCCGGGGTTGATCAACCACTCGCCCTGGGCGAGATCCAGCTGCTCCTCCGGCCCCCGGGTCTGGCCGGTCGCGGTCTCGCCGTCGTCCCGGGAGAACGACAGTGCGACGTGGGAATGGCCGATCAGGCACACGCGGTGGGTCTGGACGTCGAGGCACATCTCCGCCTGAAGGGGCGAGAGCACGTACTCCCACACCGGATCTCGTGGGCTGGCGTGGAACATGCCGACGTCTTCGTCCAGGTGGGAAGGCTCGAGCTTGTCCAGGTACTCGCGGGTCTCGGGCACGATCACACCCTGGGTCCACCGGGCGGCCAGAGCGGCGCCCCGGGAGAACTCCTCAAGGGGGAGGGCGCCGCGGACACCGAGGTCGTGGTTGCCGGCGAGGCAGATCGCGGCGTAGCGACGAGCCAGCTCGACGCACGCGTCCGGCTCGGCGCCATAGCCGACCAGATCGCCCAGGCACCACATCTCCTGGCACTCGGAGGCCTCGATCGCATCAAGCACCGCCTCGAAGGCATGCCGGTTTCCGTGGATGTCAGAGACGATTGCGACGCGCATTTTGGGGGCGGCTCGGTGGGTCCGCGGGCTACAGTCTCGCTGGTGAGGCACCCTTCGCGCCACCGCGTGGTCGAATCCTTGCTTCTTGCGCTCGTCGCCGCCGAAGCAGGAGTGCGCCTTCTATCCCCGCGCGACCGCCAGGTCAAGCCCCCGCCGATCGACATCCACAGCTACTTCAGCGACGCCGAAATCGAGCGCGGCGCCGGGTATGCACGGCCTCAGCTGGCGCTCGCGCTTGCGCGTGCGGCAGTCGAGGTCGGCGCGCTGGGCGCGGTCGTAAGGCGTCCGCCGCGCTGGCTGAGCCGGGGGAACCAGCGTCCCGTGCTCGGCGGCGTGGTGACCGGCGCCGGTCTGGCCGTGGCCCTGTCGCTGCCACCGTTGCCGCTCAGCGCCATCGCCCGCCGGCGCGGGATGGCGGTTGGGCTGGTGACGCAGCCCTGGCGCGGCTGGGCCGTCGACCTGCTCAAGGGCACGGCGATCGAGGCGATCCTCGCCGGCGCGGCGGGCGGCGCTGTGGTGGCGCTAACGCGTCGCTATCCGCGCCGGTGGTGGCTTCCGGCCTCCGTGGGGTCGGTCGTGCTCGGCACGGTGTTCGCCGCCGTGGCACCGGTGGTCCTCGATCCGGTGTTCAACGACTTCACGCCGCTGCCAGAGGGCGAGACCCGGTCCGATGTGCTCGAGCTCGCCCAGGCCGCCGGGGTCAAGGTGGGGGAGGTGTACTCGGTCGACGCGAGTCGCCGTACGACCGCGGCCAACGCTTATGTGGCGGGTCTCGGCCCAACCAAGCGGGTGGTCCTGTTCGACACCCTGCTCGACCGCTACAGCCGGGACGAGGTCCGGGTGGTGGTGGCGCACGAGCTGGCTCACGTGCGAAACCGCGACGTGATCCGCGGCGTGTTGTTCGCCGCGCTGGTGGCGCCGGCTACCGCGCTCGCGGTCGAGCGGCTGAGCTGGGAGCTCTCGCCCGAGCGCGGAACGCCGGGGGCTCTGCCGCCCCTCGCCCTGGCGGCGGGATTGGTCGCCGCGCCGACCGGGGTGATCGGGAACCGGCTATCGCGCGCGATCGAGCGGCGCTCGGATGCCTATTCGCTCACCTTGACCGAGGCGCCGAATGCGTTCATCTCGTTCGAGCGGTCGATCGCCGTGCAGAACGTCGCCGATCTCGAGCCCCCGCGGTGGCTCACCTCGCTGCTGGCCACGCACCCGCCGACGGCGGAGCGAATCGCGTCGGCGGTGAGCTACTCGTCGTCGATCGCCGTGTCGTCGGGATCCTGACGGCCGCCGTACTCGGGCAGGTTCTTGATGCCCTCGCGGGTTTGCCACTTGGAGTAGTTGTCCTGCATGGCGTCGATCAGCTCGCGCATGAAGCGGGCGCTGAGGTTGATCCGTGACACCACGACCCCGGGAATCTCCTCGTCCTCGACCTCGTGGTCGACGCGCGCGAAGGTGATCGTGAACTCGTAGTCCGAGTGGCTGACGTTGGCGAAGTTGGCGTAGACGCCGGCCATGATGTCCGGCGAGAAGTGGATGTTGATGTGCCGCTCCGGGCGGCCAGGATCGTCCATCGGCACGTAGTATCCCATCGTGAGGATCCTTGTCGTCGCCGTGGGGAGGTTGCGCCCGCCTTTCTCCGACGACGTCCAGCACTATCAGAGGCTGCTCGCGCGTCACGTCCGGCTCGAGCTGATCGAGGTCCGTGAGGACGATCGGGTCGCCCGTCGCATCCCCGAGCGGGCGTTCGTGACGCTGCTAGATCGCGAGGGGGAGGAGCTCGACTCGATTGGCTTCAGCGAGTTCCTTGAGGCGCGCCGCCAAAGCGGCCAGGAGCTGTGCTTCGTGATCGGGGGACCGTTCGGGCTGGAGCTGGATGCCGTCGACGATCGTCTATCGCTCGGCAAGATCACGCTGCCGCACCAGCTCGCGCGCGTAGTGTTGCTCGAGCAGCTCTATCGCGGCCACAAGATCCTGGCCGGCGAGCCGTACCACTACTAAGGTCTGCGTGCGGGCGAGCGTCTGAGTGAGGGCGGAGTGATGGCGGACTGGAGTCAGAGCGGCGCGTGGCAGATCCCGGACGAGGATAGGGCGAAGGAGCGCCGCCGGGCGCTTGGCCAGCGCGAGCACACCCGGCGCGAGGTGCGGCTATTCATGCGCCGGCTCGGGATCCTCCTGGTGGCGCTCGGCGCGCTCGTGCTCGCCGGAACGATCGGGTTCGCCGTGATCGAGAGGGTTTCCCCCGCCTACGGGTTCGAATGGACGCTCGACACGATCACCACGCTCGGATCGATTCCCGATCCCACCGACACCGGCGGGCGGGCGCTCAAGGTCGGCCTCGAGCTGTTAGGCATAGGTACGCTCTTTTACGGGCTCGCGACGGTGGCCGAGTTCTTCGTCTCGGGCCAGCTCAGCGGCGTGCTTGAGGAGCGCCGGATAGACAAGATGATCGATTCCTTTAGCGACCACTACATCGTCTGCGGGTTCGGGCGGGTCGGCCGCCAGGTCTCGCGTGATTTGCGCGCGGCCGGCGCGCAGCACGTGGTGATCGATCCGAATCCGCTCAACCGCGAGCCGGCGCGGTTGGCCGGGGTCCCCCTGATCGAGAGCGAGGCGTCCGACGACGAGGTGCTCAAGCAGGCTGGGATCGACCGGGCCCAGGCCGTGATCGCGTGCGTCGACTCGGACGCCGAGAACATCTTCATCACGCTGACGGCGCGGGAGCTGCGCTCAGACATCTTCATCATCGCCCGCGCCTCGGCCGAGGACTCCGAGAAGAAGCTCCAGCGCGCCGGCGCTGATCGCGTGATATCGCCCTACAAGACGTCCGGCTCGGAGATGGCGCGAGTCGCGCTCCGTCCGCAGGTGGGCGGCGCGTTCGACGTGGCCGACTACCGCATGGAGGAGATCGAGGTCTCCCCGGCGTGCGAGGCGGTGGGACGCCAGATCGGCGAGGTGAGCGGCGGGGCCGCGATCATCGCGATCCGCCACCCGCGGGGAGAGCTCGAGACCCAGCCCCCGGCCGAGACCGTGCTAGGGGTTGGAGACATGATCATTGCCATGGGCCCGCCGGCGGCGGTCGAGCGGCTAGACCGGTTGTTCCAGCCGCCGCGTCGATTCTCATCGATTCGCGGGGCGATTCAGGAGCTGTGACAACCCACCGGACAGACGCTCCGCTCGAGGAGCTCTTTGGAGCAGTCCGTGCGGCGGCGGACGCGGTCCGGGGAACGGCACCTGAGCCGGCGGCCCCCGCCACGCTCGAGCGGCCGCGACGCAAGGGCCTGGGGGACTACTCGACCAACGCCGCGATGGTGCTGGCGCCCGTGCTGTCCGCCCCGCCGCGGGAGATCGCCGAGCGGATTGCCGGCGAGCTCGAGGGCACGCTCGGTGGCGAGCTCGAACAGGTCGAGGTGGCCGGCCCGGGTTTCCTGAACCTCCTACTGTCCGACGCCTGGCATCGGCGGGCGCTGCACTCGGTGCTCGACGCCGGCGAGCAGTTCGGCGCCGACGGCGCGGAGCGGCCCGAACGGATTCTGCTCGAGTTCGTGTCCGCCAACCCAACCGGGCCGCTCGTCGCCGCCAGCGGCCGCCACGCGGCGTACGGAGACGCGCTGGCGCGCATCCTGCGACACCACGGAAATTCGGTGGACACGGAGTACTACTTCAACGATGCCGGCAACCAGATTCGGCTGCTGGGCGAGTCGGTACAGGCGCGTGCCCGGGGGGAGGAGCCGCCGTCAGACGGCTACCAAGGCTCGTACGTGGCCGACCTCGCGGCCGAGATTCCGGGGGCCGTGGAGGCGCCTATCGACGAGCTGGCGGCCCGCGCGGTGGAGCTGCTGCTGGCGCGGATCAAGGGGACGCTCGAGCGCTACCACGTTCACTTCGACACGTTTTTCAGTGAGCGGACCCTGCATGACGGGTCGCCGAGCGAGCTCGAGCGGGCGCTTGCGCTGCTCGAGCGCTCGGGTCACGTCTACCGGGCCGAGGGCGCCCTGTGGCTGCGGACGACAAGCTTCGGCGACGACAAGGACCGTGTGGTCGTGCGCTCGAACGGCCAGCCCACGTATCTGGCCGCCGACATCGCCTACATCCAGAACAAGCGCGACCGTGGGTTCGAGCGTCAGCTGTTGCCCCTCGGGGCCGACCACAAGACCTACGCAGTGTCGTTGAAGGCGGCGATGGCGGCGCTCGGCGGCGATCCGGACACGGTTGAGTCTCCGATTCTGCAGTTCGTCCACCTGGTCGAGGGCGGCAAGGCATTCGCCATGTCAAAGCGGCGTGGGGACTTCATCACGCTCGACGACCTGTTGGACGAGATCGGGGTCGACGCCACGCGGTTCTTCATGCTTCAGCGCTCGCACGAGCGCACGATCGATCTGGACGTCGGTCTGGCGCGCAAGCAGTCGCGCGAGAACCCCGTGTACTACGTCCAGTACGCCCACGCGCGGATCGCCTCGATGCTGCGGCGGTTGCCGGGCGAGCGGGTGGCAGCGGCGCTCCGGGACGACGCCGACTGGGGATCGGCGCCGCTCGAGGTGCCCGAACGAGACTTGATCAAGAAGCTCGTGGCGTTCCCGGAGGAAGTCGCCGAGGCGGCGGCGAAGCGTGCGCCGCATCGGATCGCCGGCTACGCGCTCGAGCTGGCCCAGGACTTCACGGCCTTCTACGAGGCCTGCCGCGTGATCGGCGCTTCGCCGGAGCCGCTCGAATCGCAGCGGGTCGCGCTGTCGGTGGCGGCGCAGCGGACGATCGCGCTATCGCTCGCGCTGCTCGGCGTGAGCGCGCCGGAGTCGATGTAGCAGCTAGCCGCGGAAGTTGCTGAGCTCGTGCTCGAGTCGCGCTGCGTCGGCTGGATCGAGCGGCGGGGGCAGCGCTCCGCTGGGCTGACTGGCGGCGGCGCGCGTCCGGCGTCGCCACCGGGGCAGGGTGACGGCGAGGGTCGCGATCCCGACCGCCAGGACCGCCGGAGGGAGGATGTAGATCGTGAGGTTGACTCCGCTCGCCGGCGGCTTGCCGAGTACGGCCTCGCCGTACTGCGCCACCAGGTTCTGCTCGATCTGCGCCTTGGTCAGGCCTTGTGCGATCAGACCTCGGATGTAGTTGCGCTCGGACTCGGCCTCCGGCGAATTCGCCACCGCGAGCGGCTCGCGGCAGGCCGTGCACATGACGTCGTTCTCGATGTCCGTGAGCGATGCGCGGGGCTTCGTGGTGGCCCACGCGGCCGGGGCCAGCGCGAGCGCGATCGACGCCATCAGCATCGCCAGTGGGGCGAAGCCGCTTCGGCGGGCGGTCCGGATCCGGTGGGTGATACGGCTCATGAGTGTTCGTCCAGGACTCGTGCAACCGTCTGTTGGAGCCAGTCGCCGGCCAGCTGATAGCGCCGCAAGGCGACGATTTGGCCCTGCCGGTTGATCACGAAGGTCTCCGGAACTCCGGTTGTCCCAAACCCGCGCACGAGGTTGCCGTTGACGTCTCGGATCACCGGATAGGTGATGTGGTTCTGCTGGACGAAGGCCTCGGACGCGCTCGAGTTGTCCAGATAGGTGACGCCCAGGATGGTCGCGTTGTTCTTGACGATTCGCTGCTGCTCCTGCTCGAGGATGGGGGCCTCGGCCTGACAGGGCTGGCACCAGGACGCGAACACGTTCATCACGACCACCTTCCCGCGGAAGTCGGCCAGGCTCTCGGTTCCCGAGGCGCCGAGAATCGGCAACCGGAGGTGGTAGTTCGGTGCCTGCGGGTAGTCACCGCGGGCGACCGAGGCGTCGATCGAGCTGTTGGTTCCCTGGGCCGAGACGCCGAAGGCGAGCAGGGCGAGGAGCCCGACCGCAATAACGACGGCGACGGCGGGAATCACGACGCGGCGCATGTCCGGAGAGTAATACGCGTGCGGCCTGTGCCGGGCCGTTGGCCGGACCCGCCTCGCGGACCGCTGCGCTGCGCCACCTGCGAGCCGGGGCCCGCCCCGCACCTGCCGAAAGTGCCGCAACGTGCGCGTTCGTTTGCAACCGGCACCTGACGAACTGACCGAAATCGGACGCGATGTTTGCAGCCGGCGCCGGCGGTCGAAGAGAATCGGCCTCGACCGTGTCGTCGCCCCACGACCCATCCAATGGCAGCAGAGTCCTTCCCGAGGACTACTCTGCAGCGCCGTTCGCCCTTCGGCTCGAGCCGATGGATCGCGGCTGGGCCCGCGTCCGCGTGGAAGGTGAGCTCGCGCTGACGAGCGCTTCGATCCTCGAGGTCGCGGTCGAGCGCGAACTCCAGGCCCAGAGCCATGTCCTACTCGACTTTTCGCGGGTCGACTTGATTGACTCGACCGGTCTGCGTGCCATGAGCGCCCTAGTGCGCACGGCCAAGACCAAGGGCCGCGAGCTCAGGCTCAGCTCCGACATGCCGCTTCACGCCCGGCGGCTGATGGAGATCGTCGGACTGCTGCCGTTTGTCCCGATCGAGACGGAGGATCCGAGGGGCGAGGGCGACGGGGCGGAGCCGTTCTGAGCCGTCCCGTGTTGTTTTGCAACCACCCTGGCCGGGAGCCGAATCAACTTTTCGTTTGCTGGTAGCCCGGCCGCAGAATCACCTCTCTCCTCTCACCGGTGGACGGCGGCCTGCATGCTTCTGTCTTCTGCCCGTCGTCCACCTCCTTTTGTCGAGGTTCGCCTCGCGGGGGTGTTCACGCCGGCCACCCCGGTGTCGGCCTGGCCGTAGAATCGCCCTCGAACGCGGACGTAGCTCAGTTGGTAGAGCGTCGGCTTCCCAAGCCGAAGGTCGCGGGTTCGAGACCCGTCGTCCGCTTTCACCGCCTCGCAGCACCTAGCAGGATTGCGCTGCAAATCGGGCGCTTTTAGCGATAGTTCGATGGGTGTCGAACATGCGACGACCTCCGGGGTCCCGCATATGGGGCGGAGGTCGAGGTTCCATTTTGGTTCCATCGAGGTCTCGCGCTTCGGCATCGGAGGATGCAACCGCGGTAAAGCAATTCACTCCCGGACCGACGTGCTCCAGCGGTGCGACGCATGGGTTGGGTCTGGTACGACGTGGCGCCCCCCGGCGCACGACGACTCGCCCTGAGGCCCCGAAGGCGGCTGCGACAGGTTGAGCGCCGGCGGGTTGACCCGTGTCGCCCGCCCGTCCGTCTCAACCCGCCACGCGATCAGCTTCTCGTCGACGATGACGCGGTCGGCGTAGGACTCGCCGTTCTCGTCAAGCTGCTGCGGCAAGAGGCGGGGCGTGCCCGACGCGTCGCTCGTGACCACGGTGGAGGCGCTACCGCATTCGGCCTGGCCATCGGTGGTGGGAGGACCAGGCGCAGGGCGAGGCCCTCGCGGCCCTGTCTGGCCCTATGGGGAGGGCGGCGCGTCTGGTGCCTCGCTCGGCTTCCCGAATACGGCGAGACTCGGCGGCGACATATCGGCCACCTACGTCGACGTGGCCAACGGCCACTGGAGCCCGGCTCTCTGCATCCGCAAAAGGATTCAAGAGCCAGCGCTCGACGTCCCGGGTGCTCCCGCGTCTCGTCCAAACCACACTCTGGAGCACCCAAAAATGGCCTGCCGCCAGCTGCCGCCTTCATCCATTACGAAGGAGGCCTCGTTCTGTGTGCTACCGCGCAGATCGGGGCCGACCTCTTGAGGTGTGCAGTGCCGTCGGAGCGCGTGAGCTCAGTCGGCGGGTGACATACTCCCGGCACGGTGATTTTCGACAGCGCTGTCGTTGCGCGCAGTGAACGCTGACGTCCCCGATTACCAACTGTATCTCTCGGACCGTCAGTGGTGGAGATATCTGGACGTTCTGGGCGGCGCGCAGCGCACACAGGTGCCCAACGCCGCGGCGGTCTATGACCGGCTGGTGCGGTACGCGTTTGCCGGCGACATCGCGTGGGACTACGTACTCCAAGCCGATTCCGTCGACAAGGCAAAGCGTGGCCTCGCGTTGCTGTTCGAGCGAATGGCCGGCGAACTAACGACGTCTGAGCAGCTGCAAGGGCTGCTCAGCTCTATGAACAGCGCAGCCGAACAAAAAGGGGCCACGATCAAGTTTCGTGAAGCGACGGGTAGCGCAGGCCAGATCTTGGAAAACCGCGCGCTAGGAAGACGCGGAACGCGGCCTTTGCCAAGCGACTGGAAAGACGTCCTCACCTCCATCGCCGGCACCTCGCTGCGGGCAGGAGGGGGCTATTGGGCGCGAAGAATCCTCGCGGCGACGGGACGCGCATCGGGTTCCGGGCGGGCGAATCGCCGTCAGACAGACTGATTGATTTGCTCCCGTCGACCTTCGCGTTCGGCGGGCGCTTCCAGTTCCCGTAAGTTCTCGCCGCCGGGTGCGACCTGCGTGACCGACATGTCGAGGTCGCGTCGCATCCGCTCAAGTTCTTCCCTCTTGTGCCAGGTTTGGCTCGCGGTGGGGTGGATGACCACGATCACCTCGTCAGCGCCGAACGTCCTGAGCTCATCCGCGAGCGCAGTGGTCGGGTTCGGATCCACGACCTCGCCTCGGACGTCGATTCCCTCCTCTCGCGCCAGTACGGGGGCAGCACGTCTACCAGTACGTTGTCACCCTCCGGTTCGAGGATTCGCCCGTGTAACTCACTCCGGCCAGTGTTTGGTTGGCGACGACCAGTACATGTCGCCTCCGTCGAACCGGTTTGCGGCTGAAGCTCTCGCTCGCCGCGTCCTGAAGAGTTGCCGCGCCGTCCCGCCGAGCAACGTATACGTACCGGGTGGCCGCCGCAGCCGTCGCTATCAAGACCAGGCCGAGCACGTTCGTGTCCGGGAGATACAGCTGCTTGTTCTGCCACTCGCCACTCGCCGGCCTGAGCACGAACCGGCCGCCGCGCTCCGCGTCGAGCAGCGAGGCGAACATGCTCGGCGAATCAAACCGCGGCGAGCAGTACCAGTCGACCGTGCCGTCAGTTGCGATCAGCGCGACCGTGTGTAGGTTGCCGATCACACCGTGCTCGGCGATCGGCGGATAGCCCCCGGAGCTCACGGTTCACGCAACCCTGCTCGCTCACCACCGGGGCGCCGAGGCGCTGCATCAGGTGGTCTCCGACGCGCACCGCATTAGCGATCACTGTGCGGGACGGGTTGACGGCGTTTGAGGAGGGGAAGAAGCTGCTGTCGAACGATGTAGAGGTTCTCAAGGTCGTGCGCTTTGGGTCGTCCCAGTGAGTGCTCCAGCCACTTGGCGGTGTTCCGGCGCCCCGAGGCCCCGCCTCGTCCGGAGTCCGCGCCGTCTGGATCACGGTCCGTGGTGTCTCGGTGTCGTGGACCCGTCACGCGCCGGTGAATCGATACTCGGTCTGCCAGGCGTCGATCGGGTCGGTGTGGGCGGTCCAAAACAGTTCCGCGATGTTGTCCGGATCGAACGCGTCCCACGCACGACCGAGCCGGCGATCGTGACGGTCGCGGCATGGATGCCGTCCTCTCGGACACCGGCGGCGATCAGGGTCGCCGCCGAGCGCAGCCTTCCCCATAGACAGGCTCGCCACGGCGGGCATCGGATGGTCGGCGAAGCCGCCGCTGGTGAACAGCAGCGTGCCGGAGCCGGCGCTCCGCAGGACGGGTACGGCGACCTGTGCCGCGACGACGGCGCCGAGGACATCGACGTCATATGCGATCCGCAGCCGTCCGACCGTTGTGTCGAGGATCTCGCCAGGATCCGGCAGGGCAGCGTTGTACACGACGACGCCAGGGGCGCCTGGGGCGCCGAAGATCCGCTCGAGCGACGCTCGGTAGCCATCCAGATCCTCGATATCTGCGACCACCGCCTCGGTCTCAAGCCCGTCGCCACGCAGCTCCGCGGCGAGTTTCTCGAGCGTTTCGCCGCGGGAGATGAGTGTGCTGCGAAAGCCCTCGCGGCCGAAGCGCCGAGCGACGCTGGCGCCCACGCCAGGCCCGGCCCCGATCAGCAGGAGATGACGAGAATCAACAGACTCGGGCATATGCCGCCTCCGCGTGGAGCTTCGCCCGGCTGTCGGCTCGGGCGACGTGTCCTTGGGGTCCAATCACCCGACGAACGTTAACCAAGGCTCAGGTGAGACATCAGCACCGGCTCACCGTGATTTCGGTCCCGTCGGGACCTGACGGAGCTCGAGCAACTCGAGGCCGAGCGCTTCGATCTCCGCGCGGACCCCGAACAGCGCGAGCTGTCCTCCAAGAAGCCCGTGACACGAGACCGCACGGACCTCCGCACCTGCGCGAGCACGAATGCGGGCCTCGACCGGCGCGACGTGACGCACCTGAGATTCGCCAGAAGCGAGATGCGCCTCCGCGCGCCCTGTCGACCGTGGTGCATATGCAGAGCGGCGCCGGCGGCGGCTGAAGGTCGGCGATCCCGCACGGTCGGGGTGCGCGAGATGCGATCGTGCGCGACCTGAGGTGATCGCAGCGGCGAGACGATGGTTTGGTCAATCATCGTCTGAGGGAGGACCTCATGCCATCCACCGCATCGACAACACCGAGATCGTCCACGAACCCCCAGCGCCGATGGTCCCCGCTCAAAGCCGGCTCTCCAGCCTGCCAGGCGACGAAGGAAGGGCCGGCGCTCCTCACTGAGACTGGCGTCCCAGCGAAGACCCCAGCTCGTGGGAACCGACGGCCCGCCA
>DASPPG010000303.1:0-2602 GCA_035625625.1 Solirubrobacteraceae bacterium
CATGTACATCTACGACTGGAACGGGGGCACGGCCTCCACGCGCTTCGACGCGGGCCTGACGAACGTGCACGAACAGCCGCGCGAAGGCTACGTCGTGGTGTGCAAGCAGCTGCACGCCGCCAAATGCAACGTCAAGGTCGCCCACAGCTGATCAGTCGCTGAGTGCGCGCCGACGCGGCCGCGCGGTTGACTGCTAGGTCGTTAGCCTGGATTATCGGCGGCGGGTTCGTCCACCAGTTGCGTTGTGGTTGGGGGTAGCGCGTAGCGGTTGATGGCGTGGCTTGGCGTGGAGCGCGCGGTGGGACGGCTCAACTGGATTAGTGTACGGCTGCTGGCGGGTGGCTTGTGCTGTTCTTAGGAGCGTGTCGCGTTTGGTCGCCTGGTCGGGGGAATTGGGCGATGTTCCGTCCGGAACCTCTGCGATTATGTCTTTGGTTTCGTCCACTAATCTCACTGAGGAATGGCGCGTCCTGGACACGAGCGCTTCACCGAGCCGATGCTGGCCTCCCAGCGTCGCTATGAGGCGCTGCGCGCGTACTTCGTGGAGGAGCGCTCGCCCGGCGAGGTCGCCGAGCGCTTCGGCTACAGCAAGGGGAGCGTGCAGACGCTGATCTCCAGCTACCGCAGCGGGGATCTGGGTGGGCTGTTCGCGCAGTCGCGCCCGGGGCCCAAGAGCCAGCCCAAGAAGGACGCCGCGAGGGAGCGGGTGATCGCGCTGCGGCGCGAACGTCACGGGATCGAGGAGATCGTCGCAGAGCTCGCGCGGGCGGGGAGCCCACTCTCGCGCACCGCGGTGTGGGAGGTCCTGGCCGAGGCGGGGCTCTCGCGGATGCCGAGGCCGGCCGCCCCACCGGCGAGCGAGCCCGCTCCCGAGCGTCTCGCCGCGCCGAAGGTGCGCGTGCTGGGAGACGAGGACTGGCCGAGTGCCGGCGTCATCCAGACTCAGCACGCCGGCCTGTTCCTGCTGCTTCCGGAGCTCGTCGAGCTCGATCTTCCCGGCCTTGTGAAGGCGACGGGCTGGCCGTCCACCAGTCAGCTTTCCGCGCTGCGCTCGGTGCTCAGCCTGCTCGCGCTCAAGCTCTCGGGCCGCCGCCGGCGCAGCCACGTGGCGAGCGTCGTGCACGACCCCGCGCTCGGCCTGTTCGCGGGATTGAACGTGCTGCCCAAGACCTGGCATCTGAGCACCTACAGCTACCGCACCGCGCGCGCCCAGCAACTCGCGTTCTTCGAGGCGCTGCAGCCCCGCCTGCGTGACGCCGGCCTGTTCGGCGAGCAGGGCCTGAACCTCGACTTCCACACAATCATGAGCTACGGGCAGGACACGATCCTCGAGAAGAACTACGTCCCCCGCCGCTCCCAGCGCACCCGCTCGGTCTTGACGTTCATCGCCCAAGACGCCCAGCAGCACACGATCATCTACGCCAACGCCGAACTGACCGCCCGCCAGCAGTCAGGCGAGGTGATCGAGTTCGCCCGCTTCTACGAGCGCACCCACGGGCAGCTACCCAAGCTCTTGGTCTTCGACGGAAAGCTCACCACCCACGAGCACCTCGCCGAGCTCGACGAGATCGGCGTCGGCTTCATCACGCTCAGGCAACGCTCCCCGAAGCAGATCGCCGCGCTGCAGTCCTTGCCACAGGGCGCCTGGACCAAGACCCGCCTCGACCGCTCCGGCAAGCACAAGACCGCCGCCTACCACGAAACCCCCGTCACGATCAAAGGCCGCACCCTGCGCCAGATCGCCGTGAACGGCCTCGGCCGCGAGCAAGCCACGCTGATCCTCACAAACCAAAAGCAGAGCACCGTCAAGCAGCTGATCGAGCGCTACGGTCAGCGCTGGGGCATCGAGAACCAGCTCGCCGAGCAGATCCGCGCCTTCCACCTCGACTCGCTCTGCTCCCAAGTCCCGCTCGCCGTCGACTTCGACGTCGCGCTCACGATCCTCGCCGACATCGCCTACCGGCGCTTCGCGAAAGGCCTCCACGCCGCCTACCACAACCAGACACCCGACACCATCCGCGACTACCTGATCAACGGCATCGGCGAGCTGCGCTTCAACAAACGCCACATCGACGTCGCGCTCCGCCGCCGCACCCACACCCCCGCGCTACTCGACGCCGGCTACCAAGACCGCCAGACCGAGGTGCCCTGGTGGGGCGGACGCACCCTCACATACAGCTTCCCCGCCCGCTAAACAGACCCAAAAAACTCAATCGAATTAACGAACCGACAATCGAGGTTAGCGCCGGTTGGCGGTGCATCGCCGGCTCGCCCGCGTCTCGCCGCCGCGCCCGCTTGGGCGGCTCGTTGCGCGTCAGGCGCATGAGCGCCAGCGCGAGCAGGCCCGTGCCCGCGGCGAACGGGACCAGCGTCTTTAGCGGATAGCGGGCGCCGGAGTGCAGCGTCAGGTTGAAGGCGGTGTGGTCGCCGGCGTTGTAGATGCTCTGCAGGCCGGCGTGGTCGATCCCGAGCAGAGTGGGGGCGAGCGCGGCGAACAGCGCCCACGCCGCGAGCACGAGCGCCCCTCCCCGCAGCGCCGCCGCCGTCAGGCAAAGGCGCGGCGTGAGCGCGGCGGTGAGCACGAGCGCTCCGCCGGCGGTCA
>DASPPG010000304.1:0-34055 GCA_035625625.1 Solirubrobacteraceae bacterium
CTACGGCTACGGCGGCGGCTACGGGGCGTTCTGATCCCTATGCGACGCCACGTTCGAGACGCTGATCAGTTCTGGCCGCGAGCGCGACGCGGTACGCCGCGGCCAGCCGGTCGAGTGCTGCTTCCCAGCTGCGACCTCGCACTCCCGCCAGCGCACCCCGCCGGACGCGCTCACGCAGCCTTGGCGTCGTGGTCAGCGAGATCACCGCGTCGGCCAGCGCACTGACCTCCGGCGGGGCCAGCAGCCCCGTCTCGCCGTGGTCGATCAGGCACGAGGGGCCGCCCCGGTCGACCGCGACCACGGGGAGGCCACTCGCCTGAGCCTCGAGGATGACCTGACCGAAGGTCTCGGTCGCGCTCGCGAACAGGAAGACGTCGGCGCTGGCGTACACGCGGGCCAGGTCGTTTCCGGACAGCCAGCCGAGGAACGAGGCGCGGTCGCCGAGGCGGCCGCGCAGCAGTTCCTCCTCGGGACCCCCGCCCGCGAGCACCAGGTGGAGTCGCGGGTCTTGGCGGTGGGCCTCAAGGAACGCGTCCGCCAGCAACTCGACGCCCTTCTCCTTGCTCAACCGGCCGGCGTACAGCACGTTGATGGCGTCAGTCGCCAAGGCGCCGCCGTCAGGCGCCGCCGACCATTTCGCCAAGGCGCCGCCGTCAGGCGCCGCCGACCATTTCGAAATCAGCGACTCGTCGCGATGGGCCGGGTCGAACCGTTGCAAGTCGACACCGCGGTCCCAGCGGCGGATCCGCTCGGGCGCGATTCCCAGCTCCGCCAGCCGCGCGTCGCTGGCAGTGCTGGGGGAGAGGACCACGTCGCAGGCGCCGTAGAAGGAGCGCAGCCCCCAGTTGGCCAGCGCCTCGAGACCGGGTTGTCCGGTCCGCAGCGCGGTGTAGGCGCCGAGCTCGGTGTGGTAGCTGCCGACGCGCGGGAGCTCGAGCACCCGTCCGAGCAGCCACGCCCCGATCCCGGCCGGGCCGGGCGAGCAGACGTGCACGATGTCGTACCGGCCCTCGGCGAGCGCGTCGACGATCGCGGGGACGGTGGGCACGCCGATCTCGAGGCCCGGGTAGAACGGGACGTCGATCTCGGCCACCGCGGCCAACCGCCGGTCGACCTCGCAGTCCGTGCCGATCACCTCGACGTCGAAGCCACGCACGCCCCGGGCTCGAATCTGCTCGATCGTGTGCGTGACCCCGTGCATCGAGCCGATGCCGTCGACGATCAAGGCGACCCGCGGACGATCGCCGTCGCTGCGGGCCAGCTTGGCCTTCTCGCGGCCGAGGAACGACGCCGCGGCGGCGTACGGAATCGCCGGCAGGCAGGCGTCGAACAGCGAGAGCGCGCTGCTCGCCGGGTTGATCGTCCCGTTCTCGAGGCTCCCGACCGTCTCGCGCACCACGGCGGCGAGCTTGCGCTCGTGCACCCGGCGAGCCCGGCGGTCCAGGTCGGCGTGGGTCAGCTCGCCGTCCTGTAGCTGCTGGAGGAGCTTGTGCTCGTCCACGTCGAGCTGCATCGACAGCAGCCACGCCCGCAGCAGGGCCAGGGCATCAGCGGCGGCCAGGTCGGTGCCGTCGCTCCCATGGCGGGCATCGCCTTGGCTCATCACCCGCTCGATGATCTGGAGCACCGCCGCGGGATCCGGACGCGCGGGCGCCTCGCCGTCGCCCAGCGAGCGGATGGCCAGCGCCATCGCGGCGTGGGCCCACTTGGCCGCGCTCCCCTGCTGCCCGTGTGCGGCGGCGCGCCCAGCGCGGATGTGGGCGAGGAACTCCGCCGGGTCGTGGGCGCGGGGCGTCTCGGTGAACGTGCGGCCGACGTCGATTCCGGCGTGGTCATCGGACCCTCCGATGGCGGTCCCCCCGTGGGTCTCGATGTACACAAACGCCGGAAGATTTAGCTCCTTGGCTCTTGAACCGTTCCGGGTCTCCCAGATCGGGAACAGCTCGGCCAGGCGCCGCCGGTGGCGCGCCGTGAGGGGCGCAGCGACGGCGTAGAAGGGGTGAGCGAGTGCCGCGGTGATGTCGTGCTCGTGCAGGAAGGTCGCGATTTCCTCGACGTCGCTTCGGTTGGCCTGGAGCCAGGCGTGGTCGTCGGGCGTGATGCCGTAACAGAGGATGTGCACGGCCTGGGGCTCGCCTCTGAAGGATGCGGTCAGCTCCTCGGAAATGAACGTGTCGGGCAGGTGGGCGAGGGCCCGGGCGCCGTCGATCGTGTCGTGATCGGTGATCGTGACGAAGTCCATCCCTCGGGCCTTGGCCAACTCGTAGACCTCGAGCGGATCGGTGGCGCACTCGGGAATCTGGAGCGAGCGCTGGACTCCGAGCTTGGAGATTTGCGACGCCGTGGAGTGCACGTGCAGGTCTGCGCGACTCATTTCGTTCATGGGGGTCAGGATCACCCTGCAAACCCCGGGGTTAGTGAAGAACGAGGTCACGTCCTGTGACGTTCCTGTGAACGCGGGGATGGGTTGGGCCCTCGATCGGAGAACCTTCGTCTCATGTCCCTGGCTACCGCTCGCTCCGACATGGACGGCGATGTCGTCGCGCTGCGGCGCGGGGCGATCCGCGTCGAGATCGCGCTGCGGCCGTTCGAGCTGACGCTGTATCGGGGAGAGCGGCGGCTGGTGCGCTCGCTGGGCGGCTGGGTGGCTGAGGGCACCGTGCACGACCACTTCATCCAGCTCACCGAGGGGGTGGTGGCGCACGAGGACCTCGCCCCGGTCGAACGCGTGCTGTCGGCCTCGGTGCGCCGCCGCGCCGGTGACCGGGTGTGGTTGTCGGTCGGGCTGAGCGGAGGCCGGCAGGCGCGCCTGGAGGTTCGGATCCTGAGCGCGGGGCGCGTGACGCTGAGGCTCGAGCCGGAGGGCGACCCACTGCGAGTCGCCCTGGACTGGCGCCGGCGCTCCGATGAGCGGCTCGTCGGGCTCGGGGCGCGCCACGGTACGCAGTTCGACCAGGCGGGGCGCGTGGTCCAGCTCGGCGCCGATCGCCGCTACACCGGGCCGGACTGCCCGGCCGAGCTGCTGGCGGGCGGGGGCATCCCCCAGGGCGACTATGCGCCGGTTCCCTGGCTGATCTCGAGCCGCGGCTACGCGGTCTGGGTGCGATGCCATGGCAACGGGATCCGGTTCGACCTGGCCGGCGAGCGGGTCGCCGTCTCGACCCGGTTCCGGTCCGGTCCGCTCGTGCTGGAGTTCCTATGCGACCCGACCCCGGCTGCGCGGCTCCGCGCGTTCTGCCGCCTGACGGGATTCCCCGCGCTGCTGCCGGAGTGGGGTTACGGGTTCTGGAAGAGCCGCGACGTCTACGAGCACCAGGACGACGTCGTCGAGGATTACGAAGGCATGCGCCGGCACGACATCCCGCTCGACGCGATCGTGCTCGACTCGCCCTGGGAGACGCAGTACAACACCTGGGAGATCAACCCGCACCAGTTCCCCGACGGCGTCGGCCTGATCCGGCGGATGCGTTCCGACGGCGTCCGGACGGTGGTGTGGGTCACTCCTTGGGTCAACCTCGACTCCCGCGACGGGCAGATACCCCCCCAGCCGGAGTCCGACCGGCTTCACTGCGAGCCGGCGCCGAACTATGCGCCGGGCGCCGCGGATGGGCATTTCGTGAAAGGCGAGGACGGCGAGGCCTTCGTCACCCAGTGGTGGATGGGCACCGGCTCGCCGGTCGACTTCACCAGCCCGGCCGCTGAGGAGTGGTGGCGAGAGCAGGCTCAAGCGCTGCTTGCGCTGGGGGTTGAGGGGATCAAGGCCGACGACGGCGAGGGCTACTACTTGCCGGACTCCGTGCAGCTGGCCGACGGCCGGTCCGGCGCCGAGGCGGCCTGGGCGCTCGGGAGCCTCTATCGGGCGTCCATGCAGCGGGCCCTCGACGAGGTCCATCCAGGGCGGGGTGTCGTGTTCGGGCGCAGCGGATGGACCGGCGAGCACTCCGTCGGCCTGACCTGGGCCGGCGACCAGGCGTCCGACTTCTGGTCGCTGCGGGTGCTCGTGGTCGCCACCCTCGCCGCCGCGTGCAGCGGCTACTCGAACTGGTCGCACGACATCGGGGGCTACCTTGGGCACCGGCTCGTCGAGCGCTGCCCGCCCGAGCTGCTCGTGCGCTGGGTCCAGTTCGGCTGCTTCACGCCCCTGATGCACGCGCACGGGCGCATGCCCCAGGAGCCGTGGCGCTACTCAGACCGGGTGCTCGACCTGTACCGGGCCTACGTGTCGTTACACGAGCAATTGGTGCCCTACGTGAGAGCCGCGGCGGCGACTGCCGCACGGACCGGGCTGCCGATCATCCGGCCGCTGTGCCTGACCGATCCATCCGATTCGCGGGGCTGGACGATCACCGACGCGTTCGGGTACGGGCCGGCGCTGTGGGTGGCGCCGGTGCTCGAGGAGGAGGCGCACGAGCGGGAGGTGGCGCTGCCGCGGGGGGAGTGGATCGAGACGTGGTCGAGCCGGCGGATCGTCGGGGGAAGCGAGGTGCTGGTGGAAGCTCCTCTGGATCGCATCCCGGTGTGGGTGCGCGCGGGCTCGATCGTGGTGACGTATCCGGCCGCGCACGTGGCGCGCGGTTTGGGGGACGCTTGCGAGTCGGAGCGGCCGCTGGTCGCGACGCTGTGGGGTTCGCCGCGACTTGGCCGGTCTTCGGTTCGGCTGGCCGACGGGACGCGCATCGCGTGGAGGCGGGGCCGGTGGTCGGTGTCTCGTGAGCGCGACGTGACTTTCCGCGAGGTCGCTGGGGCGTGATCGCTTTGGGAGGCGGTCTCGTTCAGGCGCTGGCGGGAGCACTACTCGCACCCGCAGGGATAGCCGTTCGCCACCGCCGCCGCTTGCTTGGGCGTGAGCACCTTGAGATACGGCCGTGAGATCGCGGTGGCCACCGCGATCTCACGCCCGGTGCCGGCGCCCGGCCACGCGACGGTGACGGTGATTATCTTCAGCCCGTCGGTGCTCATCAGCTGGTTGCGGTTCGGGAACCAGCTCGCGACGAGGCCGAGACCATTGACCGCCTGCGGTGCCGGAGACAGTCGCGTGGGGGTGAAAGGCTGCGCGGCCTCCTCGATGGTCCGCTCGAGGACGAAGTACGGCTGAGGACCGCTGTACACGTCCGCGTTCAGCGACACCCGCTTGCCCCCGGCCACTCTTGTCGCATAGGTGCACTGGGGGTTGCCGTCGTTGCCTGTTCCGACGGCGGTGGTGACGCTCGCCGGCGCCACGTGAAGAAAGCGCGCCGCGACGTCGAGGACCGACGGGCGACACGGCCCGGTGGGAGCGGCGCTGTGGACAGCGGCGCGCTTCGCCGTCGTGGTCGCCGTCGTTGTCTTCGTCGCCGAGCTGCCGCAGGCCGCCGCGAGCGTCAGGACAGCCAGACAGCCACCGGCGGCCACAAGAGACCTGAGCCACCGTTGCGACCCAATCCCCTCCACGTTGCCACTGTATACCCAACCCGAGCGGCGTCTCGGAGGATTCAGTCCCAGTCGAATGGTCGGCGGCGCCTTAGGGCACCCCGATCCGGGTCAAGGCGAGAGCGCCCGCCTGCGCCCCCAGCGCGGCGGCCTCCGCGACCGAGTCGCCACGCCCCAGCCCCAGCGTGAACGCGGCCGCGAACGAGTCGCCGCAGCCGTAGGAATCGCGGGCCTTTCCGGGAAGCGGCGCCGCCTCCCACCGGCCTTCGGATTCGCCCCACCAGCGCCCACCGCGCGCACCCTCCGTCGCTACCAGCAGCCTCGTGTGCGCGGCCACGCGGTTGGCCCAGGTGCGCTCATCGCGGTCGCCCTCGCTGAACACCACCGCGTCGATCCGAGCGTCGGTGGACTCGAGCACGTGCCTGGCGCGTGGGGAGGCCACTACCGCTCGGGTCCGGCGGGCATGACGCAGCGCGCCGGCGTCGCCGGCGGTGAAGTACACCGAGGCAGTGTGCGGTAGCTGCTCCCACTCGAGCTCGTCGTCTGCCCTTGGCTCCAAGCGCTCGCCCAGCGTGATGATCGTGCGCTCGTCATCGGGTTCGAGGAGCGTGATCGCACGCCGGGTCGGCCGATCGCGCCAAGCCACGTGCACGTTCACGCCGCGGTCCTCGAGCTGCGCCAGTGCCGCGTGCCCGTTGTTGTCATCGCCCAGCGCGGTGTAGAAGTCCACCTCGGCGCCAAGCTCGGTCAGGGCGACCGCGGCTACCGCCCCGCCGCCACCGGCGCGCGGGAACCCTCCCTCGGCGGTGGTCACCTGTCCCCGGCGAGGCAAGCGCGGCACCTGAAGGAAGTCCACCCATTCGACGTGGCCCACGACCGCGACTCTAGTCATGGTGCATTAGTGTGCCGATGATGGATGAGGGTTTGCCGATCGCATATGAGGTCCTGGAGGACGGGGTCCCGGTCTACGCGTCGGGCGGCGAGCAGGTTGGCACGGTCGAGCACGTGATCGCGGCCCCCGAGGAGGACATCTTCCACGGGATCGTGATGACCGCTGAGAACGGTCGCCGGTTCGTGGCCGCCGACCAAATCGCCTCACTGCACGAGCGGGGCGTCGACCTCCGGATCGACGCCGCGGCCGTCGCCGGGTTGCCTGAGCCGCACGGCGGCGCGCCGGCTTGGCGTGAGCGCGAGCCGGGCATCAAGCCGAGCCGGTGGCAGCAGCTGCTCGACCTGACGACGGGCAAGGACCCGCGCTCTAGGAGCTGGCAAGAGGAAGACTGAGGCCGGCGTCCTCGAGCCGTCGCCGCAGGTGCTCGGGCGACTCGAACTGGATCGCTTGCAGTCCCGCTCGCCGTGCCGCCTCGACGTTCGTGGCTGAGTCGTCGACGAACAACGTGTGCGCGGGGTCGAGTTCGAAGCGGTCCAGCAGCAGCTTGAAGGCCCGGACGTCGGGCTTGGCCACGCCCTCGAAGCCAGACACGACCGTTCCGTCAAACCACCGCAGGAATGGGTAGCGCTCCCGGCGGTCCGGGTACGTCCAGGTCTCCATGTTGGTGAGGGCGTAGCACGGGATGCCCTGATCCTTCAGGGCGCGCAGTATCTCTACGGTGCCATGGATCGGTTCGCCCAACATTTCCTCGCTGCGGCGCGTCCACGCCCAGATCAGGTCGGCCTGGTCGGGGTGGGCGGCGACGAGCGGCGGGCACGTCTCCTCGGGCGGAATGCCGAGGTCGTGGGCGTGGTGCCACTCCATCGTGCAGACCTCGCCCAGGAACCGCTCCATCGCGGCCTCGTCGTCGAACAGCTTGCGGTAGAGGTAGCGGGGGTTCCAGTCGAGGAGCACGCCGCCGAGGTCGAACACGACCGCGCGGGGTTTGCCGTTGGGATGGGGCTGCGTCACGGGGCTAGTGAAGCAGTCGGCCGAGGGCGCGCGACCTGACCGCCCCGGACGTGCATGAGTTGCCATTTGAGCCCGGATCCGGGAACCGTGGCATCTCGTGCATGTGGGAGATGCATAACTTGCCATGACCCAGCCGAGCCGCAGCGAATGGCGGCTTATGCAGGCCGTTCGCCGCCGCTCGGTTACCGGCGCGCTAGCCGCGCCGGCGCCTTGCGCTCCCAGGCATCGGCGAGCAGGTCGGACAGGAGATCGGCACCCGTCGCGCTGAGCGTCACGCGGACGGCGGCTAGGCGCTTGCCCCACCAGACCTCGGCGCACACGGCGGGGTGCGACTGCACCGCGGTCAGGATGCCCGGCTCGTCGACCATCACGTTCATGTGATCCTCGTCCCACAGCGTGGCGAAGATCCGGCCGGCGACCCGGAACGAGGGCCTCCCGTGATGATCCTGCTCGACAGCCTCGGGTAACGAGAGCGCGAGCCGACAGGCTTCCTTGCTACTCAATATCGCCCCACGGATAAATCGTATCGGCGGTTATGCTCGCGGTCATGCATCTCGCCGAGCTCACTCCGCCTGAACAGCGGGTGCTCGGGTGTCTGATCGAGAAGCGCTGGACCACTCCGGACCAGTATCCGCTGTCCCTGAACGCTCTCCGGCTGGCCTGCAACCAGTCGACCAACCGGGACCCGGTCACCGCGTACGACGAGACGACGGTCAGGGAGGCAGCACAGCGGCTGTGCCTATACGGGCTGGCGCGCCTGGCCAGCGGCCACGGCAGCCGGGCGGTCAAGTACCGCCACCTGGCCGAGGAGGCGCTCGGCCTGGGCCGCGAGGAGTTGGCGGTCCTCGCCGTCCTCCTGCTGCGTGGCCCGGAGACGCCGGGAGAGCTCAAGGCCCGGACCGAGCGGATGGCGCCGCTCGCCTCCCTCGACGAGGTCGAGCGGGTACTCGGCGTGCTGTCGGAGCGCGGCTACGCGAGACGCATCGGGCGCCGGCCCGGCCAGAAGGAAGACCGCTTCGAGCACCTGCTCGGAGGCGCCGGTGACGGGGAGCCGCGCGCGCCGACGCCGTCCCAGGTCCAGATGCCGGCGCCGGTCACAGCTTCCGCGCCGGCGGGGACGCCGGCGGTGGCGCCGCTTGGCGCGTCCCCGGAGTTTGCGCCACCGGCTCCGGACGGCGACGCGGACCTGGCCGAGCGGGTGGCCGCGCTCGAGTCGGAGGTGGCGTCGCTGCGGGCCGAGCTCGACGAGCTGCGCGCCCTCTACGAATAGCCCGGGCGCCCTCTACGGGTAGAGCAGGCCGCTCTCGCGCCGCATCACGAACTCCGCCCGGCGCTCGAGGAAGTCGGCGACGATCGCGGCGAATGCTTCGGGCCGGTCGGCATAGATCGCGTGGGCGGCGTCGTACACGATCACGAAATGACACTGCGGGAGGAGCTCGCGATAGATGCGCCCGAGCTCCGGCGGCGTGAGCCGGTCCTCGGTTCCGAACAGAACCAGTGTGGGGACCTCGAGTGCGCCCATGGCCTCCTCGAGCTCGGGGTCGCGCGGCGGCCCGATCAGCCGGCCGACGAGCGCTCGCTGCTTGGCGTCGATCTCGTGCTGGAGCGGAGCAGCGCTCGGTTGGCGCTCCGGGTGGGCGAACAGGACCGAGGGCATCTGCTCCGGCGGCGGCAGCGGCCCTGGATCGATGATGAGCGCCGCCGGCGACGAGAGCACCAGCGTGTCCAGGCGGTCGGAGTCCTCGGCAGCCAGCCACAGCGCAAGCTTGCCGCCGAACGACTGCCCCCAGACGCTGTAGCGGTCGATGTCGAGCGCGGTCACGGCTTGCACCATCGTGTGGGCGAGCTCATGCAGGGACTGGGTTCGTTCGTTGACCGGCGAGGAGCCGAATCCTGGGACCTCGAACGCGATAACGCGGTGCGCCGCGGCCAGCAGCTCATGGGCGCGTGTCAGCCGCAGCCCGCCGGCGCCGTGCAAGGCGACGAGCGGCGGGCCTTCTCCCGCCTCGAGGTAGCGGATCTCGAACCCGTCCGCCTCTACGGCGCGCTCGACGAAGGTCACAGCTCCCGCATCCTCGGGAGCACTCTTGTCCCGAACAGCTCGAGGCTTCTCCGCGCCGCATCCGGGCGGGGTGCGATGAAGATCAGCTCGAGGATTCCCACCCCGAGCTCGCCCCGGAGCCGGTCGACCTGGCCCAGCACCGTCTCCGGCGAGCCGAGCATCAGCTGGGCACTTTCGATCCGCTCGTCGATATCGCCACCTGCATGCAGGCGCGATCGCTGGCGCGGCGTGTCGCGCCCGTAGTAGCCGGCCCGGGCGGCCGCCTCGTCGGCCGCGGGATTACCCGTGCTCAGTCGCAGCCCGCCGGCGTGACCGTGCGCGCCGGCGAACGGCGCCCAATCCTCGCGCGCCAGGGCATCCGACTCGGCCACGTGCACGGCGATCCGATACAGGAGCTGCTCGGGCGCCGGCTCCCAACCGTGGGCGCCGGCCGCCTCCCGATACACGCGGACCGACTCGCGCGCGCGGTCGAGCGTCGTCACCGCGAGCCCGCCGCTGATGCGCTTGGCCGCCGCGAACTCGGCCGCCTCCGGGCTCGAGATCGACATGAAGATCGGGGGGTGCGGCGTCTGGACCGGGCGCGGCCAGATCGAAATCGTGCGGTACTCGTAGTAGCGGCCGAGCCAGCCGAACGGCTGCGGCTCGGTCCACGCGCGCACGATCAGCTCGAGCGCCTCCATGAACCGCTCGCGCGACTCGGCCGGGTTCACGCCGTACGTCGCGTACTCGTTTGAGGTGCCGCGCAGCATGCCCGCGATCAGCCGACCCCCGCTCAGCGTGTCGAGCATGGCGAACTCCTCGGCCACGCGCACCGGGTTCTGGATCGGGATGTTCGAGCCGAGCAGCGCGATCTTCGCGTGCTTGACCCGCTGCGCGACGGCGGCGGCCATGACCATCGGGTTCGGCGTGAGCGACGCGGCCGAGTAGTGGTGCTCGGCCACCGTCACCCAGTCGAAGCCCAGCTGGTCGGCCAACTCGAACTGGGCGAGCGCACGCTCCATCGACTCCTGTGCCGCCTCGGCCGAGTAGCCGTCGGCGGGCACGGGCCAGCCGTGCCCGCTGTGCTGACCTGCGTACGGCACGATCGAGAACACCGCCGCCTTCACGGGCCCGATTATGGCCCAGGAGCCTGGGCGCACGTGGTGGTTTCAACGCCGGGACGGCCGGGAAGGGGTGGCCCCAGCGTCTCCAGGAGGTAGTGGGATGAATCGTCTGGCTGGATTCCTGCCGGCAATCAGCGGGCTGCTCGCATTCGCGTCAACGGCGCAGGCCCCGCCCCGCCACCGCAAGGCGCCGGCGCGTACGTGGTGACCGCTACCAGTCCGAGCGGGACCTACGCTCCGACCTTCACCGGCAACGGAATGCTCGGCGTGCGTGTTCCGCCCAGCGGCGAAGGCTACGCGGCCGGGACGGTGCCCGCGCAGTCGGAGCTCGCCGGCTTCTACGCCTGGCCCAGGGCAGTCCGACCGTCTCCCAGAACGTGCAGCAGCGGGCGAACATTCCTACCTGGTCGACACTCACCTTCTCCGACGGTGGTCAGTCGGTCACCGTGCCTGGGCCCCGCGTGTCGAATTGGAATCAGTCAATCGACCTACACACCGGCCTGGTCACCACTAACACTAACGCGCGGTGGACGGCGCCTGATGGACATGTCACAGATCTGACCTATCAGGTACTGACCGACCGAGCCCGTCAGTGCGTGGGATCGGTGAAGCTTCAGCTGACGCCGCACTGGTCGGGCACTGCGACGGTGACCGACGCGATCGACGGCACGGCCGACACCACCAGCAATCCCGTGATGACCTCCCAGGTGTCCAAGGGGTGGAACGCTCGAGTTACTTCCCAAGCACCTGGCTTAGAGGATTGAGATTGTGGAGTTGTCCCCGACGAGGAAGCGATACGCCCGCGGCTGGCGGTTGCCGCGGCCGATCTTGACGTTGCGCCCCAGGAGCGAGGATTCCATCCGCCCGTCGAGGTCGCGGACGACCGCGCCGGCAAGCAGGATGGAGTGCTCGACCTCGGCATTGTTGATCTCGCACCGCTCGCCGATGGCGGTGTACGGACCCACGTAGCAGTCGGTCAGCCGCGCGCCCGAGCCGATGATCGCGGGCCCGCGCACCGTGCAGCGCTCCAGATGCGCGCCGGCGTCGATCACCACCCGTCCGTCCACCTGGGAGTCGGTCAGCTCGCCGTCGAGCCGGGTCTGGATCGTGTCCAGCACCAGCCGGTTGGCGGCGAGCATGTCCTCCAGGCGCCCGGTGTCCTTCCACCACCCCCGGACGATGTGCGGCTCCACCCGGCGCCCGTCATCGACCAGCCGCTGGATCGCGTCGGTGATCTCGAGCTCGCCGCGAGCCGAGGGCTTGATCGCGCGCGCGGCGTCGTGCACGCACGCGGTGAACATGTACACGCCGACCAGCGCCAGGTCGGTGCGCGGCTCGGGCGGCTTCTCAACCAGCTGCACCACCTTGCCGTCGCTGAGCTCAGCGACGCCGAAGTTCTCTGGGTCGGGGACCGGTGTGAGCAGGATCATCGCGTCCGGGGTGTCGTCGCGGAATGCCGCGACCAGGTCGCCGATCCCGCCTTGCAGCAGGTTGTCGCCCAGGTACATCACGAACGGCGACTCACCGAGGAACGATTCGGCGGTCAGCACCGCGTGGGCGAGCCCGAGCGGCGCCTCCTGGGGGATGTACGTGATCCGCAGCCCGAAGTTCGAACCGTCGCCGGCGGCCAGCCGAATCTCGTCGCCAGTCTCGGGGGCGATGATGATCCCCACCTCTTTGATGCCCGCGTCCGCCATCGCCTCGATCCCGTAGAACAGAACCGGCTTGTTGGCGACCGGCACGAGTTGCTTGGCGCTCGTGTGCGTGATCGGGCGCAGGCGGGTGCCCTTTCCTCCGGACAGGATCAGGCCTTTCAGCGGCTCCATCGCCGCGCAGGCTAGCGTGCGAGATCAGCGCGCGCCGACGGGCGCTGCGCCGGCGCGGATCGCCACGGCGGCTTCGCGGACGGCGACGCGCGCCTCTTCGGGCTCGAGGACGACTGCGTCGCCCGCCTCCTTGAGCACATCGCGCACCAGGTAGCGCATGCTGGCGAACCCGCGCTCGACGGTGACGGCACCGTCCTCGAGCTCCGCGGTGACGGTGCGCTCTTCGCGGGCCCAGCGAGCCCGTTCGGGCGAGATCCACACCCGGGCGCGGCGCGCGGCCGGCACTTCGCCCGTCCGCGGCCAGCCGTCGACGTCGGCGGCTGGATCCACGTCGGCACGGGGCTCGAACGACTCGTCGGTCACGGCGGCGGATTTGAAGCGATCCAGGCGGAAGTGGCGGACGTCGCCGCGCGAGGGGTCGTAGCTCGCCACGTACCAGCCCTCACGTCCGTTGATGAGGGCGTAGGGCTCGACCGTCCGGGTCGAGAACTCGTCCTCGTTCGCCTTGTAGTACTCGAACGACAGCAGCCGCCGCTGTGAGATGGCGCGCGAGACGACCGCCGCGATCTCCGCGTCGTCGCCTCCCGGCGCAGCGATCTGAAGGCCTTCGTGGACCGGATCCTCCCCGAGCGCGGCCACCACCTTCTCGCGCACCGACGTCAGCGATCCCTCCGGGATGTGCTCGCCGATCAGGTCGATGGCCGCCACGAGCGCCTTGGCCTCGACCGGGAGCAGGCGCGCCGGCCGGGCGAAGGAGTCGCCATAGGGCTCGGGCTCGACCTCGATGGTCCCGTCGCTGCCCAGCTCGGCGTAGAGGACGTACGTGCCCGCGCCGAAGTTGACCAGGTTGAGCACCGAGATGTCCTCGCGGAGCTCCTGATCTGAAACCTTCAGGTCCCGGCAGAGCTTGCGAGCGTCGACCGCGCGGCCGGCGCGGCCGGCCTCGATCAGGATGCTCGCCAGAGTCACCAGCCGCGCGAACCGCTCGGGGCGGATGGCGCCATCAGGGTGGTGGCCGTTGCCGGCGTCCGTGTCGGGCGCCGCGGCCGTCTCGCTCGGGGGCAGCGCCGGCGCGATCTTCACCTCGCCGGAGTGGCGCTCGATGAGCAGCTCGAGCCGGTCGCGGAGTTCGTCGGCCAGCTCGGGCGGCCCGAAGATCCGTGCGTGCTCGCCCAGTCCGAGGACCCACGCGATCAGCTGCCGGGCGTTGGCGTAGGGCGTGACGAACACCCGGTCGCCCTCCTCCTCGGCGGGGCGCATCTCGCCGTAGCGGCCGAAATGGCGCTCGATCTGCCAGGCGATCCGCCGCCCGATCCACACCTCGGCGGTGCCGACGGGCTCGCCGAACTGCCAGTCGATCCGGTTGGCGTAAGCGCGCGGGTCGAAGTTGACGGGGCGCTGGAAGTCGTGCTCGGCCTTGGTCGCGTAGCCCACCTTGCCGCGGATCCGCGAAAGACGAAAGACGCGGAGCGCCTTGCGCTCGTGCGAATAGCCGATCAGGTAGAACTGGCCGCTCGGCTGGAACAGCAGGTGGTAGGGATCGACCTTGCGGGAGCCCCACTCGCCGCGCTCCATCGTGTAGTAGTCGAACACGATCGTCTTGCGGCGGAAGATCGCGGTCTCGATCTTGGCCAGCCGCTGGCTCAGCTCGTGCCCGCCGGCGGCGCCGGTGATCCCCAGCGCCACGGTCTGCTGCTCGGGCGACCCGAGTGGGCTGGGCCGGCCCCACGAGATCTGCTGCAGGGCGATCCGCAGCGGCTCGGCATAGGCGAACTCGCCGTCGAGCAGCTGCAGCGCGGTATGCAGCGCAGCCAGCTCCCTGTCGGTGAACTCAATTGGGGGCAGATGGAAGTTCTCAGGCGCGAGCGAGTAGGTCTCCTGCTCGACTAGCCCGTCAATCGGCTTCTCGACGGAAAGCACGATCCGCAGCGCCTCGAGCTCCGAGCGGTCGGCGTAGAAGCGGCGCGCGAACGCGTCCTCGTTCATGGCGCTGTAGCCCTCGACGTCGCGCCGGATCTCCTGGGCGGTCACCGGACGCCGCTCCGCCATTAGGTATGAGATCAGCGACAGCTGACGGATCAGCTTTTCGGTGTCCTTGGCCATGCCCCCTGCAACTCTAGTTCGACCGGCCGGGTAGCGACTCCGCCCCCGGCGCCTGGAACGCTATTTGCGGTCTTTTGCCCGGAAGCCGTAGCGGCGCGTTGACGAGCCGTATCAGGCCGCTTGGCGGTCGGCCTCGGCCCGCTGTGCGAAGTACGCGCCGCCACCCAGCGCCTTGTCGTAGGCCGACCACTGGGCGCCCGCCGGCAGGTCCTTCTCGAGCCGGTCGAAGCTTCCAAGCCGCCCGCCGAGGTTGTCGATCATGTGGACCAGCGTGGCCTCGCGCGTGCATGGGACGACCGGGCTGCCGTGCTCGAGCGAGCCGTGGTGGCTCAGGATGATGTGCAGCACGGCCTGGGCCAGCTCGGGTGGGAAGCCGTCCAGCCGCTCGATCGCGCGGCGCACCCGGTAGTAGCCAAGCGAGATCTCCCCCTGGAGGCGGCCGTCGTCGGACATCGAGATCGCTCCGGAGTCGACCTCGTATGCGTCCAGCTTGCCGATGTCGTGCAGCAGCGCGCCGGTCACGGCGACATCCCGGTCGATGCCCGGGAAGGTAGCCGAGATGGCGCTCACCGCCTTGGCGACGGTGAGCGAGTGCTCCAGCAGCCCGTGCCGGTAGGCGTGGTGGTAGCGCTTTCCGGCGGGCGCATCTCGATAACCCGCCCACGTCTCGGCGAACACGGCGCTCAGCAGCAGCCGCAGGTGCGGGTTCTGGACGGTGGTGAGCAGCTCTTGCAGATCGCTTTCCATCTGCGAGATCTGATGCACCGGCCCGTCGTGGAGGTCCTCGCGGGTGTACTCGCCGGCCCGTGCTGCCCGCAGGCTGCGGACCGCCAAGTGCTCTCCCGACAGGCTGCCGGTGACGAACACGACCTCACCCGGGCGGCAGATCTCGCCCGCAGAAAACGCCACCGTGGCTGAGACGCTCCCGGTGCGGTCGCCGAGGAGGAGCTTCAGGCGCTGGCCGCCGTCCCGCCGTTCCACCTGGCGAACCAAGAGCGCCTGCGAGACCTCACAGCCGTCCGCAAATTCCCGCACTTTCATGGCATCACGAAGATAAAGTGGCCCGCGGACGGCACCGAAGGCGCCGCAGAGGCGCCGCCGACCCAATTCGAAGGCGCCGCCGTCAGGCGCCGCCGACCCAATTCATTGGAACGCAGCGCGATCATCACCGGTGGGACGGGCGGGCTCGGCTCCGCGGTTGTCGCGCGCCTGCTCGACGACGGCTGGCGTGTGGTCGTGCCATGGATCGTGGAGACCGAGCTCGATCGGGTCACGCAACGGGACGGGCTCGAGGTCATCAAGGCCGATCTGTTCGACGAGGACGCGGTGGCCTCGGTGATCAGTGTGGCGGCCGGCGATTCGTCGGCCCCCCTATCCGGGGTGGTCAACCTGGTTGGTGGCTTCGCCGCGGGCGCGCGGGTGCACGAGACCCCGATCGACGAGTTCGAGAAGCAGTTTCGCCTCAACCTGAGGCCGACGTATCTGGTGGTCGCGGCGGCGGTGCCGCATCTGCTCTCCGCCGGCGGTGGCTCGATCGTGTGTGTCGGGTCGCGTGCGGCGCTTCAACCGTTCAGCGGCGCCGCCGGGTACGTGGCGTCGAAGGCGGCCGTGATCGCGTTCGCGCAGGCGGTGGCGGTCGAGTACAAGCAGGACGGGATCCGCTGCAACGCGATCCTTCCGAGCGTGATCGACACGCCGGGAAACCGCGCGTCGATGCCCAAGGCCGACTTCGAGAAATGGGTCAAGCCGGCCGAGATAGCCGGCGTGATCGCGCACCTGCTGGGCGATGACTCGCGGCCGACCAGCGGTGCCGCGATACCGGTCTACGGCCGGGCTTGAAATCCTCCCTGCACCGGGAGGATTCGTTGGCGCGGCTTGGTAGGTTCGCGGCTTGCTGCGAATGGGACGTCGAGCGCGATGAGATTGCGCAGCTGCGGCTGACGATCGTCGGACGCGAGCTCGCCGTATCTCGCGACCGCGCCGGGAAGAGCAGCCAGCTGCACACGCTGCGGAACGCGCTGGCGCGAGATCTCCGGCTACCGCACGCCCCAGCACTCCGTCGAGGTCGGCGGATACGCCGACGATCCGCACATCCCGGGCGAGGCCTCAGACACGCCCGGCGTAGAGGGCGTGCCGGAGGCGACGCTCGAACGGTTCTGCCTCACGCGCCCGTTCCCGGGGGCGCGCGAGGCGGATCACATCCAGGAGCTCGGGTCGCCCCTCCAGCTCGGGTCCGTCCCTGAGCGCTCCTCAGTCGTCGAAGCGGCCGGCGTACAGCGCGAACACCGCGCCCTGCGGATCCCGGAGGACGGCGATCTTCCCCACGCCGATGTCCGTCGGAGGGGCGAGCGCGGTCGCGCCGAGCTCGGTGGCCCTGGCGGTGTCGACGTCGGCGTCGGCGGTGCCAAAGTAGACAAGCCAGTACGACGGCTCGTTCTCCATCGCGTCGCGGATGCCGCCGTTGCTGTGACCCTCGGAGTTCTGAACTCCCAGATAGGTCATCTGCATGCCCTCGAACGGCTCGATCTTCCATCCGAACAGCTCCCGGTAGAAGTCGGTCGAGGCCTCGGGGTCGACGCTGGCGAGCTCGTTCCAGGAGAGCGCGCCCGGCGCGTTCACGAGCGCGGCGCCGGTGTGATCCCTCGGCTCCCAGGGCATGAAGAAGGCGCCCTGCGGATCCTGGATCACGGCCATGCGGCCGGCGTCCATGACGTCAAACGGCGGCGCGTGCACCGTGGCACCGAGCTTCTGGGCGCGGTCGGCGGTGGCGTCGGCGCTCTCCACCGTGATGTACGAGTTCCAGAGCGGCGGCACGCCCGCGTCGGCCTGCTGCTGGGGTTGGGGGGAGATCGCCGCGACGTCCTTGCCGTCGATCTGCATGATCGAGTAGACGACACCCTCACCGAGGGGATAGTCGACGGCGGTCCAGCCAAACAGCTGGCCGTAGAACTCCTTGGCGGCGTCCTGATCCGTCGTGGAGAGGTCGGTCCACGAGAAGGTGCCCGGTGTGTATTTCGTTCGTTCAGCCATGGCGCTCGACCCTATCCGGTGCGGCTTGTCGGTTGTGTGAGGAACCTGCTATTTGCGGACATCAACTGTCCGCATGGCCGGCTGTGTGGGGCTTGTCGGCGGCGCTTGACGGCGGCGCCTCAGTGCGCGTCGAAGAGCGCAAACGCGCTCGCCATGCCGGCGCGGTCCAAGCCCGCCCCGAGCGCGCACAGCAACGCCATCCGCGCGGCGGCCGGCGACAGAAACGGGACGCAGATCGCGCCGCTCGAGCGCAGGTCGCGCTCGGCGCCGTTGAAGCCATAGGTCCCGAACAACATCGAGGAGCGGTCGGGGCGGCAGGTGACCAGAACGGGCACACGCGCGGCGGCCTCGCGCAGCTCATCCAGCACCGTCGGCGAGAGATGGCCGGCGCCGAGCGCCACGAGCACGACCCCGTGGCTGACCTCGGCGGCGTGGCGCAGGAGTGCGCCGTCGTCGCCCAGCCCGGTCGTCACCGTGCTCACCCGAAGCTCGAGGCGTTTGACGTCGATGGGAGCCGGCCGCCGCGGCATGGCGTGCAGCCAGACCCTCCCCTCGACGATCCGGCCGAGCGGGCCGGCGGTCGGCGAACCGAAGGCGACCGGACCGGTGCTGTCGATCTTGCGCACGGTCATGGCGGCGTGGACCTCGCCGCCGAAGGCGACGACCACACCAAGCCCGGCGGCGGCCGGGGCACGCGCCAGGATGATCGCGTCGAGCAGGTTCGCGGGGCCGTCGGCGCCGGGGGCGCTGCCCGGGCGGTTGGCGCCGGTGATGACGATCGGGGCCTCGCCGCCGTAGGTCAGCGCGCACACCATCGCGACCTCCTCCATCGTGTCCGTGCCCGTGGTCAGCACCACGCCCTCGCCGGTGGAGGCGGCCTCACCGGCCCGCCGGGCCAGTCCGAGGGCATCGGCCAGGGTGAGATGGGTGCTCGGGAGTGACAGCACTGTCTCGGCCTCGAGGTGGAATCCGGCCACCTGGGGTAGCTGCCGCACGAGCTCGGACGCGTCGAGCGCCGGCACGGCCTGCTCGCCGCGCATGGCGATCGTCCCACCGGCTGCCAGCAGCCGTACCGGGCGCGTCGAGGCGGTTGCTCTTGGAGTCGGCGAGATCACGGCGGGATCATCCCGCATGGCGGCCTCAGCTGAGCGCGATCCCTCGGGCGTCTCTACCCTTCCACCGATGCGATTCGCCATCACCGGCGCGGCGGGGATGCTCGGGCAGGACCTGGTTGCCGCCGCGAAAGCCGCCGGCCACGAGGTCGTGGGGTTCTCCTCGGCCGACTTGGATATCACCGACGCCGAGGCCGTCGAGCAGATTCTGGGCGCGGCACGGGCCGACGTGGTGGTCAACTGCGCTGCCTGGACCGACGTCGACGGCGCCGAGCGCGATGAGGACGGAGCGCTCGCGGTCAACGGCGCGGGCGCCGGCAACGTCGCTCGCGCGGCGGCCGCGGCCGGTGCCTGGGTGATCCACATCTCGTCCGACTACGTGTTCGACGGCTCCAAGCGCACGCCATACCTCGAATCAGACCTGACCGAGCCGCTGTCCGCGTACGGGCGCTCAAAGCTGGCCGGAGATCGCGCGGTGGCGAACGCCGCCCCGGGGCGCCACACGATCGTGCGCTCCTCGTGGCTGTTCGGCGCCGGCGGTTCCTGCTTTCCGGCCACGATCATGCGCCTCGCCGGCGAGCGCGACGAGCTGAACGTGGTGGACGATCAGGTGGGCTGCCCGACCTTCACCGGGCATCTGGCGCGCGCCGTGGTCGAGCTCGGCGGGCGCCCGTCACGCCCCGTCGGGATCGTCCACGTGGCCGGCGGGGGGAGCTGCTCGTGGTACGGGTTCGCGCGGGAGATCGTGGCACGTGCGGGGCTGAGCTGCCAGGTCAAACCTTGCACCACGGCCGAGATGCCGCGGCCGGCGCGCCGGCCCGCATATAGCGTGCTTCGCAGCGAGCGCGGCGATCAGGTCCCGTCGCTGTCGGACTGGCGGCAGGGCCTGGCCGAGTACTTCGCCTTGATCCGAGTCGGGAGCGCAAGATGAGGCTGCTCGTCTGTGGCGGCGCGGGTTTCATCGGCTCCGCCTTCGTGCGCGCGCGCGTGCGTGACCACGGCGATCACGTCACGGTGCTCGACAAGCTGACATACGCCGGACGGCGCGAGAACCTCCACCAGGTCGACTCCGAGATCCACTTCGTGCAGGGGGCGATCGAGGACCCGGTGGCGGTGGCGGATGCGGTCGGCGACGCCGAGGCGATCGTGAACTTCGCCGCCGAGACGCACGTGGACCGCTCGATCGCCGATCCCGAGGGGTTCATCGTCACCAACATGCAGGGCACCCACGTGCTGCTCGAGGCGGCGCGAGAGCGGCGCTTGCGCTACCTGCAGGTGTCGACCGACGAGGTGTATGGCTCGATCGAGGAGGGCTCGTTCACCGAGGAGTCGCCACTGCGGCCGTCGAGCCCGTACAGCGCGACCAAGACCGGCGCCGATCTCCTCGTGTCGAGCTACTTCCACACCTACGGGTTGCCCGCGGTGATCTGCCGCGGGTCCAACAACTACGGCCCGTATCAGTACCCGGAGAAGCTGATCCCCCTGATGATCCTCAACGCATTGGCGGGGGATCATCTGCCGGTGTACGGCGACGGGCGTAACGTCCGCAACTGGCTGTTCGTGGAGGACTTCGCGCGGGGAATCGGGCACGCGTTGGCGCACGGCGTGCCGGGGGAGGTCTACAACTGCGGGGGGCCGGACGAGTGCGACAACCTTGCGGTGGTCAGGCGGATCCTCGAGCAAACCGGGCGGGACGAGTCGCTGATCGAGTTCGTCACCGATCGGCCCGGGCACGACCGGCGCTATTCGCTCTCGAGCGAGAAGCTCCGGGCGCTGGGTTGGCAGGCGCAGGTGCGCTTCGAGGAGGGGCTGTCGCGCACCGTGCAGTGGTACCGCGACAACGAGTGGTGGTGGGAGCCGATCCGTAGCGGCGCCTACCGGGAGTACTACGAGCGCCACTACGGACGCGCGCTGAAGGGTTGACGACGGAGCTCGAGGAGCTGGAGCAGGAGGTGACCTCCTGCCGGCGCTGCCCGCGCCTGGTCGCCTGGCGGGAGGAGGTCGCCCGAGTGAAGCGAGCGGCGTACGCGGGCGAGGATTATTGGGGCCGGCCGCTTCCCGGGTTCGGCGACCCCGAGGCGAAGGTGGTCGTGCTGGGCCTTGCTCCCGCCGCCCATGGCGGCAATCGCACAGGGCGCATCTTCACCGGGGATCGCTCGGGGGACTGGCTGTTCGCCTCGATGTACCGGACCGGGTTTGCGTCGCAGCCCACCTCGGTCTCGCGCGACGACGGGCTCAGGTTGTCCGGCGCCTGGGTGACGGCCGCAGTCCGGTGCGCGCCGCCGGCCAACCGGCCGCTCCCCTCCGAACGCGACAACTGCCTGCCGTGGCTCGAGCGGGAGCTGCCGCTGCTCGAGTCGGTCATCGTGATCGTCACGCTGGGCTCGTTCGCCTGGGATGCGGCGCTCCGGGTCGCGCGCTCGCTCGGTGAGCCGATCCCGCGGCCGCGGCCCAAGTTCGGCCACCGCGCCGAGAGCCAGGTTGGACGGTTCACGCTGCTCGGCAGCTACCACCCGAGTCAGCAGAACACGTTCACGGGCAAGCTGACCGAGCCGATGATCGACGCCGTGTTCGAGCGGGCTAAGTCTTTGGCGATCAGGGGGACAAATACGTGGCCTCAGCGCCAAAGTTCGAGGTGAGCCAATCGCTACGCTCGGCTGAGTGGCGTTAGAGCAGTTCAGTCCGCGTACGCGTGAGTGGTTTGCTGGGGCGTTCACCGAGCCGACGCCGGCGCAGGCCCAAGCTTGGCCGGCGATCGCGTCGGGCGAGCACGTCCTGATCTCGGCCCCGACCGGGTCGGGGAAGACGCTGGCCGCGTTCCTGTGGGCGATCGACCGCCTGGCCGGCCAGCCAGGCGGAGACGGGAGGGGCGCCGTGGGGGGCGGTGGCGCGGTCGGGGGCGGTGGCGCGGTCGGGGGCGGTGGCGCCGGCGGGCGGATCGGCCTCGTTTACGTGTCGCCACTGAAGGCGCTCTCCTACGACATCGACCGCAACCTCCGCGTCCCGCTGCGCGGGATCGGCGCCGACCTGAAGGTGGCCGTCCGCACCGGCGACACGCCCCAGCGCGAGCGCCAGGCGATGTTGCGCGAGCCACCCGACATCCTCATCACCACCCCCGAGTCGCTCTACCTGATGCTGACCGGCCGGGCGCAGGAGCTGTTCGCCGGCGCCCAGTCCGTAATCGTCGACGAGATCCACGCGGTGGCGGCGACCAAGCGCGGTGCGCATCTGGCCCTCACGCTCGAGCGGCTCACGCGGGCCGCCGGCAACGAGGTCCAGCGCATCGGCCTGTCGGCCACGCAGAAGCCGCTCGAGGAGATCGCCCGCTTCCTGGTCGGGCCGTCTCGCAACTGCCGGATCGTCGACACCGGCGTTCGCAAGGAGCTCGATCTCGAGATCAAGGTGCCGGTCGACTCGATGGTGGAGCCAGAGGCGACACCCGCCCCCGAGCTCGACCCTCTGCTCGGCGGCACCGAGGCGACCCGCCGGTCGATCTGGCCGGCCATCTATCCCGAGCTGCTCGAGCTGATCAACGCGCACCGCTCGACGATCCTGTTCGTCAACAACCGCCGCGCGGCCGAGCGGCTGGCGCTCCGGCTCAACGAGCTGGCCGAGCACGAGATCGCCCGCGCCCACCACGGGTCGCTGGCGCGTGAGGAGCGACTCGTGGTCGAAGAGATGCTCAAGGCAGGCGAGCTGCCGTGCCTCGTGGCGACCTCGAGCCTCGAACTCGGGATCGACATGGGCGCGGTGGACCTGGTGATCCAGGTCGAGTCGCCCAAGTCGGTGGCGCGCGGGCTGCAGCGGATCGGCCGGGCCGGGCACTCGGTCGGCGACGTCAGCCGCGGGCGCATCTTCCCGAAGTTCCGGGCCGACCTGCTCGAGTGCGCGGTGGTGGCCAAGCGCATGCGCGACGGCGAGATCGAGACCACGGTGGTGCCGCACAACGCGCTTGACGTGCTCGCCCAGCAGATCGTGGCCATGGCGGCGGCCGCGCCGGACGACAAGCCCGTGGCGCTCGATGACCTCCACGCGCTGATCACGAGAACGCACTCCTATGCCGAGCTCAGCCGGACCCAGCTCGAGAACGTGCTCGACATGCTCGACGGCCGTTACCCGAGCTCGGAGTTCTCCGAGCTGCGCGCGCGGATCGTGTGGGACCGAGTGCACGGGACGATCCGGGCGCGTCCCGGCGCCCGGCAGCTCGCGGTGACCAATGCAGGGACGATCCCCGACCGAGGGCTTTACTCCGTCACGTTGCCCGACGGCCGCCGGGTGGGCGAGCTCGACGAGGAAATGGTCTACGAGGCGCGCCCGGGCCAGACCTTCCTGCTCGGGGCGAGCACGTGGCGGATCGAAGAGATCGGGCGCGACCGGGTGATCGTCACGCCGGCGCCCGGGCTGCCGGGCGCGGTTCCGTTCTGGAAGGGCGACGGCGTCGGCCGGCCCAAGGAGCTGGGCGAGGCGATCGGGGCCTTCTCCCGCTGGGCGGTGGAGCAGCCCGCCGAGGTCGTGGAGCGGTCGTATGACCTGGAGCCGCGCGCCGCCACCAACCTCCTCGAGTTCCTCCGCGAGCAGCAAGGCGCCACGCGGGTCGTGCCCTCCGACCGGGCGATCGTGGTGGAGCGCTTCCGTGACGAGATCGGCGACTGGCGGTTGTGCGTTCTCAGCCCATTCGGCGGTCGCATCCACGCGGCCTGGGGACTCGCGCTGAGCGCGCGGATCCGCGACCAGCTGGGGCTCGAGTCCGACGCGATCTGGTCCGACGACGGAATCATCGTCCACCTTCCCGACGCCGAGGAGCCGCCCGGCGCGGAGCTCGTGATGCTCGAGCCCGACGAGGTCGAGGATGCGGTCGTCGCCGAGCTGTCGGCCTCCGCGCTGTTCGGAGCGCGCTTCCGCGAGAACGCCGCGCGCGCGTTGCTGATTCCGCGCGCCCGCCCGGGCAAGCGCACGCCGCTCTGGCAGCAGCGGCTGAAGGCCCAGTCGCTGCTCGAGGTGGCCAAGAAGTACGGCGAGTTCCCGATCGTGCTCGAGACCTATCGCGAGTGCCTGCGCGACGTGCTCGACGTACCGGGCCTGGTCGAGCTGCTGACCGCGCTGCACCGGCGGGAGATCTCACTCGTCGAGGTGGAGACGCCGACTGCCTCTCCGTTCGCGTCGAGCCTGCTGTTCGACTACGTGGCCACCTACATGTACGAGGGCGACACGCCGAACGCCGAGCGCCGTGCGGCCGCGCTGTCGCTCGACCGCGAGCTGCTGCGCGAGCTGCTCGGCCAGGAGGAGCTGCGCGATCTGATCGACCCGGGCGCGCTCGAGCAGGTCGAGGACGACCTGCAGTTCCTCTCGGAGATGCGCCGCGCGACCTCGCGCGACCAACTGCATGATGTGCTCCGCGCGGTCGGCGACCTGACGGCGCCAGAAGCGCAGCCGCGCGTCGTCGAGGGTCTCGACGCCGCACGGATGCTCGAGGAGCTGCGCGCCGAGCGCCGCGCGATCACGGTTCGGCTCGCCGGCGAAACGCGTTGGATCGACGCTGCCGACGCCGGGCTGTACCGCGACGCACTGGGCGCGGCTCCACCCGGCGGGCTGCCTGCGGCGTTCCTCGAGGACGTTCCGGATGCGCTGGCCAAGCTGGTTCGCCGGTACGCCGGGACCCACGGCCCGTTCACCGACCACGATCTCAAGGCGCGCTACGGAGTGGACTGCACCGCGGTGCTGAGCGGACTCGAGCGCGACGGGGTTCTCGTCCGCGGCGAGCTGCGACCGGGTGGAACCGACCGCGAGTGGTGCGACCCCGAGGTGCTGCGGCGGCTGCGGCGGGCGTCACTGGCCGTGCTGCGCAAGGAGGTCGAGCCGGTCGACCAGCGCGCGCTGGCCCGGTTCGAGCCGGCCTGGCAGGGCGTCGACCGCCACCCGGCGACCGGCGCCGGCGTCGACCGCCTGCGCGAGGTGCTCGTGCCGCTCCAGGGGGTGGCGCTCCCGCCCGAGGTTTGGGAACGCGACGTCCTGCCCCGCCGGGCCGGCGCCTATTCGCCGGCGTGGATCGATCAGCTGTGCGCCGCGGGTGAGATCGTGTGGATCGGGGCCGGCGCGCTGGGCCGGAATTCCGGCCGGGTCGTCCTGTACTTCCGCGAGGATTTGGGTGTGCTTGGCCCGCCGCCACAGCGGGGGGGCGCGGGGCCCGCCACGGACTCGCCGGCGCACGAGGCGGTGCGGTCTCGATTGGCCGCCGGCGCCTGCTTCTTCACCGACCTGCTCGTGGACGTCGACCTCGCGCCCGAGGAGCTTCAGGAGGCGCTGTGGGACCTGGTGTGGGCCGGCGAGGCGACCAACGACGCGTTCTCTCCGCTCAGGGCCCCGCGGCTGACGCTGGCCCGCGCGCAACGCGAGCGCGTCCGGGGCGCGACCGGAAGGCCCGGCCGATTTGCGGCCCGCCGGCGTGGCACGGGAGCGTCAGCCCAGGTCCAGGGGCGCTGGTCGCTGACCGAGTCGCTGTTCCGGGCGCCGGTCGATCCATCCGCGCGCCGGCGCGCGATCGCCGAGCTGATGCTCGAGCGCTACGGGATCCTCACCCGCGAGCAGGTCCGCGCCGAGGGCGTGCCCGGCGGGTTCTCGGCCATCTACCCGGAGCTCTCGCAGCTCGAGACGCTGGGCATCGCCCGCCGCGGGTACTTCGTCGAGGGCTTGGGCGGCGCGCAGTTCGCGCTGCCCGGTGCCGTGGAGAGACTGCGGGCTCAGAACGATGACGAGGCGCCCGTGGTCCTCTCGGCGGTCGACCCGGCGCAGCCGTACGGGGCGGCCCTGGCCTGGCCCGAGCGCCCCGACCACTCCGACGAATCGCGGCGACCGATGCGCGTCGCCGGTGCGTACGTGGTGCTGGCCGGCGGGGAGCCGATCCTCTACCTCGAGCGCGGCGGCCGCGCGCTCCAGACGCTGGTCGGCAAGGACGATCCTCGGATCGACCCGGCGCTGCGCGCGCTGATCGAGCACGTCCGCGCCGGGCGGCTCAAGCGCGTCGCGCTCGAGAAGGTCGATGGAGTGGCGGCGATCGAATCGCCGCTCGGGCCGGCGCTCGTCGCGCTCGGATTCCAGCAGGGGCCGCGCCGCCTGACCCTCAGTGCGTAATGCCTGAGGGCGACACGATCGCGTACGCGGCCAACCGCATACGCCCGGTGCTCGCGGGCCGGGTGCCCGACGAGATCCTCACGCCGCAACCGCGCCACGCGCGCGAACGCTGGCCGAATCGGTTGGCGGGGAGAGTCCTGACAAGCGTCGATACCCACGGCAAGCACCTGTTCCTGCGCTTCGAGGGTGACCTCGTCCTGCACTCGCACCTCGGCATGGTCGGTGTCTGGGGCGTATATGGTCCGGGTCGTCGGTGGGGGCGCTCCCCGCGGCGGGCCTGGATCGTGTTCCGGGCGCGCGATCAAGAGGTGGTCGAATTCGACGGGCCGCTGCTCGAGTTGATGACCGAGGGCAGGACGCGCTTCGACCAGCGGCTGGCCGCGCTCGGTCCGGATGTGCTGGCGGGCGAGTTCGACCGCGAGCGGTTCCTGCGCCGGCTCCGCGAGGACGACCAGACGCGCCACCTCGGGGACGCGCTGCTCGACCAGCGCAACGTCGCCGGCATCGGCAACATCTGGAAGGCCGAGGGGTGCTGGGAGGCGGGCGTCGATCCCTGGCGGCGAGTGTCCGAGGTCACGGATGACGAGGCGGGGGCAATCATCCAGGCGATGAGACCGCGGATGCAGCGCTCGGCGACGCTCGGGCACCGCGCCATCCAGGCGCAGGTGTACGGCCACCCTGGGCGGCCCTGCCCGAGGTGCGGCACCGCGATCGTGGCGCGAGGGCAGGGCGACGCGAACCGAACCACGTACTGGTGCCCGGGATGCCAGAGATGAATCGCCTCCGGCGCGTCGGCCACAAGGGCGCGGATCACATCGCCCCGGGCAACACGACCGCGAGCTTCGACGCGGCGGTAAAGGCCGGCGTCGACATGATCGAGTTCGACGTGCTGCCCGAGCGGGAGGGCTCGGGCCGCCTGATCCTGGCGCATGACTACCTGGACGCAGGAACGCGCGAGGCGCACACGCTCGAGGAGGCACTCGATCATCTCACCGCGGACACGTTCGCCGACGTCGCACTGGACATCGACCTCAAGCTGCCAGGATACGAGCTGCGCGTGCTCGAGGCGCTGCGCTCCCACGGGGTGCTCGAGCGGGCGCTGATCTCGACGCAGTACACGGAGAGCCTCGCGCTGCTTCGCTCAGCAGAGCCCGGAGTCAGGCTTGGGTGGTCGGTGCCGAAGCTGACACGCGACCCGTTTCGGTCGCCCGCCACCCGGCTGCCGGCCTACGCGGCGCTCCAGGTGTTTCGGGCGGTTCTCCCGCGGCGGGCGGCCGCGGCGATCAGGGCGCGCCGGTGCGACGCGATGATGGCGCACTGGCGGTTGGTCACACCCGGGCTCGTTCGGGCGGTCCGGGCGGCAGGCGGCGAGCTGTACGTGTGGACGGTCGACGACCTCGCGCGGCTGCGGGCGCTCGAGGCCCTCGGGGTCACCGGAGTGATCACGAACGATCCGCGTTTATTTGATCAGCTCGTGATGTGATGGATCGTGCGCTCGTGCGTAGTGTGGGTGTGACCGAGATCGTGACCCGCACCTCGTCGAGCGCTGCCGGCTCGTGGGAGCGCTTCGAGGAGCTGTATCGCTCGAGCCGCGACCACGTCTACGCGTACGTGTTGACCTTGCTGCGCGACCCGGCAGCGGCCGAGGATGTCACCGCGCTCGCCTTCGAGCGCGCATACCGGCGCCGGCGAACGTTCGATCGCCGCCGGGGCGAGGAGCGGGCCTGGCTGTTCGGCATCGCGCGCAACGCCGCGCTCGACGAGCTGCGCCGCCGCCGGCGCACCACGACGCTCGTGACCGATCCCTCCGAGGATGTGACCGACGGGGGCGAGGACGACGGCGCCGATGTCGCGCTGCGCCGCACTGCAGTGCAAGCCGCGCTCGCCAAGCTGCCGGCGCGCGAGCGGGAGATCATCGCCTTGAAGTTCCACGCCGGCATGTCCAACGCCGAGCTGGCCCGGGTGCTCGGCGTCACCGAGTCGAACGCCGGGACGCTGCTGTACCGCACGATGGAGAAGCTCAGGAAGGCCTGCGATGCGACTGCTTGACCAAGACCCGATCGATCCGGAGATCGCCGCCACGCTCGACGCGATCGACGCGACCCTCGCCGGGGAGCCGGTCGACGCCCGGTACGCGGAGCTGGCCGAGATCGCGCTGCTGCTCGCCTCCGACCGGCCGCAGGTGCCGCCCGAGTTCGCCCGCTCGATGGACGAGCGGGTCGGGCGCCGGTTCGCGCCGGCGGGGCGGGCGGGGGCGGGACAAACCGTCGCCGCCGGGGCGGCGCGGCGCCGGCGGTTGGCGAGGCGCTTCTGGGAGACCGCCGGCGCGCTCGCGGCCGGTGTGGCGCTCATCGTCGCGATCGTGGTCGTGGCGGGCGGGGGCGGCGGCGCCTCGTCGGCGTCCTCGTCGAGCGCGAGCTCGAGCGCAGCCTCGAGCCCGGCTGTCTCAGGGGCGGCCGCGAGCTCGACCGCCACGGCTCCGGCACGTGCGCCCGCGCCGCTGGCGTCGGCGGCGCCCCACACGTCGGCCTCGAGCGCAGCGAAAGCCCAGGCGAGCAGCACCGTCGCACCGGCGCAGCAGACGTCCGGATCCTCGCCGGCCGTCCTCCAGCCTCCCACCACGGGGCGCAAGGTCGTCCAATCCGCGCAGCTGAACCTGACGGCCGCCCCCAGCCACATCGACGCGGTGGCGCAGGAGGTCTACGACGTGGTCGGGCAGGTCAACGGGATCGTCAACAGCTCGTCGGTCACTCAGGGCGGCCCCACCGGCTACGCGAACTTCCAGCTGAGCGTGCCGAGCGCGTCGCTGGCTCAGACGATGAGCAGGCTCTCCCAGCTCACCTACGCCCAGGTCGCGTCGCGCACCGACAACACTCAGGACATCACGGGGCAGTTCGATGCCGCCACGCGGGCGCTGGCCGATGCTCGTGCGCTCAGGACCTCGCTGCTGAAGCAGCTGGAGAACGCGACGACGACCGAGGAGGTCGACAGCCTCAAGGCGCAGATCAACGACGCGGAGGCGTCGATATCGAGCGACGAGGCGACCCTGGCTCGCCTGAACAACCAGGTCAACTTCAGCCAGATCAACCTCCAGATCAACGCGAGCACGCCGCCGGTGCCGGTCTCGCACGGTGGCGGCGGCTTCGGCATCGGGCGCGCCGCCCACGACGCAGGGCGCGTGCTGACGGTGGCGGCCGGCGTCGCGCTGATCGTGCTCGCTGCGCTCACGCCGGTCGGCCTGGTGGTGGCGCTCTTCTGGTGGGTGGGCGCCGCCGTCAGGCGCCGCCGGCGCGAGCAGGCGCTCGACTCGGTCTAAGGCGGCCGCCGTCAGGCGCCGCCGACCAACCTACGTGAGCCTGTGCCCCTGCCGGCGGGCCCCGTGTGGTATGCATGGGGCCCATGTCTGAAGGCAGCGAGGAAACGATCGCGCTGCTCAGGCGCGTGCCGGTTTTCTCCACGCTCTCGACGGATGACCTCGAGCGGGTGGCGCACGTGGTCATGTCGCGCCGGTTCGAGGCTGGTGAGGTGGTGTTCAAGGAAGGCGACGAAGGGAGCACCTGTTACATCGTGCGCTCGGGGCGAGCGCGTGCGATCCACGAGCATCCCGACGGTCGCTCGATCACGCTGGCGCACTTCGAGCCGGGCGACATCTTTGGCGAGATGGCGATGCTCGACGGAGAGCGGCGGTCAGCCACCGTGGAGACGACTGAGGGGACCGAGACGATCGCGATCCTCAGCGCCGACATGCACTGGCTGCTGCGCGAGTACCCCGACATATCGGTGAAGCTGATCGCGGCGCTCGGGCAGCGGTTGCGCGACACGAACGAGCGTCTCGCCCGGCAGTCGTTCCAGACGGTTCAGAGCCGCGTGGCCGCCGCGCTGTCCCAGCTGGTGGCAGCGGCGCGCGAAGGGGAGGGTGACGTGGTGATTACCACGACCCAGGCGGAGCTCGCACGGCTGGCGGGTTCCTCGCGCGAGTCGGCCAGCCGCTTCCTGGCCGTGCTCGAGCGCGCGGGAATAATTACCCAGGGACGTGGAAGGCTCACCGTTCATGACCAACAGGCGCTCGAGCGGTACGTCTACTAACCCGGAAGGTACGGTCGAGCTGTCGGCCGGAGGCGCCGTGGTTCACGGCGACGAGGTGATCGTGGTGGTCCCGGTCAAGCGCGACGTCAACCGGCAGCGCGTGCTGGCGCTGCCCAAGGGACACCTGGACAGCGGTGAGACCGACGAGGCCGCCGCGGTCCGCGAGGTGGCCGAGGAAACCGGGGTTAAAGCGGAGCTGATCGAGAAGCTGGGCGACGTCGAGTACAGCTACGAGCGACGCGGTCGGCGGCGCAACAAGCGCGTGGCCTTCTACCTCTTCGAGTACCGCTCGGGAAGGCTCGAGGACCACGATCACGAGATCGAGGAGGCGCGCTGGATGCCGCTGGAGCAGGCCGCCGAGGAGCTGACCTACCCCGGCGAGCGGGAGATTGTGCGACGCGCCATGTCGCGTTCGTCCCCGGATCGGTAGTCTGCGCCCGTGCGAGTCCTCAACTTTTATTCGTCGGTGTTCGCCGATCAGCTTCGCCGGGGCCGTAAGACGGCGACCATCCGTCTCGGCGACAAGTCGCACAAGTACCGCAAGAACGACTGCGTGCTGGTCACGATCGGCTATCAGCACTCACCGCGGGAGAAGATCTTCAACGCCGTGATCGACCAGGTGGAGGTCAAGCGCGTGCGCGACCTCTCGCCCCGGGACATCGAGCACGACAACCCGGAGTTTCGCCGGGTGGACGAGATGATCCACTTCCTCGAGCAGATCTACGGCCGCAAGGTGTCGATGGATGACACCGTCACCGTCGTTCGGTTCTCGCAGATCATCGAGAACCCGCCGGAGTTGCGCGACCGGATGCACGGGCTGGGCGCGGCGCGTAACTAAGGCGCCCGTCGACTCAGCAAATCGCAGGTCATGAAGCTGACGAAGGTTGAGGTCCAAGGTTCGTCAACCACCCAGTGGGGATCACCAAGGACACCGCCGCTACCCACGCGTCCGTCTGGACGCTACGTGTTTCTCGCGCATCCTCAACGACGTACCTGAGTCTTCCGCGCAGCCGAAGATAATCGTGGTCAAACGTCTCCCAAGCGGGAGGTGTGAGCTCTATGGACGATGACACCCCTCCAGAAGGGGTCTGAAGGTCACGCGATGAGCGGACCGCGCATTCTCCCGATCCCGCCCTAGGAGCTCGTTGTCCGGATCCATCAGGCCGGCGCTCCAGGTCTTCGCGACGATCGATCGTGCGCTGCGTTGGCACGGACTTTGATGCGAAGACTCGTGGTGGGCTAGGTCGTCGACCGATCGACAGTGGCGCTACGGGGCGGTAGCTGCGGGATCCCCACCGCCCCTTGGCACTCTGGACGCACGAGTGCCAAAAAGCCCTTGAAACACCCCAGGAAGAAGCTATATTGCCTCTTGGCACTCTCGTGGGAGGAGTGCCAAGCTAACAACGGCATCATCCACTTCCAATCGGAGGTCGCAACACATGAAGCTCAAGCCCCTTGGCGATCGGTTGATCGTGCGGGCGATCGAGGAGGAGGAGACGACCGCCAGCGGCATCGTCCTGCCCGACACCGCGAAGGAGAAGCCCCAGAAGGGCAAGGTACTCGCGGTCGGCGACGGCAAGGTCAACGAGGACACTGGCAAGCGCACTCCGCTCGACGTCGCAGAGGGCGACGAAGTCCTCTACAGCAAGTACGGCGGCACGGAGATCAAGGTCGACGGCGAGGAGCTCCTCGTCCTGCGCGAGTCCGACGTGCTGGCCAAGGTCCAGTCGTAACCCCTGTCCCAGGAGAACCAGAAACAGATATGGCACACAAGGAACTGAAGTACGAGGCGGAGGCCCGTAAGGCGCTGGAGGCCGGCGTCGACGCGGTAGCCAACGCGGTCAAGGTGACGCTCGGCCCCAAGGGCCGTTACGTCGTCCTCGACAAGAAGTTCGGCGCGCCGACGATCACCAACGACGGTGTGACGATCGCGCGTGAGATCGAGGTCGAGGACGTCTTCCAGAATCAGGGCGCACAGCTCGTGCGCGAGGTGGCGACCGCCACCAACGACGTGGCCGGCGACGGCACGACGACGGCGACCGTGCTGGCGCAGTCGATCGTCCGCGAGGGCCTGAAGAACGTCGCCGCCGGCGCGAACCCGCTTGGTCTCAAGCGCGGGATCGAGAAGGCGGTCGACGAGGTCGTCAAGAACATCGAGTCGCAGTCGACCGAAATCTCCGGCAAGGACCAGATCGCCCGCGTGGCGACCATCTCCGCCGGCGACGAGGAGATCGGCGACGTGATCGCCGACGCGATCGAGAAGGTCGGCAAGGACGGCGTGGTCAACGTCGAAGAGGGTCAGACCTTCGGCATGGACCTCGAGTTCACCGAGGGCATGCAGTTCGACAAGGGCTACATCTCGCCCTACATGGTCACCGACCAGGAGCGGATGGAGGCGGTGCTCGAGGATCCTTACATCCTCATCGCCAACCAGAAGATCGGCTCGGTCCGTGATCTGCTGCCCGTTTTGGAGCAGACGATCCAGTCGGGCAAGCCGCTGCTGATCATCGCCGAGGACGTCGAGGGCGAGTCGCTCGCGACACTCGTGGTCAACAAGCTCCGCGGCACCTTCACGGGCGTCGCGGTCAAGGCGCCGGGCTTCGGCGATCGCCGTAAGCGCATGCTCGAGGACATCGCGATCCTCACCGGCGGCGAGGTGATCACCGAGGAGATGGGCCTCAAGCTCGAGAACACCCAGCTCTCGCAGCTTGGCCGCGCTCGTCGCGTGGTCGTCGCCAAGGACACAACGACGATCGTCGACGGTAGCGGCGAGGCCGACGCGATCAAGGGCCGGATCAACCAGATCAAGACCGAGATCGAGAACACCGATTCCGACTTCGACCGCGAGAAGCTCCAGGAGCGGCTCGCCAAGCTGTCGGGCGGGGTTGCCGTGGTCAAGGTCGGCGCTGCCACCGAGACCGAGATGAAGGAGAAGAAGCACCGCGTCGAGGACGCGCTACAGGCGACTCGTGCCGCGCTGGAAGAGGGCATCGTGCCCGGCGGCGGCGTCGCGCTCCTGAACGCTCAGAAGGTGCTCGACCTCGACTCGTTCGACGAGGCGGATGAGCGCACCGGCGCGCGGATCGTGCGTCGCGCGCTCGAGGAGCCGATGCGCCAGATCGCCGAGAACGCCGGGCTCGAGGGTTCGGTCGTGGTCAACGACGTGCGCAACGCGGACAAGGGCAAGGGCCTGAACGCCGCGACCGGCGAGATCGTCGACCTGGTCAAGGAGGGCATCATCGACCCGGCCATGGTGACGCGCTCCGCGCTCCAGAACGCCGCGTCGATCGCCAAGAACATCCTCACCACCGAGGCCATCGTGGCCGAGGTTCCGGAGAAGGATGGCGGTGGCGCCGGCGGTGGCATGCCCGACATGTCGGGGATGATGTAATCCGCTGCGACAAGCAGACGCTTTCGAGGGCCCGGCGATTCGCCGGGCCCTCGGTCGTTCTGGCCGGGCCTCGGGAAGTAACTCCAACATAGTCGGAGTTTCTTCCCCAGCGCCTACGCCGCCGCCCGCACGTGACGCCAGAGGCCCGGCAGCGAGCGGACGTGGCGGTGGTCGGTGGCGCGGCAGAGCCGCAGCGGGTCGAAGTGGATCGGGGTGATCCCGGCGGCGCGGGCGCCCGCCACGTCGTTGACGAGAGTGTCGCCGACGTGGACGGTGGCGCCCGGCGTGGCGCCAGCGCGCTCGAGCGCGATCTCGAAGATCCGGGGGTCTGGCTTGGCGGCGCCGACCACAGTCGAGTCGATGACCGGGACGCCACCGAAGCCGCTGGCACGCAGGTTCTCCTCGCCGTGGCCGTCGGAGTTGGTGACGATGATGACTTCGAGGCCGGCGCGGCAAAGGGCCGCGATCGTCTCGCCGGCGTCGGGCGTCGGCTCGCTCCAAAGGACGTGCTCGGAGCGGGTGCGGTCACCCAGACGCTCCCACACCCCGATCGCTTCCGCCGTCCGTCCGGCCCCAATCCCAAGCTGGGGGAAGAGCGCGCGCTCGTAGTCGGAGCGGGTGGACGGGCGGTCGAGGGAGCGGACGGCGTGGTAGTGGGCGCCCGGAACGGCGTCGGCGTCGATGTCGATGCCGATCTCGGCCAGTGCGCCGGCCACGAGACGGCGATCGGGCAGCACGATCACGCCGCCGGCGTCGAGGAACACGGCAAGGCAGGGTAGGCGTCGGGTCACCCGGCGGTGCTGGGCCGGCCGGTTCAACCCGCGCGGGACTTGGGATGGTCGGCGGCGCCTGACGGCGGTGCCTTGACCGCGCCGCACGCCAGCGCGTCGTAGACCTCGGCC
>DASPPG010000305.1:0-10954 GCA_035625625.1 Solirubrobacteraceae bacterium
CCCCTCCGGGTCCGGGCCGAAATCTCAGGGTGGGTCCTTGATGTGAAGCACGCCATCCCGATGGAAGATCGGCCCATGCACACCGAAAGCCTGATCCGCCCGTCGGCAAGCGGCGACGAGGTCACGGCCGGGATGCCGACGATCCGCGCGGCGTCTTACCGCCGCGAGCCCGCTGATCGGCGACGCTGCGCGATCGGCAACGACCGGCTGCGGGCCTGCGTTAAGTTCCACCAACACGGGCCAAGCAGCCGCCGTCAGGCAAAGAGCGTTCCGCTCGGCCGAGCGCTCAGCCCCACACCGCGCCGGGGACGGTCAAGCCTAACTATGAAATTCCTTCACCTGGGCTTAAACGCGCGGGCGTGCCAACTGTTTTCAAGGTGAAGCATGGGTCACTCAACCACAGGAGGTTTCACATGAGGCTGCAGCCGGATCTTTTGCACCTAAAGAAGGAGGCAGTGAGACACAGGTTCGTGGTCGGCGTGGCGCTGATCGCCACGGCCGGTGTGCTCGTTGTCGCTGGCGCGGGAGGTGCCGCGGCGAAGGGGGGAGCCAAGGCAACGAAGGTGAGATGCACGGCCACCACCTATAACCAGTCCTATCCGAACCTCTCCGGGTTCTCGTTCTCGGTCCTGAAATGCTCGATGCCCTTCGGCGCCGGCGTGCAGCAAGCCACGTACAACGAATCCGTCGTCGGCACGACGAGCACCGCGTCCGGAACATTTAAGGACTTCCACGACCTCGGCACGGTCCACGGCACCTACACGCTGAGCGGCACACTCGGCACTGGAGCGATCACCGCCAGCGGGCTTCTAAAGATCAGCGGCGGCACGGGCGCATTCAAAGGTGCTAAGGGCACCGCCAAGCTCACGTGCACGACCACGGATGGTGGCAAGACGTATACGTGCACCTCGACCGGGACCGGAACGCTGTGATGTGTTCAGAGGGACCAGCTCCACCGTGGGCTGGTCCCTCGTTCGCCGCCAGCAGGAAGCCGCGCGGCCCTAGATCAGGTTGGGAGAGCCTGAGTCGCTGTAGCGTGGATTCGACAGCGCGGCATCAGAGTGCTCCATACCGAGAACCAGCGAGCCCTGTCGCACCGAACGACCACCGGCAGCGAGCTGCAGACGACAGTTGCGTCTCCCGCTCGTCCAGCAGAAGCAGTCGCCGGTGGGCCGAACAATAGGCGACTCCTCCCGCCGGGAAGTGATCTCGCCCAGGGATGTGCAACCGGAGTCAGGCGACACTGCTGCTTCCACGAAATAGGAGTCATCTGCGAGGCTCTTGCCGGCGTCCGCCAGGGTTCTGCTTCCGGACAGAAGCAGCGACGCCGCGAGGGTGCGGAGTACACGTGTCCCCAGTATCGCTTTTGCCCGTGCCGGGTCGGGAGCGGAGCTATCGCAATGGCGACATTTCGCGCGTCTGCCGCTTCCGCTCCGGGCTAGTAGAGTGAAAACGGCCATGTCAGAGCAGGCGACGGGCATCGGCGGCTGGCGCACGGCGAGTGTAGGGACCGTCGTCGCGGCGGCGATCCTCGCGCTCAGCGCTGCGCCAGCCGATGGCGCGCAGTTCAAGCGCTGCCTACACGAGCACCTTTCCTCGCGCGATTCGGCCGGCCAGACGCTCCCCGTCACAAGCGTGCAGGTCAAGCGGATCTCTTGCGCGAGCGCCGCCGCCGCGGTCCGCGCCAGTACGTTCGAGGCAACGCCCGGCGGCCCGCTGTTCTCGACACCGGGCTTCATCTGCACCGGTCCCGTCGGTCCACCGCCCCCGCACTCCAAACCACGCTACTACCGTTGCACCCGCGGCCGGGAGCAGTTCGAGTTCCTCATACCGGGGTTCTCGTAGACACCGCGCGCGCCGGCGATCCGCGCGATTGAGACGTCGCGACCCCCACTCGTGAGGCGCCGTCGGCGCGCACGACCTTTTCGCCGCGAACGCGATCGCTGTCGGGGCGCCGACGGACGCGCCTGAGTTGTCGCCATAGGCTCGCACCGCCCGGCACAGACCGAACCACCTGTGCAGTCATGCGCACCGGCAACGACGCGAGCTAGCTACGTTGAGTTGATGCAGCGCAGTAGTCCTCGGCGACTGGCCTCCTGACGTGCGCCGTCTGCCACGCGATGTCGTCGTTCACCTGTTTCGCCGCGAGCCGCGGGAGCCGTTGCTGATGCTGCGACGTGTGGTCGGACGGGGCGGCTTCTGGCAGGCCGTGTCCGGGGCGCCGCTCCCTGGCGAGACCGATCGCGAGGCCGCGGTCCGCGAGGTTCGGGAGGAGACCGGCTTTGACGTGTCTAGCTCGCTGTTTTCGCCCGGGGTCGCGTATCGGTACCGTCTGGACCCGGCGCGCGCGAACCAAACCATTGGCGGCGGTTGTATGGGCCTGGCGTGCAGGCCGTCGAGGTCACGTCTTTTGCCGCCGAGATCCCTAATTGACCGCCCGTGCTCGATCCCGTCGAGCACGACAGCTACGCCTGGTGCTCGTTCGAGTCAGCCCGCGAGATGCTCGACTGGCCGGTGGAAACCGACGCGCTCGCCGACCGCCGAGCCGCGCTTGACCGACTCCGCGAGCGGCGAGACCTGTTCGATAACTAGTTCGTCGGCGGCGAGCCCGGCACTTCCCGTATCCACGGATAAGCGAGGTCTCGCCGCAGGAAATCGCCCGCCTCCGGGCAGAGAGCGGGACGAGTTAGCACCGCCCGCCGAATCCCGCGGCGGTAGCGGTAGACCCCCCGTGCCAGTGACCGCCTGAGGCGTCACCGGGCCTAGCGCGTCGGCGAGCCGGCGCGACCGATCCGTTCGCCGGGGAGCGGTTCGCCGCTCGGTTCCCGCGCGCGACGCGCCTCGGCCCCCTGGAGCGCACGTGCTCACCCCCGCACGATCGCAATCGTGTTCAAGTCCGCATGACCCGGACGAGTGCAATGGCGACCCGGCGCTCATGAGCTGTGGGGCCGGCCTGGCGATTGCTTGTCGCGCTAAGGAGCAGCCAGACCTCCAGGTGCTCGAGCCCGCTCGATACCGCGCGACCCCGTGCTTAGCGGCTCCACTCAGGGCAAGGTTCAGGTGCGACAGCTGCGCTGCTCGGCCGTCGCGTCGCGCCGGTCTCGTGCGGGTGCGCACGCTGCGGCTCCGAGCGCGTCGAAGACGCGATAGGGGTGACGGGTACGCCTCTATGCGGGCGGACCGGGAACAGCGCCGAGTTGCGTCATCATCGCCATCTGGTCGAACACGCCCCAGTGCTCGCGGGCCAGACCGTCCTCGCCGAATCGAACGATGTCGATCACTTGAACGCTCACGCTCTTACCGGTTGCCGGCATACCCATGAACTCGCCATCGTTGGTGCCGGTGAATTGCACGCGAGCGACTGCCTTCTCGCCGTCCACGAGAATGTCCTGGGGGTCCCACTTCATGTTGGGGAAACCCGCCGACATCATCTTGAACAGCTGCCTGGTTCCCTCTCGACCGGTCGGCATGCCGGGCATCCCCTCGTGCTCGACGAAGTCGTCGGCGAGCAGGTCGATGAGCCGGTCGATGTCGCCGGAGTTGACCATCTCGAAGAAGCGGCGCATCGAAGCTGCAGGATCCATGGGAAAGCCCCCTTCCCGGGTAGTGGGGCGATCCGCGGACGGACCGCGTTTGTCGGGCGCGCAGAATACCGATGAGGGTCGCCCCACGCCGTCGACGCGAAGTGCCGCTACCGCGAGAACGCAATCGTCGACCTCGTCACCGCGGAAACGGCCGGCCGCGCCGGTCAGACCGGCGCGCCGCACGACCGCTCTGGTCAACGGCAGTCCGAGCGGCGCGTGATCGCCTTGGCGACGACGCAGCGGAGCCTCGTTAGCAGACAGTCGGTGCCGAGTAGCAAGCGTTGGCGGAGCGGGCGGTGCGAGCCGTCCGTTCGCACGCGGCCGTCGGGGCGCGGGAGGATCGTGGGGTTCGACCGTCGTCCAGAGGAGGACGTCATGGAATCTGTAGGACTGCTGGATCGTGCCGGGCGCCGCCGGTCTCGGGCGACCCTGTCCGGCTTTCACCAGGGCCGCGTGCCGCGCAACAAGGGTCTTCGCTATCCGCCGGACCCGCCACCCGTGGAGGAGATCATCGCCGTAATGCGAGCCGCGGGGGACGGACCGGAGGCGATGAGGCTGCGCGGGTTGATCATCTTGCTCTGGCGTGCCGGGCTGCGGATCAGCGAGGCGCTGGCGCTGGCCGAGACCGATCTTGACCGCGAGCGCGGCGCCGTGCTGGTCCGTGCCGGCAAGGGTGGCCGCCGGCGAGAGGTCGGGATGGACCGCTGGGCGTGGGAGCAGCTCGATCCCTGGCTCGAGCTGCGCCGGACCCTGCCGGTCGGCGCGCTCTTCTGCGTTCTGCGCGGCCCGACCCGCGGGCGGCCCTGCTCGCCGGCCGGCATCCGTGCCCAGCTACATCGGACGGCGCTGGCCGCCGGAGTCAGGCGCCGGTTCGCACCCCACCAACTCCGGCACGCCCACGCTGTCGAGATGTCCCGCGAGGGGATCCCGCTCCTGGTCATACAGCGCCAACTCGGGCATGCCGACCTAGGAATCACCTCCGCTTACCTGCGCGGGATCGACAACACCGAGATCATCCACGCCGTCCACGAGCGGCCAGCACCCATGATCCCCGCCGGCCCAACCCTCCCCGGCTGAGTCAGGCTCCTCCCTCGCACACCGGATGGCGGTGCCCGTGACCGGCAGCCCTCGCCTCAGGCACCGCCGCCCGTGCCCCACAGCACGATGCCACCCGGCACGACCAGAATTCTGCGTCAGTCGCGGGATCCACGAAGTGCTCGCAACTGAGCAGCCGTGCCGTGCTAACACCGCCGGCCCAGCGAGTCGTCGCCATTGCACAAGCGCGCATCAGGCCGGCGGCAGAGAGAAAAGGAATCGTCCGGCTCCGAGCGGCTTCACCGCTGAGATCGGGCGGTCGCGACAGCGATCCCGAACTTGCTGCACCGCCGATTCGACGCAAGCGCCACCGGGAAGTGCCTACGCACGGGTCCAATCGAGCGTTGGCGCTGCTCTCAATCACGACTGATGCTTTGCCAGGCGAAACGGTCAGCTCACCGAGCGGGGGCTCAATACTGCCTCTTGACGTTGAAGTGGATTCGGGTGGCCAGCTCGATGACGCCGGCGCGGGTCTCCAGAGAGGTAGGCGCGGTCAGCTCGCCCGGGAGCCGCGCGAACACCTGGTCGGCCGACTGCGCCGCGGAGTGGTCAGCTCGGTGGAGGCGGATCAGCTCATCCTCGACTCCGATCGTGTTGCGGCTCGCTGGCTTGTGTTCCATATCGGCCCAGCCCAACGGAGTGTTCCAGATCCCGACGTCATGATCTCGCCAGCGAGGACGCCCGAACGCCGTCTGCATCAGGGTGATTTGGAGCCGACCGCGGGTTCGCTGCGTCGGGCTTGCTGCTAAGAAGCTTGTGGTCCAGTACTCGGTGGTACACATCGCGCACGCGAGCTCGCAGGGGCGTCTTTGTGCGGCGTAGATGTAGGCGACCCGCTACGCGTCAGCGCACGTCTCATAGCAGACCCGTTCAACGGCGGTGAGGCACATCGACCCCCCCACATTCCACCACCGTCGTTGTCGATCACGACCGTCATTCGCACATCGGCGCTCCGCACTGACCGACTTGGATGCGGTCTAGGTTGCATCGTGATCGACCCCTATCCGGCGTCCTCGTGTCGTTTCTTTGAGCAGGACCGCGCGGTGAAACTCGGCCGCTCCGGCTGTTCGCTCCTTTTCGTCCAGCGCGCACGTGTAGTGGCGATAGAGCTCGGGTCGGAAGCCACGGCCGGCCACTCGTTCCATGAGCGGGTCGCCTGCTGAGGCGAGCGCCGCCAGGCTCCCCAATCTCTTGTTTGCCAGGTCGAGTTGTCATTTGTCGACCGGCACGTCCGGGAGTGAGCTGTTACCCGGCGCGTTCCGCATTTCCTTCGTGGTCAGGACAGCCGTGGCCGGCTCGGGATCGATGCGTACCGCACGCTCAGCTATTGCGGCGGTTCTGCCGGACGCGATCGGCGCCACGATCGAGGCGAGGGCCCAAATCAACATGCAAAGAACCATGTCGCGTGCTTGGGGATCATGAGCAGCTGCGCGATCATGCTGACCGCTGTCAACGGCCAACTGTTTCTCCCCAACTACGGCCATCTTTTCTCCCCGGCGGCGGCCATGATTTCTCCCCAGTGGCGGCCATCTTTTCTCCCCACCACGTGGGTGCCGCTGGGGTTCAGGTCAGGGGCTTCACCCCCTTGCCTGCGGTGGCTTGGGCGAGCCGGTAGCTGTCTCGGCCTTCGGTGATCAGGACGTGGGCGTGGTGCATTAGTCGGGGGTCGACGGTCGCGGTCGCGATGCTCTTGGGCATCAGCTCGTCGAACCCGGACGGATGAATGTTGGCCGAGAGCGCGATGGAGCGTTTCTCGTAGGCGGCGTCGATCACCCGGAACAGCGCCTCCGCGGCATCGGCCGAGACGGGCAACAGCCCGACGTCATCGATCACCACGAGATCGGCGCGGATCAGCTTGCCGATCGCTTTGTTGATCGAGTCATCGGCGCGGTGGCGGCGCAGCAGTTGCGCGAGGGTTTCGAGGGTGTGCCAGGCGACGGTCTTGCCGTTGTCGATCGCGAGGTGACCGAGCGCTTCGACGAAGTGGCTCTTGCCGGTCCCGGACGGGCCACAAACACACAGCACCTCGGCGCGGTCGATCCATTCCAGTGTGCGGAGCGCGCGTTGAGCCTTTGCTGGGATCGCTGAGCGGTCTGGCTCCCACGCGTCGAATGTCTTGCCGGCCGGTAGCCCGGACGCGCGGCGGCGCATCCGGATCGTTGCCTGGTCGCGCCCGGCGGCCTCCTCGGCGAGGAGTACCCGCAGGACCTCGGCGTGCTCCCCGCGTTGCGCGGTCGCGTTGGCGATCACCTCCGGGGCTGCACGTCGCACGTAGGGGAGCCGCAGGCGTCTGAGCAGCCGGTCGAGCTCGTCGGGGAGCGGTGGTGGGGCGGGTGGCTTGACGGTCATGGGTGGGTCCGCATCCAATCCGCCTGCTCTGCGAGCTCCAACAGCTGGAAGGCGAGCTCCCGCGCCTGGCAGGCCAGCAGCGTGACCCCGACGGGCCGCGGCGCATGCTCGTGACGGTCGGTGAGGATCACCGAGACGTCCTGCAGCCGGCCGCCGTCCTTGAGCGGGTCGGACATCTCCGGGTCGATCAGCGCGCGGATATCGCTGTAGTAGACGTCATCGCCCGAACCCCTCCCAGCTGCGGGTCGAGCGCTGCAGCGAGCGCTCCTCAGGGGCGGGAAACAGGATCAGCTCGCCCGTCTGCCGCTGGTGGGTGAGGATCGCGGCGAGGTCACCGTCGGCGAACCGGCCGGCGTCCGCGCAGGCCCCGAGCGCACGCTCGACCTCCCGAGTGCCGTGGAGCTTGGCGAGGTCGACCGCTTCGGCCATCTTGCGCCGAACGCGTTGCGCGCCCTGAGCGGCAGCCTTGATCAACCACTGCTCGGCGCCGGCGCCTAGCGAGAGGAATGCCTGCTCCTCCGCGGAGCGGGCCCTGGGCTTGCGCTCCAGCGCGCCCGCAGGCCGGGGCGGATAGTGCCGGTCATCGATTGCCGGGCGACCGGGCGTGGTCAACTGGTGCCGGGCCACCTCCCTGGGCCCCTGGTGTCCGTCGACGTGCACCACGATCAACTCCGAGCCATCGGTGCGGGCCCACACCCGTTGGTCGATCAGTTGGTGCGGAACCGAGTACAGCGCGCCGCCCACGCTGATCAGCGACTGCCAGCTGACCTTGCGCGTCTGCCCGAAACACAGCATGTGCGGCAACTTGGGCAGCCGGTGCAGATGCTCGTGCTCCTCGCCCAGCATCTCGATCGGCGGCCGGCGGGTGATCCGGTGCGCTCGCGTATTGACCTCGGCCATGAACTGCTCGCATGCCCGCTCGAGCGCCGCGAAGTCCTCGTACTCCTCGCGCAGGTTGTGATCGGTCGGCACCAAGTCCGCCTTGGCGATCTTGACCGTGTTCTCCGAGCCGCCCTTGCTCTGCGGGTCGGCCGGCTCGCACGTCGCGATCGTCAGCCCGTAGTGGCGCGAGACCTCCACGATCTGCGGGTTACGGACCGCGATCCCGCACACGTGCTCGACCGTCACCGTCTTCTCGTTATCGGTCAGACAGTAGGTCGGCGCGCCGTCCAGGCGCCGCAGCGTGCGATCCAGCCCGATCACCACCGACGGCACCGTCTTGTCGAGCAGCGGCACGACTACCCGTTAGCGCGACCACGCCAGCCACGCGCACAACAGCACCGTCTTGGCGCCCTGAACCACCGGCCCGTCGCCATAGTCCCACTGCAACCACAACCCCGGCTCCGGAATCCACGGCCGCGTGCGCCGCCCATGCTTCTGACGCCAACGGCGCTTCGCCTCAGCCACCGCCCGCCGGGTCGTCCGCTCCGACCCCTGATACCCCATCGCGACCAACTTCGAGTGCGCCTGATCGGCACCGATCTGCCCACGCGAGCGAGTAACAAGCTCATCGACCTTCTCCGAGAACGGGTCCGCCACCGGCCGCCGATGCCTCGCCCGCGCCGGCGGCGCACCGCCCGTCGCCTCCCGGACCGCGACCCAAAGCGCCACCGTCTTGTGATCGCAGCCCACCAGCGCCGCCGCCTGGCGGAACGAACCGGTCAGGTCATACGCCTCAAGGATCTCCATCACTTCCTCCGCACTCTTCATGCCGGCCCTCCAGATCGCGCGTTGACGACAACGCGCACCCGAGTACCGACGCCTCAGGACAAAACCGTGGGGAGAAACCGTGGCCACCCATGGGGAGAAAACGTGGCCGCCAGTGGGGAGATTCAGTGGCCGCCTACGGGGAGATTTCCATGGCCGCCGTCAGACCGCCAGCGCCGCCACTCCGGCGCGGCGGCGAGATTCATCACGTACGACGCCGGCGGTGCATCCACGGCGACGAGGGCCGCGATCCGAACGAGCAGCCTGCACTCCCGTGTCCAGGCTTGACCCGTCGATCCAAGGCGCCGGTCATGCTCGCGAGGAGGTCGGGCACGGGCGTCTGGCAAGGTTGGTCAGCCATCAGCGGTCTCCTTTCGACGTTTGAGTCAGAACGATGGCGATGCGAGCTGGCTCGAGTCATCATCAGATCTGGGTCAACGCGATGCCCTAAGGGGAACGCGCTCCAGCCGTGACCGCAGTTTCCTCAGTCGCCGCTGGGGCCGGCTCCGCCGCGCCCGCGGGCTCAGTCACGGGTTCCATCCCGGCTGTGAGGTTGCCAAGGAGCAGCGCCGCCAGCTAGGCGACGACGACGCCGAGATGATGAGCGGCTCCTGCCCGGTGCTGGCCTTGGTTGCGAGAAGAGTGGCGACGACGACTGCCGAGAGCGCAAGCCGGTGAATGGCCAGGCGATGAGCTGTCAGACACGGTCAAGGCTGTCAACTGCGGCGAAGCATGGCCGCTGAGGAGCCGATGGCTCCGCCCAGGACTAATCCTGGGATGCAGAATCCGGGGGCACCCGGCGACGGAAGGGCGGTTCGGTGTAATAGTCGTACTGTGCGTCAAGCCCACTCCGGATGAGCTTTGCTCCCAGGCGGGGCGGCCAATGCAGCAGCAGGTCTACGATGCCCGCCCGGGCGAGGTAGGTGTCGCGACGCAGGCGTCGCTCGAGTTGACGTTCGAGCATGGCGTCGGTCTCATCGATCGGGCCGTACGCCTCCCTGAGCTCTCTGATCTCGCGCTGCCGTTGACGCCACTCGCGCTTCTCGGCGTCGCTCGGCCCGGCGAGCCATGCCTCGCGTCGTTTCTTCTCAAGCTGCGCCCATTCTTCTACTTCTTGGTCCGTTGGGTCAGCGGCCACAAGCCCAGTCCCTTCTGCTCTTCGTTGGCTACCCGTGTCGTCACTATTCGATGCGCCCTGGTAATGGACACAGGACACACGGACACACCACCCGATGTTGCGGGTAGGCTATCGGATCAAGGTGCGGCACTCAAGGTACGACAATGGTCGCCGGGGCTGGCTCGATGCTTGATGCCGCTTCGGTCTAGAGCAGTCTCTGCGCCGGACCTTCTCGGGCCGTCAGCTCAATGAAGACGCTCCGTCGTCTAATCCAGATTATTGGGGTCGTCTTCAAGTACGGTCTGCTTCCGGGCCTGAGGCTCACTCGGTATCGCAAGCTGCCACGGCCTGTCCGGCTCCGCCTCGCGTTCGAGGAGCTTGGTGCGACCTGGATCAAGCTGGGTCAAGCGCTCGCCCTGCGGTTCGATCTCCTTCCCGCCAGTTACTGCCAAGAACTCTTCCAGCTGTTCAACGATGTCACTCCGTTTCCGTATGCGGACGTTGAGCGCATAGTTCGCACTGAGTTTGGGCGCGAGGTCTCGGAAGTGTACGGGTGGTTCGATCCCGAGCCGTTTGCGGCTGGCTCAATCGGCCAGGTGCATCGTGCGATGCTGCCGTCTGGGGAAGCTGTCGCGGTCAAAGTGCAGCGTCCTGGGATCCAGCAGCGAGTCGAGATGGACCTACGGCTGATGTATCGGATGGCGTTTTTGCCGGATCTCATGAGCGTGTTTGGCGGCACGCCTACCCGCGATGTGATCGACGAATTTGCCAGCTGGCTCGCCGATGAGCTCGATTACGCAACCGAGGCGATGCACGCATATACGATTCGTGAGAACGCCCGCTTCGATCCGATCGAGTACAACCCGAGAGTGTGGCTCGAGTATTCCGGTGATCGTGTTCTCACGTTGGAATACATCGACGGAACGCCGGTGATCGACATTTTGCGGGATCTTCGTCGCGACCGCAGTGAATGTGTTGAGAGGGTGCGAGAGCAGGGCGTCGATCTCGACCAAGTTGCTGCCAACATAGTCTGGAACTTTCTCAATCAGGTGTACGTGATTGGCCTGTTTCACGCTGATCTGCACCCGGCAAATCTGATCGT
>DASPPG010000306.1:0-15058 GCA_035625625.1 Solirubrobacteraceae bacterium
GTGGCGTTTGCGGTGGCGGGGGAGGCGGCGGTGGTCGCGGTGCCCGTGGCGGTGGTGGGTGCGCCGGCCGTCGTCGTTGCGCTGCTCGGCGTCCCGGTCGTTGTGATCGCCTGCGCCACCGCGGCGCCCACGGCCGACGCCGGCGCGGCCGACTCGGAGGCGGCCTGCGACGAGGTCTCGGCGGCGGCGCCCGAAGGCTCGGCGGCGGCAGGCTGGGCCTGCGCCGGCGCGGGCAGCGTCGCCTGCGTGACGACGGCTGCGGCAGCGGCTACCGCGTCGGCGGAGGGCTGAGCCGGATCATGAGGTACGTCGGCGGCGTCTGACGTCGGCGCCTTAGTCGATCCCTGCGCCGATCCACCGGCGCTTTTGTTCTGGCCTTCCGCAACGGCGGTCCGGGCCACTTGGTCATCGAGCACGCTGGCAAAGCCAGACGGGGCGGTGGGGGGTGGGTCCCCAGTCGTCCCGGGCGGCGCGCCGCTCGCGGGCGGAGCGGTGGCGCCGGCCGGAGCCGGGGGTGAAGCCGGGGCAGCCGTCGGGCTCATGCCGCCCTCCTGCGGAATCGATTGAGGGCGATCTCGTCGAGCACCATGCCCTCCTGGCGAGCGGCCTCGCGCTCGTGGTTGGCGCGCTGGTTCTCCTTCAGGCGCTCGAGCGCCTGACGCTCCTGGGCGGCCTTCATCAGCACCTCGCGCCGCTGGATCAGCTCGGCCTCGTGGCGCTGGAGATCCTGCCGGGTGGCCTGATGGGCGCGCTCGGCGCGCTCCAGGTAGGCCTGGCGGGCGATCAAGTCGGTTGCGCTGATCGGCAGGCGCGTCGCGTCCACCTGGGCGGCGCGAGCGCTCGCGATCCGGCCCGCGGCCGCCTGCACTTCCTCTTCGCAGCGGCGGTGGCGCATGAGCGCGCCGGCGAGCTCCTGCTTGGCGGCGTCCTCACGACGCTCGCGCAGGGCGCGCACTCGTTCAAGTCGGAAGCGGAACGAGGGTCCATTCATGGCCCTGTAGTCGGCCGGCCCCCGTGGCGACTGAGTGACGCTGGACACTTGTCCGAGCGGCTCGATGGCGTGTGCGGTAGCCCACCGGAACTGAACAAAAATCAATGCATCAGTTGCAGTCGCTTGGCGGGAGATGCAAGGATCCGCGCCGCGATGAGGGGATCGATCTCGCTGGCTGTCGCATGCGCGCTGCTCGCGACGGTCGGCGTGCTGGCGGGGTCCGCGTCGGCCGAGCACCGGCATGACAGCCCCACCGCCGCGTGCGCCATGCCGGACGTGTCGACGCCGCGCGACCCAAGCAACCCGCTCGCGCTGGCGACTCCGCCGCCGGCCGGCGATCCGCTGACCGGCGCCCACTTCTTCGTCGACGGGCCGCGCCACGGCGACGCGGCCGGCGCGATCGCCTCCTCGCTCGGGCTCAACCCGATGAGCTTCTCCGACAGCTACTCGTGGAAGCAGTTCCAGGAGACCTACGAGCCGCGCTTCAACATGCCCGACCTGCTCCTGTCGAAGATCGCCGATCAGCCCGAGACGCAGGACATCAGCCTGTACGCGCAGGGGGGCGGCCCGGGCGCGATCAACGCGCAGACGCTGAAGATCATGTGCGACAACGCCGCGGCCGACCCGACGCCGGACACCGTGATGGCGCTCAGCACGTTCTTCATCTATCCGAACGGGCAGTTCTGTCCCGGCTACAAGCAGCTTCAGCGCTGGCAGCCGACGTTCAGGCGCGACGTCATGGAGATGGCCTCGGGCGTGAGCTGGCGGCGCGCGGTGATCTTCATCGAGATCGACTCGATCGGCACCTCGAGTTGCCTGCGCGGCAAGAGCCTGAAGCAGTGGCTGAAGGACCTGAAGTTCGAGGCCGACCAGTTCAGCATGCTGCCGCACGCGGTCGTGTACATGGAGGCCGGGTACTCGGACGCGCAGGGCCCGCTGTGGACGGCGAAGCGCCTGTGGCAGGCCGGCATCAACCAGATCGAGGGCTTCTACACCAACGACACCCACTTCGCCTGGTCGAGCAACGAGATCAAGTGGGCCGAGAAGGTCTCGAACGACGTCTTCCGCATGTCGCACGGCACCTACCGCGCGCACTTCGTGGTCAACACCGCGCAGAACGGGCAGGGGCCTGCGCTCAACCCGCACCCGGTCAAGCAGGGCATCGAGAACCTGTGCAACCCGCCCGGCCGCGGGCTCGGGCGGATGCCGACGGGCGATGTCGACCCCACCTTCGACGGCCTGACCTTCCCGTACCTCGACGGCTTCATGTGGACCGGCGTCCCGGGGCGCAGCCACAACAGCAACTGCCCGGGCGGCCCGTGGAAGCCGGCGGGCGTGTTCGATCCGCGCTTCGCCGCCGAGCTGGGCCAGAACGCCAACCAGCAGCTCGGCCCGGGCTACCCGAGCGAGCCGTACTAACGGGCGGGGCGTCGGCGTCGGCAGCTACGCCGTGAGCTGAAGCGACGGGATCGCCACCGGCCCCCCCGGCACGCCGCCGGCCGGGACCTTTCGCCCAGGTGCTCCCGCCGCCGGCGCCGACGGCCCGTCGAGCACCTCGCCGGTGACCGGCAGTCGCCGCACGAGCTCCTCGGCCAGCGCCAGCAGCTGCGCGTCGGCCTCCTCCGGACCACTCGGCTCGTCGACGCGCTGGCGCAGGAAGGCGTCGATCCGCGGGCGCAGGCCGATGGCCGCGTCGAGGATCGGATCGGTGCCCGGCTGGTAGGCGCCGATCGAGATCAGGTCCTCCTTCTCGCGGTAGGCGGCCAGCGCCGTGCGCAGCCGGGTTCCGGCCTCGCGCACTTCCGGCGTAACGATCTCGCCGATCAGCCGGGAGACGCTCTGGAGAACGTCGATCGCGGGGTAGTGGCCGGCGTGCGCGAGCGAGCGCGTGAGAACCACGTGGCCGTCGAGGATGGAGCGCACGGCGTCGGCGATCGGCTCGTTCATGTCGTCGCCGTCGACCAGCACGGTGTAGAGGCCAGTTATCGACCCGTGCGCGCTCGTGCCCGCCCGCTCCAGCAGCCGGGGCAGAAGCGCGAACACCGACGGCGTGTAGCCCCGGGTGGCCGGCGGCTCGCCGATGGCCAGCCCGACCTCGCGCTGGGCCATCGCGAAGCGCGTGACCGAGTCCATCATCAGCATCACGTCGCGTCCGTGGTCGCGGAAGTGCTCGGCGATCGCGGTGGCGGTGAACGCGGCGCGGATCCGTACCAGCGCCGGCTGATCCGAGGTCGCCACGACCACGACCGAATGCGAGATGGCGTCTCCCAGGTCGCGCTCGATGAACTCGCGCACCTCGCGCCCGCGCTCACCGACGAGGGCGATCACGTTCACCTGCGCAGATGTCGACCGCGCGATCATCCCCATGAGCGAGGACTTGCCGACGCCCGAGCCGGCGAAGATGCCCAGGCGCTGACCGCGGCCGCAGGGCACGAGCGTGTCGAGCGCGCGAACGCCGAGGCCGACGCGGTCCTCGATCCGGGGGCGGGTCATCGGGTCGGGCGGCGCGGCCGTCGTGCTGCGCCAGAAGACTCCCGAAGGCTCATCGAGCCCGTCAAGTGGATTGCCGAGTCCATCGATCACGCGACCCAGCAACGGCTGGCCGACCGCGACGCGGAACGGGCTGCCGGTCGGATGGACGCTCGTCCCGGGGCCGATCCCGTGCAGCTCGCCGAGTGGCATCAGCAGCGTGCGCCCGCCGCGGAAGCCGACCACCTCGGTTGGAACAGCGACCCCATCATTCCGGCCGTCGCCGACCATGCACACCTCGCCGATCTCGACCTGCACCCCGGTCGCCTCGATGATCAGCCCGATCAGGTCCGAGACCCGCCCGACGCGGCGCGACAGGTCGGCGCCCTGGAGCGCGTGGGCGGCGTGGGCCAGCTTAGGTCTCATCGGTCGTCATACCGCCGGCGATCGCGTCTGCGACCAGCTCTCGGGCGCGGCCGAGCTGAACGTCGATGCCGGCGTCGATGTCGCCGATGTCCGTGCGCGCCACGGCGCCGCCGCGGGCGACGCGCCGGTCGGCCTGGACGCCCAAGTGCTCGATCCCGCCGAGCTCGGACTGCAGGTGCTCGACGCATTCGCTGACGAGCTCCAAATCGTCGGGGTTGACCACGAGCGTCACGTGCCGGCGCTCGGTGAGGTGGCGAAGGGCGTTGCGGGCCACGTCGATCACGCGCTCGGGCTGCACCGAGAGTACGCCGGCGAGGATCTGCTCGGTCAGGCGAAGTGCCATTTCGACCGCGTCCTGCTCGAGCTCGGACACGAGCTGCTCGCGCGTCTGCTCGACCGCCTGCAGCGACGCCCCGAGCGCGGCGAGCGCGGGCTGCGCATCGGTGCGGGCGGCGGCCAGGCCGGCGGCGCGGCCCTCGGCCTCGCCGGCAGCCCACGCCTGGGCGCGGATCTGCTCGGCCTCGGCGCGGACCGCGGAGAGGACGTCGGCGATGCCGTCGCTCGTCCCCGCCGGCGGCGCGTCGAGCTGGCGGAAGGCGTAGGTCGCGACAAGCGGCTCAGACAACTGCGTCTTCCTCGCCGCGCGAGAGCACCAGGGCGCCCGCCTCCTCGAGCTTGCGTACGATCGCGACGATCCGGCCCTGCGCCTCCTCGACCACGCGCTTGCGCTGCGGCGGCTGGTAGGCCATCTCCTCGACGAGCATCGTCGCGCCGCGCTCGGACATGTTCGACAGGATCCGCTCCTTGACGTCGTCGTTGACGCCGCGCAGGGCCAGCGCCAGGTCCTTCTGGTCGGCCTCGCGGAGGACAAGCTGAATCGAGCGATCGTCGAGCTTGACGACGTCCTCGAACACGAACAGCAGGCGGCGCACCTCCGAGGCGAGCTCCTCGTCCGACTCGGTCAGCGCGTCGAGGACGTTGCGCTCGGTGGAGCGATCCGCGTGGTTGAGGATCTCGGCCAGTGACTTGATCCCGCCGGCGGCGCGCACGTATTCCTGCTGGACGATGCTGTCGAGCTTCTTGCGCATCACGGCCTCGACCTGCTTGACCACGTCGGGGCTGGTCTCGCCCATGCGCGCGATCCGCAGCGCGATCTCGGCCTGCTCTCCCGAGGGCAGGTGTGAGAGCACCTGCGAGGCGAGCGAGGTGTGGAGGTTGGCGACGACGAGCGCGACCGTCTGGGGCGACTCGTTGCGCAGGAAGGTGACGAGCTGCTCGGCCGGGGTGCGCCGGAGGAACTCGAACGGCCGCATCTCGATCACGCTGGACAGGCGGCCGATGATCTCGAGCGCCCGCTCGGGCCCGAGCGCCCGCTCGAGCACCTCGCGCGCGTAGTCAACGCCGCCGGACATCAGCGAGTCGAATGCCTCGATGGTGGCCGCGAACTCCTCGAGCACGCTGCCGGTGGTGAGCGGGTCGACCCGTTGGAGCTTGGCCATCTCCAGCGACAGGGTCTCGATCTCTTCGTCGCGCAGGTGCTTGAACACCTGCGCGGCCTTGTCCGGTCCGAGCGACACCAGCAGCACGGCGGCCTTCTTGCGCCCCTTGAGCTCGGGGCGCCGCGCCTTTGCGGGAGGTGCCGCTGCGGCCGCGGCGGCGGGGACGTTGGGAGTGGCCTGTTCGAGCTCGGCTGCCATCTCTCGCGTTCCCGCGCTCAGTCTTCGCTCATCCAGGCCCGGACTTGCTGGGCGACGCGATCAGGATCGCGCTCGACCAGCTCCTCGACCTGGCGCTTGGGGACGTTGACCGGGGAGCGCAGCCGTTTGACCTCGGTGGGCGGCTCGTCGCCACCGGAGGCGAGCGCGGCCAGCGGGCGCGGCGTGGCCAGCTCCCGCAGCCAGGTCGGCTGGCCCTCGAACGTCTCGCGTTCGCGCCGCTTGAGGCTGCGGCGCACGAGGAACAGGAAGATCAGCGAGCCGAGCCCGATAACCGCGTACTTGGCGTAGCCGATCATGTTGCTCGCGGCGGCCGGCGTGGCGGCGGGGGTGGCGGTCTTCGTGAACGCGATCTGCGAGACCGACAGGCTGTCGCCGCGCTTGGTGTTCAGGCCGACCGCGCCGGCCACCGCGTCGCGGATCGCCGGAAGCTCCGACGCCGGTACCGACTTGTCGACCAGCACCGACACCGTCTGGTTGTTGATCGTGCCGGGCGCGATCGTCGAGTTGGTGATCGTCTTGTCGACGCCGTAGGTGGTGTTGTTGGACGTGTTCTTGTAGTTGGAGTTGCCGCTGCTGCCGGTGGTGCCGGCGTAGGCCGGGATCGTCCCGGTGGTGCCGCCCGTGGTGCCGCTGCCACCGGTGAGCGTCTCGCTCGACGTCTGCGAGGTCAGCGGCACGCCCTTCTTGCCGTAGGTCAGGCTTTGCTGCGTGGACTGGTTGGTGTCGAGGTTGCCGTTGACCACGACCTGCGCCTTGCCCGGGCCGAGCGTCTGGGCCAGCATCGCGTCGACCTGTGAGGTCATCGTCGAGTCGTACTGCTGGTCGGCCGACTGCGCCGCGGGGAGCCCGCCGCCGGTGCCGCCGTTGTTGCCCGAGCCCGGCCACAGCAGCGCGCCGCTCGAGTCGGTGATCGTCACCTTGCTGGTCGACAGGCCCTGGACGCTCGAGGCGACCAGGTTGGCGATGCCCTGGATCGAGCTCGAGCTGAGCGAGCCGTTGTCGTCGAGCAGCACGGAGGCGCTCGACGCCTGACTGTTGTCGCCGAACAGCTCGTCCTGCTGGTTGGGCAGCACGAGGTTGACGGTGGCGGAGTCGACGCCCTGGATCTGCTCGATCGTCTGGTCGAGCTGACCCTCGAGGGCGCGCTGGTAGGTCACCTGCTGCTGGAAGTCGGAGGCGCCGAGCTGCGAGCTGTTGAGCAGCTCGAAGCCGGGCTGCTCTGAGCCGATCCCGAGCAGTCCGGCGGTGGCGAGCGCGATCCGCGCCTCGCTGACCTGGCCGGATGTCACCTCGAGCGTCGTGCCGCCGTCCTGGATCTGATAGCCGATGCCCTTGGCGTCGAGCGCAGAGGTGATCTTGCCGGTCTGGGCGGGATCGAGCCCGGTCTCGAGCGTCGTGTAGCTGGGCTGGGAGGCGAAGTTCATGATCAGCACCAGGAACACGATTGCGGCCGCGACCGAGCCGCCGACCATGGCCCAACCCTTGGGCGAGAGCTTTGAGGCGAACTGACGGATGTCCATTTAGACGAGGGTGGGGTTCGAGGGAGCGCGCGGGGGTCCGGCTCGGGCTACATCTGGGTCTGGAAGACCTGGGTGACGGCGTCGGCGAGCTTGGTCCGAATCTGCGAGGCCAGGTCCATGTACAGCGAGGCGTTCTCGACCGAGGTGATCGCCTGGGTCGGGTCGGTGGTCTGGCCGGTGGCGAGCTGCTCCGCGGCGTTCGACGCGTTGACCTGCGTCTGGTCGAGCGAGTTGATCGCGCTGGTCAGCGCGTCGCCGAAGCTGCCACTTGAGCCGCCGGCGGCGCCCGTGCCGGTCGTGGCGCCCTGGTCGAGCGAGCCGATCGAGCCCACGCTCCACTCACTCGAGCCGAGTGGCCCGATGGCTCCTGAGATCGCCGGAATCATTTGAGCAGATCCAGGGTCTTCTCGAGCATGTCTTTGGCGGTGCTCATCGCCGTGACGTCCGATTCATAGGAGCGAGACTCGTCGATCATGTCGACCATCTCGTTCACCGGGTTCACGTTCGGCATCTTCGCGTAGCCCTGCGCGTCGGCGCCCGGGCTGCCGGGGTCGTAGACCTCCTGGTCGGGCGTGGAGCTTGAGACGATTCCGGTCACCTCGACGCCGCCGGCCGGAACCGAGTTGCTGCTGGTTCCCATCGCGCCGGACAGCATCTGGCTGAAGCTGTTCGAGCCACCGACCGTCTGGAGCTGTACCTCCTGCTCCTGGTAGGGCTGGCCGCCCGGGCCCTGGGTGGTGTCGGCGTTGGCCAGGTTCTCGGAGGTCACGTCCATGCGCACGCGCTCGGCGGTGAGGCCGCTGGCGGCGACGCTGATCGCGTCGAAGAAGCTCATCGGTGACCTCCGGCCGAAGTCATTGCCCGATTCGCGAGCGAGAATCGAGCATGGCAAGGACGCAGGGGCGACGGCGTAGCAGCGCTACGCCGAGCTCCGAGGACGCAGCCAGGCGAAGATTCGCAGCCGCGAAGCGGGTGAGGACTGAGGGTGGGGGTCACCATTAGCTCTGCCCGATCCCCATCGCGCTCTCGAGGATCGACTCCCGCTGGGCGGCGATCTGGGTCAGGGTCTCGTAGAGCAGGCCGTTCTCTGACAGCGCGGCTTCCTGCTGCTCGGGGCTGACCCCGTTGCCGTCGGCGCCGGTCGATGCCTGGATGGTGTAGGGCTGGTAGGTGACGCTGCTCGGGGACTGGCCTGCCTGGATGGCCTGCTGCAGCGTGGACTGGAAGTTCACGTCCTGGGCCTGGTAGCCCGGAGTGTCAACGTTGGCGAGGTTCTGGGTGAGCAGCGTGTTGCGCAGTTCGGCGCCGCTCATCGCGGACTCGAGCGTTTGCTGGGTGGCGTCAAGCAGGGACATGGGTGAAGAACCTGGATGGTCTGCCCTCCCTGGGCTTGGCTACGACCCGATCCATCGAGTCTTCCCATGAATCGGCGGCCCGGGTGAATCCTTTAGAGGCTCGGTCCGGGCCCCTGCAAAACGTCCCAAACGCCTCTCGGACGGTCGAGTTTGGCGATATAAGCATCGGGTCGATGCTTATTTTGGGGTCGGTCGCTCCGGTCGAGCGACTTTGCTGCGTTTTGCAGGGCGGCGACGGCGAGGGTGGCGACGGCCGGGGTGGCGACGGCCGGGGTGGCGACGGCCGAGACGCGTCGCGCCGGGCGGGACCACTGAGGTCCGCACCCGGCGCGGGGCCTGGATCGAAAGCCTGGCGAAAGCCTGGGGGCTAGAGCAGCGTGAACTGCGAGACGAGCCGCTCGAGCGCTTCGGCCGTCCTGGCCAGCTCGGTCGCCGAGGAGGCGATCTGCTGGGTGGAGGCACTCGTCTGCTGAGTCGAGGCGCTCACCTGCTCCGAGGACGCGCTCGACTGCTCGGCGACGGCTGCCACCGAGGTCATGCTGTCCTGGACCCGGTTGCCGGCACTGGCGATCTCCTGGATCGAGCCGGCGATCCGCTCGACGCGGTCGCCGACATCCTTGACCGCCTCGGAGATGCGGGCGAACGCCTCGCGCGCCTGCTCGACCGTCGCGGCGCCGTCCTCGGTCTGGCGGGCGCCGTCCTCGACGACCTCGACGACCCTGCGGGTCTCGTGCTGGATCTCCTCGATCAACGTGGCGATCGAAGAGGCGGCGGACTGCGACTCCTCGGCCAGCTTGCGGACCTCCTCGGCCACGACCGCGAAGCCGCGGCCCTGCTCGCCGACCCGGGCGGCCTCGATCGCAGCGTTGAGCGCCAGCAGGTTGGTCTGCTCGGCGATGCCGGTGATCGTGTCGACGATCTCCCCGATCTGCTCGCTCTTGGCGTCCAGCGAGCGAATCGCGCTCGAAGCCTGTGCGCTCGAGGTGCGCACGGCGTGCATCGCCTCGGTGGCCTGGGAGACCGCTTGCGCGCCCTCCTCGGCCAGGATGCGCGCCTGAGTGGCGGCGTCGGCGGTCTGCTGCGCGCCGTCGGCCGAGGCCTGCGACGCGAGCGCGACCTCGTCGGTCAGGATCTTCGCTTCGGCGATCGAACGGACCTGGTCCTCGGCGCCGGCGGCCACCGAGCTGACCGCCTCGGCGATCTCGCCGACCGCCCGGCCGGCCTCCTCGGACGTGTTGGCCATCTGCTGAGAGGACAGCGACAGCTGCTCGGCATTGCCGGCGATGTTGCGCAGCATGCCCGCGACCTTCTCCCGCGTGTGGTTGTAGGCGACGACGCTGCTCTGGGTCTTCTCGACCATGCTGTTGAAGGTGCGGGTCAGCTCGCCGACCTCGTCCTGGCGGGCCGTGGGGATGATCGGGATGTTGGGATGGACCTGACGGGTCAGATCGCCCTGGGCGATTGCCTCGAGGCCTGACTTGAGCTCGGCCAGCGCCCGGCTGTCGAGGTCGCCGATCCCGCCCAGGAGCGCATTGATGCGACGGCTGAAATCACCCGCGATAGCGACAGCGATCACCACGGCCACGGCCAGCGCGACGATCGCGATGGCCACCATCAACGTCTTGGAGCCACCCGACCATCCGACCACGACGGCGGCCAGGAACAGGAGGCTGACGCCCATGAAGCCGCCGATCAGCTGACGGCGAACGGATGAGAACAGGAGCGACACGGTATGGGTCCTTTCGGGGGCTACTGGGTGGGGCTGATTGGTTTCGCCGGCGGCACCTGGCGGCGGCGCCTTAGGCGGCCTGGACGGCGACCGGCATCGGTGCCCAGCCGGCGATCTGGATGCCGCGATCCTGCGTCAAGTCGATGTCGACGGGCGATCCTCCGCCGCCCATCACCCGCACGACCGGGCGGTCGACTTGGTACTCCGGGACGCTGACCACGATCGCGCGGCGGCCGTCGACGAGCTCCACCTCGATGCCGGGCGGGAACGGAGCCACCCGACGGGCGAACACCTCGCAGATCACAGGATCGAAGTGGGTTCCGGCGCCGGCGAGGATGGTCTGCACGCCGACGTGGGCGGGCTTGGCCGGCGCGTACGGTCGCTCAGAGGTGATCGCGTCGTAGGTGTCGGCGACCGCGGCGATGCGGGCCATCTCGTGGACCTCGCCGCCGCTCTTGCCCTCGGGATAGCCGCTGCCGTCCCAGCGCTCGTGGTGGCGGAGCACGCAGGCCTGCACGAGCGGGCACCACGCGCCGGTGTCGCGGATCAGCTTGACGCCGGCCTTGGGGTGGGACTTGACGATCTCCCACTCCTCCTCCGAGAGCTTGCCGCGCTTGTTCAGGATCGCCTCGGGGACCGCCAGCTTGCCGACGTCGGACAGCAGCAGGCCCATGCCGAGCCGGAACAGGCGTTCCTCCTGGCGGTCGTCGTGGCGCTCGCCCTTGTAGTCGAGCCAGCCATGCTCGATGATCATCCGCCGGCCGATCAGCAGGCCGAGCGCGGTGACGTCGATCGAGTGCTGGATGCTGTAGGCGGCGGCTCCGCACAGATCCGCCAGGACAAGCGCCTTGCCGTCGGACTCCTCGATCTCTTGCAGGATCCCGTCGACGACGTCGCTCAGCTTGTCGGTGGCCTTGGGGTCGAGCGTCCGGCCCGCGACGACGGCTTGTCTGGCCTCTTGGTGGAGGGCGAGGAGCGCGTGGGTGGCCAGCGCCCGGGTCCGTCCGGTGATCACCGGCTCGGCCGTAATCCCATGGCTGTAGAAGTCCTCGACCCACACGGCCTGGATGCCGGCGCGGTTCAGGTGCTCGACGAACCGATCGGTCAGGGTCACCCCGGCGCGGAGCAGCGGGGCGGCATCGCGACCGGTGAAGATGTCACGCGCCAGCCTGGCATCGGGGGGAAGATCGGCGATCGGGACGAGCCGCATGCCCTGCAAATCGGCGGCTTTGACCGAATCTTTAGTTCACCCTCGCGGGCTATGCCGTGGCCCGCACGTGGGGTCGCGACTCGCGCGGGGGGGCGTATCCGCGGGCCGCGCGGCCGACGCGCGCCACGTAGGCGAGCTCGAGCAGGAGCGCTTCGCGATAGCGCAGGATCTCGATCTCGACGCGCTTGCTCATCAGCGCAGCGCGCTGAAGCGCGGCGCGCGCGCCGGCGGGCGGGACGTCGGGGAGGGTCGCGATGAGCGCGGCCCGCTCGGACTGGAGCTGCGCCACTTCGCGGAAGCGGCCCTCGCCGACGAGCTCGAGCTCGCGCTCGACGCTCCGGGCGAGCATCTCGTATGGGGCCGCCTCGGAACCGCTCATGCGTTCGCGATGGTCGCGAACGCCTCGCGGAGATCGCCGAGGAGCCCGCTGACCTGATCGAGCATGGCCGGGTCGCGGTCGAAGCGTGATTGGCGCAGACGCCGCAAGCAGAACACGTAGATCGACTCGAGGTTCTGGGCGATCTCGCCCTGCTCGAAGTCGAGGGCGTCGCGCAGGTGTTGGATGATGTCCTCCGCGCGGCGCAGCTTGTTGTTCGTGAGCTCGACCTGTCCGTCTCGCATCGCTACGCCCGCCTGGAAGAGGAACTTCCGCGCGCCGTCATACAGCATCACGACGAGCAACCCGGGGGACGCACTGAGCACGGCGCTCTCGCGATAGGCGTTGGGGGTGGCGACGGATGGGGACATTCGGGTCGGGTCTCCTAGAGCGTGAATTGCGATACGAGTCTCTGAAGATGCTCGGCAGTGTCGGCGAGCTCTTGAGCGGAGGCGGCGATCTCCTGTGTCGAGGCGCTCGTCTGCTGCGTCGAAGCCGACACCTGCTCGGCCGAGGCGGATGACTGCTCGGCCACCTGGAGCACCTCGTCCACGCTCTGCTGCACCTGCGTGCCGGAGGTCACGAACGACTGAAGTGAGGCCGCGATGCGCTCCACGCGGTCGGTCATGTCCTGGATGCTCGAGTCGATCCGCAGGAACGACGTCCGCGCCTGCTCTACGGTTTGCACGCTCTTATCGGTCTGGCGCGACCCGTCGTTGACGACCCGCACCGCCGTTCCGGTGGCGGTCTGGATCTGCTCGATTAGCGCGCCGATCGATGCCGCCGCGGTCTGCGACTCCTCGGCCAGCTTGCGGACCTCTTCGGCCACGACGGCGAAGCCGCGACCCTGTTCGCCGGCACGGGCGGCCTCGATCGCTGCGTTGAGCGCGAGCAGGTTGGTCTGCTCGGCGATCGCGGTGATCGTGTCAACGATGCCGCCGATCTGGTCGCTCATCGCGCCGAGCTCGGAGATCTTCTGGGCGATTTCGGTCGACGATCCCTGCACGGCGCGGATCGCCTCGGTGGCGTGCGCCATCGCGGACGCGCCCTCCTCGGCCAGCTCGCGCGCCTCGCGTGCGGCGTACGCGGTCTGCTCCGCTTCGTGCGCCGAGTCCTGGGCCGTCGTGGCGACGTCGGCGGTCACGCTGCGGACGCGTTCGAGCGCGCGCACCTGGGCTTCGGCGCCCTGGGCCACCGACCCGATCGCATCGGCGATCTCGCCGACCGCCATCCCCGCCTGCTTACCGCTCTGCGCCAGCTCCCCGGATGCCGACCCGACCCTCTCGGAGCCGTGGGCGATGTCCCCGACGATCGTCGCGACTCGGGCGCGCATGTCGGAGAACGCCCGCCCCAGCGCGTCGCGCTCGGAACGGGGCGCGACGTCCACGGCCAGGTTCCCGGCGGCGATCTGGCCCGCCGCGTCCACCATGTGGGACAGGTAGTCGACCGAGCTCTTGAACGCGCGGGCCAAGCGGCCGATCTCGTCGTTGCCCGAGGCGTCCACCTCGACGTCGACCTCGCCGCCGGCGATCCGCTCCGCCGCTTCCGTCATTCGCGCCAGCGGCTGCGTGATCGACCGGACCAGCCACCAGGTGATCAGCACCACGATGATCAGCCCGAGGATTCCGATCACCGAAAGCAGGCTGATCGAGGAGCTCACGTTCTGGCTCACCGAGCGGGTGATCGCCGCGGCCTGCTTCGTCACGGCCGCGCCCAGCGTGTTGAAGTCCGTCTGCGTCTTGTTCGAGATGTTGACGTTGCCTACCGTCATCACCTGGACCGTCTTCTCGGCCTCTCCGCGCTGCCCGTCGGCGCCGACCTGCTGGGTGAACCCGTTGTAGGTCGCAAGGTCGGAGCGGAGCGTCCTCACGTCGGCGCGGACCTCAGCGGTCGGAGCGTGGGCAGCCAGCCAGACGAGGTCGGAGTTCGCTTGCTGGTAGCCCTGCAGGACCTGCTGCCAGGTGGTGTCCTCGAGCGCGTGCTGGCTCGGCTCGTTCAGCGCGATCAGCGCCGCGTACATGTTGGACTGGTCGTCGTCCGTCAGCCAGCCCTCGTAGGCGCTCCGCTCGGTGCTGAAGAGCGTGAACGTCGACTGCGACTGCTTCGACTTCGACTGGGCGGTGAACAGCCCGTTGACGGCGACGCCGATGCACACGAGCGACACCGCGGCCAATGCCGCCACGAGGCCGAAGAGCTTGCCGCGGATGCCGACGAACGAAAGCTTGTGGAGGGAGGCGGAGGCGTTCATGGCCGCGTATTCGGCAGGCGCCGGGCGTGCCTGAGCTCGCGCGGCGGCCGCGGTCAGAATTCGGGCCGTCAGCCCACGAGCGAGGAGAGCTGGCTGGTCAGCCAGCTGCTCGTCGACTGGCTCTGCGACAGCGCCGACTCCATGTCCGCGAACTCCGTCACGAGTTGCTGCTGCTTCTCGGAGTTGGCGTTGTTCATGTTGTCGATCTGGGTCGCGTAGTAATTGATCTGGGAGTCGTTGCCCTGAATCCGCGTGGTGATGTCGCCGCCGGGTGCCGCCTCGTTGTTGACCAGGTCCGAGAACTGAATCGACCAGCTCGTGAGCAGGCTCTGGACACCGTTCGGGTTGCTCTGCAGCGCGCTCGTCAGCGTGCTGGTATCGAGCGTCAGGTCGCCGTTCAGGGCGCTCTGCGAGACCGTGCCGCTGCCGGTGGTCGCCCCGGTGCTGACGCCGATGTCGATCATGTTGTCATCGCCGCTGGAGAGGTCGCTGAGGGTCGAGTCCATCATCTCGCGCATGTTGGCCAGCAACTGGGTGAGGTCGGCGTCGCCGTAGAGCGTGCCCTGGGCCGGGTCCGAGCTCGACGGCGCCTGGGAGAGCTGCGTCTGGATCAGCGAGACCGCCGAGTTGTAATCGGTGATGAACTGCTGCACGGCTGTCTGCACGCTCGAGCTGTCGACCGTGGGCGAGCCCACGTCGACGGTCACCGGGGTGGAACCGGTCAGGCCGTTCAGGCTGAGCGTGATGCCGGGAATCGTCTGCGTCGCACCCTGGCCCTGAGTCGGCTGGGTCGTGCCGCCCAGCGAGGCGCCGCTGATCGTGTTCGAGGACGAATACTGGACCTGGCTCTCACCGTTGATCGTGTACGCGGCATCCGTCCCCGCGATGTCGTCACCGGTGTCGGTCAGCGCGCCGGCGGTATCGGACACGTTGATGTAGCCGCTCGCTCCAGGCGCCCCGGTCTGGCGGCTCGAGAGGACGATTTGGGCCGGCCCTCCGTTTGAAGACTCCTGGGT
>DASPPG010000307.1:0-2369 GCA_035625625.1 Solirubrobacteraceae bacterium
CGCGACCACCACCAACACCGGACTGAAGGTCTACGCCCGGCTGGACCCAGGCACCTACGACCGCGGCCAGGAAGTGACCGACGAGCAGCTCGCCGCCGTGAACATCGTTCGGCATACCTTCCACGGCGACTGGAACTACACCATCAGCCCGTCACTAATTCAGTCGTGAGCCCTAATAGTGCTTTGTCGGTTTGTCACTCTCGTTTGCGTGGCCGAGGTAGCGGTAGAACCGTGAGTTCGATCGGGCGCTGGCAGGTGGGGCAGCGGCCGGTCCAGCACTGAAAGACGGGCTGCAGTAGCCGCACCGTCTGGGGCAGTGTTAGGCCGGCCGCCGGCGATTTGGGTCGGCCCTCTCCAGGGTGAGAAAGCCATGGGCGGCGATGACCAGGGTGCAGTGGTGGTGGAAGCCGAGGTAGCTGCGGCCCTCGTAGTGGTCCAGACCGAGCTCGCCCTTGAGCTGCTTGTAGTCGAGCTCGATCATCCACCGTAATCGCGCCAACCGGGCGAGGCGCTCGGGGTCGGTGGTGGCGGGCAGGTTGCTGATCCAATAGTCGGTGGGAGCCTGCTGGCCTTCGGGCCATTCGGCGATCAGCCATTCCTCACGCGGCTCTTGGCGCTGAACGTCGACAGGGTTTGCGGCGATCACGCGCACGAACGCGAACCGCGAGCGAAGCTGCTCACCGTCGCCGTCGCGGAAGCAGACGGTCTGCCAGGCGTCCTCGTCGAGGCCGGCGACGACCTCGGCGATCGAGACCGGCTCGCGGTCCGGGCGCGGCACGCTCGCGGACCGGCCACGCGACCCGGGCTTGCGCTCGGGAACCGCGAACACCGTGTCGGGCTCATAGACGCCGCACTCGCCGCCGATCGAGAACACGTAGTCGATCCCGTCGCCGTGCAGGCGCGTCCTGAGCTTGGCGTCCTCGCCGTAGGCCTGATCGCCGAGCACCGGCGCGCGGCGGATCCTCCAGCCCGCCGCCCTTGCCACCAGCTCGCCGCCGATCGCAGGCTTGGTCTGAAACTCAACCTCGTCCGGGATCTTCGCCTTGCGACGCCGCGGCCAGTCCTCGCACCACTCCTCCGGCAGATACAGCCGAAACCCCAGCGGCACCGTGCCCTTGGCGCCGACCGCGTGCAGCGACACCGTCACCTGACAGTTGCCGGTCTTGCCCAGCGTCCCCGAGTACTGACGCTTGACCCCCGGCGAGTGCTCGCCGTCCTTGACCACCCCGGTGCCATCCAGCACCCACGCCTCAGGCTCGATCACCGCGCACACCCGCTCGGCCACCGCACGATCGACGACCGCCGCCTCCCACGGACTGTCGGCCAAGAAGTTCTGCAACGACTGATACTCCGCGCCCGAGCCGCCGAGCCTGTCGACGATCGGCTCAAGCGACTTGCGCGCGCCCGCCTGGATCAGCCCGCGGATGTACACCTCAGCGTTGCTGCGCTGCCGAACATGCCCCAGCCCCGAGGTCACATCGGCGACATACGCCGACAAGCGCTCCACAACCTCCGGCGCAACACCCACGACCTCGCCATCATCATCATCGATCCCGCGCTCGACGGCGATCGCGGCAACCATGCCACACCAGTTCGCCGTCGCTCACCAACCTCCTCCCCAATCCAACAAAGCACTATTAGGCGCTCGCGTGCAAAGTGCAACGCTTGCCGCTCAAATCTGGGCCGCCGCGATCGGAAGCCCGGGCGGTGCGCTCTGCGCCCTGCTCCCTAAGCGGGGTGCTGGGCGGCGATCCGGTCGTTTGGGCTGCGGTAGATCGCGTCGATCGTCTCGGCGTACTGCTGCTGGACGATGCTGCGCTTGATCTTCATCGTCGGGGTGAGCTCGCCGGTTGGTTGGGAGAAGTCGGTGGGTAGGATCTCGAAGCGCTTGATCTGCTCGACGGGCGCGTAGTGCGAGTTGAGCTCGTCGACTGCTGTCTGGATCTCGGCGCGCATCGGCTCGGACCGATGGACCTCATCTGGCTTGAGGTTGTGCTGGCTCGCGAACACCGGCGTCTCCTCGGGGTCGAGCGTGATCAGCGCGACGAGGTACGGGCGGCCGTCGCCGATCACGACGGCGTGCGAGATCCAGCGGTTGTGCCGCAGCCCGTCCTCGAGGTTCGCGGGCGTGACGTTCTTGCCCCCGGCCGTGATGATGATGTCCTTCTGACGGCCGGTGATGTGCAGAAAACCGTCCTCGTCGAGCCGCCCGAGGTCGCCGGTATGCAGCCAACCATCGACCACTGTCTCGCGCGTGGCCTCCGCGTCGCGGTAGTAGCCCTTGAAGATGTTGGGGCCCTTGATCAGGATCTCGCCGTCGTCGTCGGTGATTCGTTCCTGGACCCCTGGCAGCGGTCTGCCTACCGACC
>DASPPG010000308.1:0-31231 GCA_035625625.1 Solirubrobacteraceae bacterium
CCAACCGGCAAAACCGACCAAGTGTTCGCCCCGGCTGTCTCCGCGCCGATTGAAGAGAGTGCCACCGCCACGCAACCAGCCGCGATCAGAACCCGCCACCGCAACTGACAACGCAACGGAGCGAGCCTCAACCGAGCCCTACCAACCACCACCACAAACTGCCGCACCAGTCCCTCCCAAAATCTGAACGTCTCGCTCCGAGCCGGTCCCGGGAACCGAAACCATTCCGCACCTGTTTCCGGGTCGCACATCCGTACAGTGCCGCACCCCCCGTGTCAAGGCCGGTTGCGGGTACCGTACGAGACTCCCTGCCAGCTGGTGCGCGCTTCTCGCCTGCCGCAAGAACCCGTCAGCAGTTAGCGGAGCACCACGGCCGGAGAAAGGAAGAAGGCGCCTGGAGCCCAACGGCGGCCGTCCGGCGCCAAGAGCGACCGGCTTCTGCTTTCCATGCAACAGGGCACTCTCAAGGCCCTAACCTGAAATGCTGAATTCAGCTACCACTTACCCCGAAGTGACGCTGCCCCTTCTCGATAAAGCAGCACCCACGAGTTATCGCGCTTTCCGCGCGTTGGGGGGCGAGCTGTGGCTGAGACGACTTGCCGCGTGCCGATGTGAAAGCGGGGCCGAACGCCGTCTAGGAATGGCGCTCGCCATTGCGGGGTGACACGATCGTGCTCGTGTCCTTCGATTTCGGCCGCACGGACGAGTTCATTGTGGCCGGCTGTGTGCCGCGTGATGATCATGCGTCTGGGACTCTCGACGTCGCCGATTCGATTCGCCGAGCCCATCCGCGCGCTGCGGCCGATGACATCTACGCCGCGGCCGTCCTTGGTGACCATGCGGAGGTTGCGCGGCTGCTTGCGGCGGATGCTGAGCGCGCCACCGCTCGCGGCGGGCCCTATGGTTGGGACGCGCTCACGTATCTGTGTTTCTCCCGGTACCTGCGGCTGCGTCCCTCGGCCGGGTTCGTAAGCGCGGCGCGAGCGCTGCTGGACGACGGAGCCGATCCCAACACAGGCTTCTTCGAGTCCGCGCATCGGCCCGAGCCCGTCTTTGAGAGCGCTCTATATGGTGCCGCGGGGTTGGCACACCACGCGGAGCTGACACGGCTGTTGCTCGCCCGCGGCGCGGACCCGAATCTCGGCGACGTGGCCTATCACGCGCCGGAGGGGTTCGAGCCCGAGGCGATGCAGGCGGTGGTGGAGTCGGGTCGGCTCTCCGATTCGGGGCTAACGACGATGCTCCATCGCAAGCTGGACTGGACAGATCTGGAAGGGGTGCGGTGGCTGCTGGAGCATGGCGCCGATCCGAATGCACTGAGCGCCTGGGGGGACCGGGCCCTGCATCACTCCCTGGCGCGCGACAATGCGCTGCCGTTACTCGAGGCGCTGCTCGACTTTGGTGCCGATCCAAACCTGCGGGCACCGCGGCACGAGGATCGCAGCGCGGTGGCGGTGGCGGCGCGCTCCGGTCGGGCGGACGCGCTCGAGCTGTTCGGGTCTCGCGGGTTTGCGACCGAGCTAGGCGGTGACGACGCGTTCTTCGCCGCGCTGTCCTGTGGCGACAGGCGCGGAACGCTTGAGTTGGTGACCAACGAGCCGCGGATCGCTGAGCGGCTAGAGGCCTCCCAGCCAGGAATCGTCGCGACGCTCGCAGGTGCCGGCAACACAGCCGCGCTCGAGCTCGCGCTTGACCTCGGCTTCCCGATGTCAGCCGATGCTCTTGCCGGCGCTGTATGGCGAGAGCGCTCAAAAGCAGTGCGGCTACTCCTCGATCGCGGCGCGCTCGTCTCCGCCTCCGAAATCTCGCTCGCCGAGCGCGCCCTCACCGAGATGTCGGAGTGGACACCATGTCACTCCCGCGACATTCTCGATGCCCTCCAAGCGCGCGCAAGCGAGCCATGACGACCGGTCGATCCCTCCTCGACCAAATCCCTACTGCGGCACACCAGAACCGCGTTGCCGTGCCCCTCCAGCCGCAGAAGCAGGGCACGACCTCACTAGCGGCGCAAGACCTGAGATTCGCCAGCCGGGGGTATGGCGTCGGGTCGGCCCATTTTGGGCCTGGGCCGACCCGGTTGAGCTTCGATCTATCGAGCCATCTGAAGGCCGGCGGTGGCGGAGATCGTCGGCGAGGGTCGTCCGTGGACCGTGCTGATGACTCGCTGCTGTCGATGCCCTGGAGGTAGACGCTCGTGATACCAAGGTTGGCATGTCCGAGTTGACGCTGGATGACTACCAGCGGAACGCCTTCGTGCGCCATCTCGACCGCGTGAGCATGCCGCAGCTGGTGCGGCGCGAACCGCCGTCTCACCCCCGCCGCGACGGCGGCATGCTGCAACTGCTTGCGCGCCGCCGACGCTTCCCACCGGCGTCCGGCGGTCGGTCCGTGGATCACGCACAGCACCGCACCGATTGGGAGCCTGCGGCGGGTCTCCAGCCATGGGTCAAGCTGTCCCCAGGCCCAGCGGTCCATGCCGACCTCGCGGCGCTTGCCGCCCTTCCCGCGCCGGACAAGCACCGCGCCGCGGGATCTGTCCAGATCGCTCTCCTGAAGCGCGAGAGCTTCGCTAATTCGTAGGCCGGCGCGCCAGAGCAGGACGATCAGCGCGCGAAGCCGGCGGCCGTCGGCACGATCACCGAGCGTGCGCATCACCGCGACGATCTCTTCAACCGTTGGTGGATCGGCCGGGTACTGCTCGCCCTTGTTGCGCGGTGGCCGGCGACGTCCAGCAGCACGGATTCCATGAATCCTCCCTTGGTGGGTTGGTGATGCTGCTATTCGAATCAGGTCCGTATGTACCGGAGCGAACCGCCAGTGGCGGCGCAACCCGCGCCCTTGGTGTCCGCGCAAACGAGGTGCGTCGCCGCCGCCCCCGGCATACCCGTGGCGATGGCGGAGCAGGTCTCCGCGGCGGACGATGGCGTTGCCGGTCTACGCCTATTGCGGCAGCGCTGGTATCGAGCCCGTCGTGACCGCTTTAGTGCTTGCAGCTTGAGTACCTTCAGCTAGCACCTCATGGCTCGGGTCCACCTCTTACGGCTCGTAATCCACGGAGAGTTCGAGCCATTCCTGGGCCTGGGAGCGAGCACGCTGCGCAGCCTCACGGGCACGCTCAGCCGCGCGGCGCTCGTTCGCCGCGGCATTGCCGTGTCCGATCTGGTCCTTCCTCCGGGCATGCTCCTCGGCGACGGCAGCGCTTTCCTCGAGCTCCGCGGCCGTTTGGTTCAGAAACGCCGAGAGGCGCTTTGCGGCCCCCCGCACGTCGTCCACTGCGGGCCCGGTAGGGCTGGATCGCTCTGCCTCTATGGCACGACGCTCGCTCCGGACGGTCTCGCGTCCGATCGTGGCCTGCTCTCTGAGCCTCTCCGCCTCGTCGCGCTTCAGCGACTCTCTAAAGCGCTGCAGTTGCCCTGCCTCGTCCTCGGGCTCGCCGGCGGCTATGTCGCGCTCATCGGCGCGACGTTCGCGCCGATCCGCTGACTCCTCCCGAAGCTCGGCGATCCGATCCCGATCGTCCGCGACCCGCTCCCGCTCGTCGGCCGCGCGATCGCGCTCGTCGGCCGCCCGCTCCCGCTCGGCCGGCGTCTGCGCGCGCCTAAGACTAAGGACCGGTGTTGGCTCCTGGTGATCGACCCCACGCTCTAGGCGCAGCCTGGCGCGTTCGCGCTCCAAGGCCTTGTCATCGGCGTGAAGCTTCGCGGTTCGCCGCCTGATCTCTGTAGTCCGGCGCGCGATCTCGGCACGTCCAGCTGCATCACGCTGTTGCCACCGGGCCCGCGACCGCTCCACATCCGCGCGGTCTGCCTCCAGTTGCGCCGCCTCACGCTCAATCCCCGCACAACCCCGCTCAAACTCAGCCCACTCCGGTTCACCGCGCGCATCCCATTGCACGGCCGCGGCTTCATGGCGGGCCGCGCTCTCCTCGTGCACGCGCTTCGCCCGGTCAAACTGACCCTCGCTGTCGCTGGGCGTCTCGGCAGACGGTTCCATCTCCGAAGCATCCCTTGGTTGGCGCAACACATCAAGTCGACAACCGCGCCACCGCCACCGGCCCGGCGCTTCCGCCCCAGGCGACCAGCGTCAGCGGCGCCCATGTGTCCAGGACACGTTTTCGTCTTGCCACGCGTCTTCATCGTGATCGCGCGGGAGCCCGGAACGCGCGGACCTCGAGCGTGTCGCGGCTCCGGTGCGGGCCGGGGCGCGTCGAGCCCGCCTCCGAGGCGCACCTCCCGCGCAAACCGGGCATCTGGCCGGACTCAGGGAGTATCGCGGCGCGGGCGAGCCGGGTCTCGCCAACGCTGATGCGCGGGGCGCTACTGCTCTCAGGGAAAAGGGGCACCCCCGCTCGTGGTGCATGTTGGCGCGCAGGGCTCGAAGTGCGATCATGCGTGGCCTGTCGGGCTTGGAACCTGGATCAGGTGTGTCGATGAGTTCAGCCGCGGACTCAGTGCGCTTGTCCCGAGTCTTGATGCGAACGGCGGAGGTGTTCGAGCGGCGGGCGGGCGTGGCTGAGGAACACGCCCAGAGTTGGGAGGAGCTGGGGCGAGGCGATAAGGCCGCCGAGCGCCGTCGAGTCGTCAGGCGGGCTCGTGAGGCTGTTTTGCGCGCCCGTTCGGAGGCCGCCCGATTGGAGCGACGGCGCCTGGAGCTTGATGAGCGAGAGCGTCGCGCTGACGAACGTGACCGGGTGGCCGACGAGCGCGAGCGGGCTGCCGATGAGCGTGAGCGGATCGCGGATCAGCGCGAGCGCGCTGCCGATGAGCGTGAGACGCGGCTCTACGAGAGGCTCATACGGGAGGGGGCGGAGCCTGGATCGGCACGCGTGTCGGCGAGTCCAGCGGTTGACCCGCGGCGTCTGTTTGAAGTCTTTATGCGCACGGCCGAGGTGTTCGAGCGGAGCGCTGCTCTGGCCGAGGAACACGCTCGGAGATGCGAGGAGCGCGGACGAGGCGATCTGGCCGCCGAGGAGCGTGGAGTCGCCGAGCGGGTTCGTGTCGCTGCTCGGCGCGCCCGTTCGGAGGCCGCCAGGCTGGAGCAACGGCGCCTGGAGCTTGATCAGGGAGAGCGTCGCGCGAACGAACCAGACCGGCTGGCCGACGAGTCCGAGCGGGCGGCCGACGAGCTTGACACCCGGTTCCACGTTGATGCGGCTGGTCTGGCGCCCGTCCGCACGGGAGCCACGAGGCGGTCCGGCAAGCGCGCGAAGCGGTCGAGTACGCGCGGGCCAGGGTCAACCGCCTCGGCGTCGAGCGCAAAGCCCGGGAGGAGAGGGCCACCGCCGAGAGATGACCGAAGGTAACCGAGAGCCGGAGGCGATAGTGCCTGACGCTGTCAGCCTCGAGCAGCTGCGACGTCAGCTCGATGAGCGAGAGCGTCACGCGGACGAACGAGACCGGGTGGCCGACCAGCGGGACCGGATCGCAGACGAGCGCGACCAGATCGCTCAGCAGCGCGATCGGATCGAGGATGGACGCGAGTGGCAACTCGCGGAAGGGCGCGCGCCTACACCAGGCGACGTACCGCGGTGGCGCCGTGAGGTGCTCAAGCGAGAACGCAAAGCGCTCGAGAGGGCCCTGGCACGGGTTAGCCGTCGCGACGCCCGACTTGACCGCCAAAACGCCGAGCGGAAACGTGGTGAGGCCGAGGTCGAATACGAGATCGCGCGAAGCAAAATCAAAGGCGACAAGTCCAGCAGGACGAGATAGCCTGAAACACAGCCGTTAGCGGCACCGACCGACACGGCATCGAGCAGTCCCTACGCCCCCGATCCACTCCCGTCACAGACGAGCGGCAGGAGACCGACGGCACCAGTGTCTGCTCCAGTGCGCGATCGCAGAAGTACCGCGTCGAGATGAGATCACGTGGGTCACCCGAGGCTCGTCGGGATCGCTGGCACCGGATCGCGTCCCGTGTCGATCTGGAGGACGCGGCGAGCCTACTCGGCGGGTCCGGGTCCGTTGTCCGACAGTGCATCCGAGGCACGGTCTGGCTGCGGTGGCTGCTCCCCGCTTACGGCCTCGCGCTCGCTCGCGGCGATCTCGCGCTGGATCGTGGCCTCCTCTCGCTGAGCGCCCTCCCGCTCACGCTCCGCGCTCTCCTCAAGGCGCTCCAGGCGTTCGCGCTCGCGCTTCTCGGCCGTTCCCTCTGGCTCATCGGCCAGACGTTCGCGGCGATCGGCGCTCTGCTCGCGATGGTTTGCGGTTTGCTCGCGCTGATCGGCGATCCGCTCGCGCTCGGCCGCCATCCACTCCCGCCTGGCCACCGCACGCTCACGCACGTCGACGGCCGCCTCTCGCTCCTGCAGTCTCGTGACGCGCTCCCGCTCCAGAGCCGCAGCATCCGCGGCCAGCTGCGCCGGCCACTGCTCGATCTCCGCGCTGCGACGCTCGATCTCGTCCCGTCCAGCCTCACCGCCCTGCTCTAACCAGCCGGCGCGCAGCCGCTCCAACGCCCCCCGATCCGCCTCGAGCAGCGCCGCGTCACGCTCGATCCCGGCGGCACGCCGCTCAAACTCGGCCCACTCAGCCTCGCCACGCTCATCCCACCAGCCGGCTGCCTCCTCGTGGCGCTCCGCGGCCTGCTGATGGCGACGCGCCGACTCGTCCTGGCGACCTCCGCGAGCATTCACCCTTCGGCTTGTCCTCCCTTGCCGATGTCCTGCCGCGCCTGCTCGGCCTCGTGGCTGGCCAGCTCGCGCTCGCTCGCGGCGATCTCCCTGGCAACCTGCGCCTGGTCACGCAGCAGCCCCTGGCGCTCCCGCTCCTCCCGCTCCCCGACACGCTCAAGGCGCTCCTGCTCGTGCTGACCCGGTCGGCCCCCGTGCTGGTTGGCGACAGTCTCCCGCTCATCGGCCCCCAGCTCGCGCTCGTCAGCGAGACGCTCACGCTCATCGGCCAGCGCCTCGCGCTCGTTCGCGATCCGCTCGCGCTCCTGGGCGATCTGCTCGCGCCGCTCGGCAGACCGCTCGCGCTCGTCCAAGCGCTCGATCCACCGCTCGACCCGTTCGGTGACCTGCTCGCGCCGCGCTGCGACCTTCTCACGCTCACTGGCGACCGCCTGGCGCTCCTCAGCGATCCGCTCACGCTCCTGAGCGATCAGCTCCCGCTCCGCCGCTACCCGCTCGCGCTCCTCAGCCGCGCGAACCATGGGTCCCACCCCAGCCCCATTCCGCCCCGCCCCCCCCGGGACCCGACCCTCTCCCCGCTGGCTGTCATCGACCGGCATTCCAGACCCCAATCTTGGTCGCTGCCAGAAAGCGTAACCCGACCGTCAAAACGACCTAACGTCCCAGATCGACAGCGGTAGGGCGCTACCTGCGCGCCGATGATCGACCACGCCTCCAGAACCGGACGGTCACACCACCGAGCCGACAGGCAAGCGTCCGCGCCCCGAGCCTGAGCGACCCGAGATCTCCCCACCTCGCCCGTCGCTGCCGATGTTGGTTGGCACCGACAACCCCGCCCACCAAAGCCCACCCCGCCCCACCCGGAGACCCGCAGATTTCGGGAGCAGGTCTCAGCCTGCGGATCCGCCCAGACCTGCTAAGCGCGGATAGCGTGCGAGGTGCTGGCGAGCGGTCCTGGCGAAGATCAGTCGCACGTGCCGGGAGCCGGCCGGATCCGGGCGACAGAGAACGACTCAGGCGGGACCGGCCGGGATTGCCCACGCCTTGAGCCGGGGGGGCGGTCGCGCCGCCTTATGAACGTTCTATCGTGAAGTGGGTGACGGCAATAAGCGCCGAAGACTTGACAGAGATCGAGCGGGGCGGACGGCGGTGCGCGGTTTGCCGCTCCGGACGCCATTGGCGTCGGTTGGAGGTTGTGCGGCCGGATGGTGCCGAGCCGGTGGTGATGTGCGCCGCGTGTCGGACCCGCTATGGCGGCGCTCCTCCTGTGCGGGAGAGGCGCGTTGCCGCAGTCCCGGCCGATGCGGCCTCGCCGGCCGCCGAACCGGCCTCGCCCGGACGCGAGCGCCGGTCCGAGGAGCACGAGGATCGGGTGAAGAGGGCGCTTGGTGAGTTGCCGCGAGGCGAGTACTCCACCGGGAGGATCGCCAAGGCGGCCGGGCTCAACCCCGCGAAGACGCTGAGGCGGCTTCGCCAGCTGGAAGCATCGGGCGGGGTCCGCGAAGTCGGCACGCGTTGGTCGACCGAGCCGCCCTCGAGCGATCTGGAGGGAGCGTTTGACCGGCTGCAAGCCCGCACGAGCAACATCAGGATCGTTCGGGACCGATTGCCGGCCGGCGGATCAGTCGGCTCCAATCTCGAATCAAGCTCGGGGGCTGATCTCGAGGACGCGATCGCGTAAGGGACCGGCGCGCCGGGGACGCGCCGTTTATCGTTGTCGGCGTGGGCGAGTGGGGAGCGGCGAGCTTCGAGAACGATGCGGCTAGTGACTGGTTTCTCCTTGTCGAGGAGGCTGTCGACCCGGGCGTAGTTATCGCGTCAGCGCTTGACGGTGCGGTGGGCGAGTCGGAGTACCTCGGTCTCGATCAGGCGTGTGAAGCGCTCGCGGCGGCTGAGTTGTCCGCTTCGTGTGCCGGTCACGCGTCCGCCCGCTTGCCCGACAACGTGCGCTATTGGGTCGACACCCATCCTCATCAGCCTCACGACTCCGAGATCGACCAGGCAGTTCAGGCGGTCCAGCGCGTCCGCGAGGAGAGCGAGCTGCGCGACTACTGGGAGCGGGGAGTCGACCGGGACAAGTGGCTCGGAGAGGTCGATGACCTCACCAGACGTTTGGAACACTCTGGGGGCGGCGAGCCGGCGACGCTCTCGCGCTAGAGACAACGTCCGGTCGGACGGCCTTGCGGTCCGCATCAGTGGCGAGCCTCCTCCCTCGGGTCAAGAGAGCAGCGCACATCATGCTGCGTTCAGATGCGGATGCGGCGCCAAGCGCGCCGACCGGGACCGGAGAGTAGAGTCGAGAGCAGCCTCCACCGCCTGAGTGCCTGCTCTTGCATTCTTCCAGTGGCCCAGCCTTCGATACGGAGCGACGAGGAGTGCACCATGCCAAAGCAGATCCCAAAGCCCGACCCGGCGCGTGAAGAACCGGGCCCGGGAAGATCGACGTCCGAAGCGGCCTTCAACGATCGCCGCAGACAGATCGCCCTCCGTAACGAGCAGGCATCTCGAGAGGCTCGCAAGCGGCGAGCGGCACGCGAGCAGGAGCAGCTGCTCAGGCGCCGCGAACGCGACTTCTCATATGGAGGGACGGATGTCAAGTGAGCAGCGTTGAGGGTCCCCGTCCTCGTTGTGGTTGTCGGGGTTGGTGAGTCGGTTGCTTGGGCGGGGAGACGTCGGGCGAAGTTCTCGACGTCGGTCAGTCTCATATGCGGGCGTTGGCTATCCCATGGCGATGGTTTCGTCGCTGGCTGGCGCGTGTCTAGGAGCGGGCGTGGCCTGGTGAGGGCTGCCCATAGCAGTACCGCGTGTGCCAGCGGACTTCGGGGCCCGGCGCCTCCCCGCCCAAGCGGAGCGGGGCTGTTGCTGTGAGTTATGGGGCGGTCGCGGCCGCCCACAGGAAGCAGGCGAGCTCGCGGGCGCACGCGACGGTGATCACGTTGCCGGGCTTCTTGCGTTCCTGCATCCGGCGATGGACCCGGTACAGGCGGGTCTGGGCGCGCCGGGCGATCTGCAGGACGTGGTCGGGCAGCCCCTCCTGGCGCTCGTAGAGCGTCTTGCCGATCCGCGGTGGGCGGGCGTAATGCCAAGCAGCCTCGACGAGGATCCGCCGCGCGTACTTCGAGCCGGTCTTGGTGATCGACCCGTTGCGGTCTGACTCGCCGGACTGCTCGCGCGAGGGCACCAGCCCAAGCCACGATCCGAGCTGGACCGCGCGCGGGAACCGGGTGAAGTCGGCGACCTCGAGCACGAGGATCAGCGCCGAGAGCGTGTCGATCCCGCGGAACGCGCGCAGCCGGCGCACCAGCGGCCAGAACTCGGGGTCGGTCGCGACCCATGAGAGGCGCTCGTCGAGCGTCTGTTTGCGGGCGGTCAGCCCGTCGCAGGCGGCGAGGTTGTCGATGAACGCCAGCTCGGTGTTCTGATGCGCGAAGGTCTGCGATCCCAGCCACTCGCGGTGGACGTTTGTCCACGTCGAGCGATCCCAGACGCGACCGTGACGCAAAAGCCGCTTCGAGAGCCGGTGCCGGCAGCGCATCAGATCGACCCTGACCTGCTCGCGTGCGCGAGCGAGATCGCGGGCCGCCTCGAACGTCGGCGACGGGACCACGATCGCTGTCAGCGCCCCCGCCATCAACTGCCGCAGCAACAGGTCGGTATCGCGACGATCGGACTTGTGCCGATCCCCCGGCGGACGCGGCGTCTTGGACGGCGCGATCACCTGACAATCGATCCCCGCCGCCACCGCCGCCCGATACAACCCGAACCCGGTCGGGCCCGCCTCGTAACAGCAGCGCACCGGCCCCGGCAGCGAAGCCAGCCATCCGACCACAGGCTCCACCGCGCCCGTATCGAATCGTTGACGCGTGAGCTCGCCGGTGATCACATCCATCGACGCCGCGTAGGTCGAGCGCGCGTGGACATCCATCGCGGCCCATGTCATCGTTCCGGTCACGGCCGGACCTCCTTCGTATGGGGTCAGCCGGAGCCACTCTCCGGCCAGTCAAACCCCCGCACAATGCGTTCGAGGTCCGGCCTTCAACGCCTGCGCGAATCATCCCCCATATCGTCTAGAGCACAGACGGTCTCGGACCGTCGGACGTCGGGTTGATCTACCGGCCTGACGACGGGCCTGAACAGGCGGTGATCGCCGCCGGCCCCCGGCGCGTCAGCGAGCGACGCATGCGAGCTCGCGGGTCTGTCGCGAACGACGGAACGTCTGGATCTACGCGGACGCGCCGACCTGCTCGATGCGGGCCCGGAATCTCTTAGTTGCGATTTACGCGCACCGGTACTCGAGACGGCTACGCTCCTACCGCTAACTGGAGCGGATCGCTGGGATCGGCTTCGACCGCCGAGGGGGTCTGTAGCCGTGATCGATCAAGCCGTATCCGTGCCAGCGGGCGTGGTGTCTGCCGAGACCAGCCAGCGGGCGGGCGACGTGCCGCAAGCGCCCGGGTTCTGGCGAGAGACGCTGTCCGTGTACGCGAGGCCGCGCCCGCTGCGCGGTGCGGTGGATTTGGTCACTTCGGTCGTCGCGTACCTCGCGATGAGCGTTGCGATGTATTTCTCGCTCGAGGTCTCGCCTGCGCTGGCGCTGGCGCTCGCGCCCGTAAGCGCCGTCTTCCTGCTGCGGACGTACATCATCTTCCACGACTGCTCGCATGGGTCGTTTCTCGCGTCCCGACGCGCCAACGCGTGGCTGGGCACCTTCTGCGGCCTGCTCGTGCTCTCGCCGTTCGTCCGTTGGCGCCACGACCACGCCGTTCACCACGCTACCTCCGGCGATCTGGACAAACGCGGCGTCGGTGACCTCCCGACGCTGACGGTCGCCGAATACCTAAACCGTTCGCGGCGCGGTCGACTCGGCTACCGGTTCCTCCGCAGCCCGGTCGTGATGTTCGGGCTGGGTCCGGTGTTCGCGATGATCATCGGCCCGCGGATCGTCGCGCGCAACGCGACCCCGCGGATGCGCAACAGCGTGCTCAGGACCGATCTCGCGCTGGCCGTGATCGCCGGCGCCCTGTTCTGGGGGATCGGGATCGGGGACTTCATGCTCGTGTGGGGTCCGGCTGCGCTGGTCGGAGGCGCCGTCGGGATCTGGCTGTTCTACGTCCAGCACCAGTTCGAGGACGCCTACTGGCAGCGTTCAGAGCGCTGGAGCTACGCCGACGCGGCGCTGCGCGGCAGTTCGTTTCTCAAGCTCCCGAAACCGCTGCAGTTCGTGACCGGGAACATCGGCTACCACCACATCCACCATCTCAGCGTCCGGATCCCGAACTACAACCTCCAACGCGCGCACGAGGAGAACCCGATCTTCCACAGCGTGCCGACCCTGTCGCTCCGGGACGGACTGCGCGCCGTCACGTTGAAGCTCTGGGATGAACAGCGCGGGCGTCTGGTGACCTTCGCGCAGGCTCGCGCCTGCCACGCCTAACCCGTTGGCACGGACTCAGTGCCTCCGCCGGACTGGCGGCCAAGCGAGAGCGTCGGGCGACCGAACGTGCGGCGTGAGCGGTAGCTGGTCTTGGTCAGGAGCGCCGGTGCTTTCTCGGTCCCTTTTGCGGCTGAACTGGCTCTTGAATGCCCCGTGGCCGCACCTGTCTCCAAGAGCGAGCCCTGGCCGGAGTGAGTCGGCGACTTCCCTGCCCCGCCTAGCGGCAGGGAAGGTCGACCCCAACCTCAGAGTAGGGCGAGCGCGACAAACATCCGGGAGGATCCGGCCGTGCGAGTGGTCGATCAGCTCGCCAGTCTTCGCCACGAACGCGTCCTCCATTCACTGGCCGCTTCGGCTCGACCGCGAGCATCCCGCCCGACTGATCGCCGCGTCCGCACTGTGGCTCGCGTCTAGGTTCGGTCCCGGAGCGGGCCTGGCGGAACGCCGGAAGGGGGTTTCTACGTCGTCGCGCAGCTTCTGTGCTTCGCGGATGGTCTGGAGTTTCTTGAGCGCCTGGTGCTCGATTTGGCGGATGCGCTCGCGAGTGACGTTGAACGTGCGGCCGACCTCGTCGAGTGTGCACGGGCGCTCGGTGCCCAGGCCATAGCGCAGCTCGAGCACGCGGCGCTCGCGGTAGCTGAGGTTCTCCAGCGCCTTCCGCAGCGCTTCCCTGGTGAGGGTATCCACGGCGCGCTCGTACGGCGACTCGGCGTGCTCGTCGGCGATGAGCTGGCCGAACTCGGACTCCTCCTCATCGCCAACAGGCTTCTCGAGCGAAATCGGCGCCTGCGCGGAGCGCTTGATCGATTCGACCTCGTCGGGCTCGAGACCGGTCACCTCGGCGATCTCCTCGACCGTCGGCTCGCGGCCAAGCCCGGTCAGCAGCTTGCGCTCCGCCCGCCCGATCTGGTTGAGCTTCTCGACGATGTGAACGGGGATCCGGATCGTGCGCGCCTTGTCCGCGAGCGCTCGGGCGACTGCCTGGCGGATCCACCAGGTCGCGTAGGTCGAGAACTTAAAGCCGTGGCGGTAGTCGAACTTCTCCGTGGCGCGGACGAGGCCGATGGTGCCCTCCTGAATGAGGTCCAAGAACGGCAGCCCCTGGTGGCGGTAATTCTTCGCGATCGAGACGACCAGCCGGAGGTTCGCCTCGACCATCTGCTGCTTGGCCTCGAAAGACCCGCGCTCGATCCGCTTGGCGAGATCGACCTCCTCCTGGGCGCTCAGCAGCCTGACCTTGCCAACGCCCTTGAAAAACAGCTGCAGACCGTCGGTCGTCGCCTCGGGCTTGAGATCCAGCGGAGCCTTGCGGCGGGTGCGCTTCTCGGACGCGCGCTCGACCTTCAGGCTCGCCGCGGTGGCTGGGTCGATCTCCTCGACCAGCTCGATCTCACAGCGCTCGACCAGACCGTGCAAGTCCTCGACATCGGTTTCGTCGAGGCCGAGCTCGGCCGCGGCGGTCGCGATCTCCGCGAAGGTGAGCACGCCGACCTGCTGCCCGCGAGCGATCAACCCCTTGACCTCTTCAAGCTCCTTCAGGTCCGCCGCCGACATCTCGTCGTTCGCGTTCACCTCGCGCGACTCAAACCGACTCATGACGGCGCGTCACGTGCGCGCACCGAACAGGTCGACCGTGACGTTCGCGGGCGCCCCGCTTGGCGGTGACGTCGTCCTCGCGAGTTGACGGCAAAGCCGAGTGCATGTTCATGACTCGCGGTCCGTGCCGGCGGCTCATGGGGGGCAAGTGACCAGGTACGACGCCCCAGCGGAAGGGAAGCTCAGCCGACAGGTTGGGCGGCAAACCTGCCTCATGACCCGACCCTTTCCATAGAAGCCTGAAGGCGAGTCTACGCCTCTCCGTAGATCGGGCCCAAACGGACCCTTGCGAGCACCTCCGCCCAGCTCGGACGCGGGCACTCTCGGTGCTCGGCACGCTACGCTTGCCGCTGTCCGTGCCGGGCATGTCGCCCGGCGACGAAGTGCCAGCGTTCGTAGTTGTTGCTCTCGCACCTCCCGCGTTTCGCAGCACGAGAGCTCCCAGGAGGGATTGCATGGCAACCGGAACGGTGAAGTGGTTCAGCGACGAGAAGGGCTACGGATTCATCACGCCCGACGACGGCGGCAAGGATCTGTTCGTCCATCACTCCGCGATCGGCGGCAACGGCTTCAGGTCGCTGACTGAGGGCGCAAAGGTGTCCTACGACACCGAGCAGGGCGCGAAGGGCCCGGCGGCAGCGAACGTGCGGGCGCTCTAGCCGTCTCGGATCGCCCCGCCGCGGACGCACCGAGTCGCTGCGGGTTCGGGAGGACTGGCTGGTTCCGCGGCCTTTCAATAGGGCTGTGCTCGTGCTCGCGGGTGAAACTCCACGACGAAGGAGGGCCTGGCATGGCCTCAGGCGGCAGGAAGAAGACCACGTTCGAGAAGCTCGCGCGTGAGAGCAGGCTTCGCGAGCGTCGGCTCGAGAAGCAGGCTAAGAAGGAGGCGCGCAAGCGGGCGGCCGACACGCAGCTTCCGCAGTCCAGCGACAAAGGGCCCGGCGAGGACGGTAATGCTCGTGCCCACGCGTCGCGCGACGGCGACGGCGGGTAGGCCCCGGGTGTCGTCGCCTGGATCGGCTGAATCATCTGCATCACAGGTGAGGGCGTGGCGCGGCGGTCAGGTCGACGGATGCCGAACCTCGATTCTGACGAGAATCGAGCTATGCCTGGCGCTGTGACGCAGATCTTGATGGGCCGGCGGCGATCGCGAGGGTCCTTCACCGGCGGGCGGTTCTCGTGTCGCTGACCGCTCGCTCAGGCTCGTGTTGCAGGCTGGGTTCTACGCGGGCCCGGGCTTGCGAGGGCGATCGATGGGTCGAGTCGCCGTTGTGTTCGCTAACGAGACAGATCACCTTCCTAGGAGCCGGCGGCTCGGAGCATCATCACATGCTCAGGATTGATGGCCAGGGCCTCTCCTGTTTCGGCCTCGGTGAGCCATGCCAGCTGCATGATCGAGCCGCGAGCCGCGTCGATGATGATCCGTTCGACGTCCCGAGCGTCCCCCTCGACGTGGTATCGGTCGCCGGTCAGGACGGTTATAAACGTTGTGTGGGTCGCGGGCTGCCGCGACCCCTCGCTTGAGCTCATTGGGTTCAGGTTTGCCGTGTCAGCACCGGTTGCGTGTCGGTGGCGGCATCGGGGTTAGTCAGACAGTGAAGTCCTGTTCGAGGGCCAGAACGGATGAGAGGCTATCGTCACGCCGCCGGCGTTGGAGGCCTGCAGCCGGTGCTACGGTGAAGCGTGCGGGTGGTGTTGCCGCCCGTGAGGTTCTCCCCGCCGACGCCGCGAATCTCCCTCCGACCACGTGTGACCGCGCCGGCCAACGAAGGAGATCGATGCCCACCCACCGCCACCAACAGCTCGTGGCGTTTCGCTTGAACGGGGCGAGGCAGGAGTCCGGCTCGGCGGACGGAATCACTTTGATCGCGCACGCTCGTCGGGTGATCCGGTGAAGACGACGCGCGAGAAGGCCGAAGAGAAGCGCGCGGCGAAGCTCGAACTGGTCCGCGAGCAAGTCCAGAGCGGTTCGCTGGTGATCCGGCAGATGACCGATGCGGAGCGCCGCCGGTATCCGCCTCGCCCCGCTCCGCCGAAACGCCCCGCTCGCGAGCGCGGGTTGTAGCACGCGTGACCGCGTTCTTCATCCCCGGAATCGCGGACGACCCGCCGATCCGCGAGGACGCTTATCGTGACTTGCGCACACAGATTGAGCTTGAGATGGGGAGTCTTCCCTGTGCTCGCCGAATCGTGAAGCTGTGGGCGCGCCGGGGAAGCGTGGATTGCGTCACCGAGGTAGGCCAGCGTGACCCGTTGCGCGGCGGTACCGTGATCGCGATTTTTGACATGGGCCCGCATCGGCCGTTCGTCGTCTGCTGGCAGCAAGACCTCGGGAGCCGACACGGCGTCCGCGAGATCCTGGGGTGCAACGCCTACTCCGTGCTGGAGTTCGACGCGTGAGCTCGACCAAGACGATCGAGCAGCCGCAGGCCCGAGGCCGACACTACCACGACCGGGTCACGCTGCCGCGAGCCACGCTGTACAGGCGGGGCCTCACTCCCAACGCGCGGCTGCAATCGCTCGAACGGGAGCTTGAACGCGCACAACGGCGCCTGCGCGACGCGCGGCTGCGCGCGAAGCCGTGATGGCGGCCTGCTAGGTTTGCCTGAGCGCTCGCCGCCGCCGCCGCGAGCCAGTTTGTGTGGGTCGCACTGTTCGTGGTTCGGGTCGGCCGTCGCCTCCCGAAATTGGAACCTACTGACGGATCCGTGGGTTGTGTCACCGGTGGGGGAGCGAGGGGCAGAGACCGCCGAGTCGATGAAGTCGATCAGCACCCGGACGAACCGGAGCGGGTCGTCGAGGTGCGGGAAGTGGCCTGCGTCCGGAAAGACCTCGAGCCGGCTGCCCGGTACCAGTTGGTGGGCCGCGCGCGTGTGATCGACCGGGATGATCGGGTCGTGCTCGCCCCAGACAAGCAGGAACGGGATCGCTTCCGCCAGGTACAGGCGATCGCTGGCGTCGACCCGCTGCCCGCCGAGATCGACGATCGTCCTCAGCGTGTGAAGGAACGCTGAGCGCGCCTGGCGATCCGACAGGGAGGCGTGACCGCGCAGCACCTCTCCCACGTCGGTGTGCACCCGCAGCCCGATCCGGCCGAGCGCGCGTCCCACCGCCTGGCCGGCCGCGAGCACCCGCTCGTTGACCAGCAGCGGGAGCAATAGCTCCGAGCCCGGAACGCTGGCGGCCCGCAGCAGCGGGGTGATATCGCGACCCAGGCCGCCGCTGCTGACGAGGACCAGCCGCTCGCATTGCTCGGGGAACTGGTAGGCGAGCTGCATCGCCACACCGCCGCCCAAGGAGTGCCCGACGAACGTGGCTCGCTCATGTCCCAGCGCGATCAACAGATCACGGACCCCAGAGGCATAAGCACCAAGCGAGTAGTCCCCTCGCGGCTTGGCCGACTCGCCATGACCGAGCAGATCGGGAGCGATCACGGTGAAGCGCTCGGCCAGATACGGCAGCACCTTGGCCCACGTCGCCGACGTCGAGGTGATCCCGTGGACCAGCACGACCACCGGGCCGCTGCCAGCCCCACGGTAAAACACGCGGTGGCCGTGCAGGACGATCTCGTGCAGCGCGTCGAGCCCCGGCGCGGCCACACCCAAATTCCGGTCGGGCGCTCGCTGCGCCGGTCCCGGATCGGGCCCCTCCGCCCGGCTGCTGCTCTCCGCGTCTGACATCAACCGCCGTCACCCTACACACGTGGCGAGTCATCGGGGAAGGACATACGATCGGGCCGGATCGGCGGGCTGAAGACGCCGAGCCCGGTATCGGGACTCTCGGGCTACAGCCGCTTGACGTTGACTGCCTTGGCCCCTTTGCCTCTGAACTCCACCTCGTAGGAGACCCTCGCGCCCTCGGCCAGCGAGCGATGGGGGTTCCCCGCGATGCCGGTGTGATGGACAAACACGTCATTGCTGGGTTCATCAGGCATGATGAACCCGTAGCCCTTCTCATCGCTGAACCACTTCACCGTTCAACTAGCCATCGCTGTCCTCCAGGGTCGACCCTTCGCGAACCGGCGGGATCTCGCTGCTCGCGCCACCGCGCAAGCCCAGTTCCGTAGTTTGCGCCTTGAAGCCACGTGACAGAACGGATGACCCGCCGACCAGCGAGCAGCCGTCGTCGCCTGGCGAGGAGCAGCATCGTCGTGCACCCACCCCTTCCGTGGTCAGCGAGCGTGATCGAGCAGCCTGACACCAATAGGTTCGATGCGACTCGCGCCGCACGCCGCGGCTGCCAGGCCCACGACGCCCACGCCGCGGCCGCGCAGCGCGCCGCCGCCGCCGCCGCGCACGAGGACTCGGCCAGCGGCCCACGAGCGCGCCGCCGGGTTCTGGGCGCCGCGGATAGCGGCGTCAGCAGGGCGGGTCGAGGAGCTGCTCGAATGGCCGGCCGAGCGGGCGTGCCAGCGGTGGCGGCTGATCGAGTGCTCGACTGTCAGGGCTCACGCCCCGAACATGGCGGCGGGCCGGTTTCGCCTGGCGTACGGTGCGAGGAGCACGATCACACGGCGGACGGCTCGATCGAGCGATGGCCCACTACGGCCGCTACGCCCACACGCGGCCGCCTGGCTTGGTCCAGATCGCCGCGGTGACGCGGTTCCTGACGGCCCACATGGAGCGCCCGGAAGAGCCTGAGGACGGCATGGCGTACAGCGATTCCACGAGCTGACCACGCAGATACGCGCTTACGCGCATTACCTGCGGGCCGAGCACCTGGAGTTGGCGGCACGGTGCGCGGAACGTCGCCCAGGCGGCTCGACGAACTGGCCGCGCACGTGAACGAGCGGCTGCGCTTCCGGATCCGCGCCGCCGCGCCGGAGCCGTTGTTGCGCCGCGCGAGCGGACTGCTGGACTCCGAGCACTCCCAACCACAAGACCACGGGCCGGCCATGTGCGCGCGGACAATGGCGAGTGCCAGCTCCCCGAGCGCGACCGGCGGCTCTCGCCGCACAGCACCCTGGCGGCGCTAACGGGCGCTACCGCTGCGCACCGGGGTGGGCGCAAACCTGCCTGCCTCTACGGACCGTGAGGCGGGGAGGTCCCGATGCGCGTCGGGAGGTGGGCAGCGTAGCGTGAGGGTGGATCCGCCACGAGAAGGAGCTGTGATGAGTGCACAGCGAATGAATAATGCCGACGCGGCCTGGCTGCATATGGACCGGCCGACGAACCTGATGGTCGTCAACGCGCTGCTGTGGTTCGAGGAACCTGTCGATGCCGACCGCGTCAAGGAGATCTTGCGATCGCGCCTGGTCGAGCCGTTCCCACGGTTTCGCCAGCTAGTGGCGGAACCGCGTGTGGGGGTCGGGGTCCCGTCGTGGGAGGATGATCCGAACTTCGACCTCGATCTTCACGTCCACCACCTCGCCCTTCCGGCGCCCGGGGACAAGCGCGCGCTCGAGGCGCTCGTCAGCGACTTGATCGCGAGTCCGCTGAACCGTCGCAAGCCGCTCTGGGATTGGTACATGGTCGACGGGTTCGGGGCCGGGATGGCGATGATCGTGCGGATCCACCACTGCATCGCCGATGGGATCGCGCTCTCGCGCGTGTTGCTGTCGCTGACCGATACGCACGCCGATGCCGGGATCGCGCCTGCGCGCGACGGCACCGGGCGGGGTCGGCTGGGCTCGGTCGCCGCGCCGGTCAAGGCCGGTGCGCGGCTTGCCCAGGCGGGCGTCCACGAGGGCATTGAGATTCTCACGCACCCGACGTCCGAGCTGCCGGCGCTGGCGTCACGCGGGACGGCGGACGCGGCGACGCTGGCGAAGCTGCTTTTGACCGGGTCAGACGCGAAGACCGTGCTGAGCGCCAAGCCCGGGGTCGCGCGGCGCGTGACGTGGTCTGAGCGGATCCCGCTTGACGACCTCAAGGCGATCGGGCACGCGACCGGCACGACCGTCAACGACGTCCTGACCGCGGCGATGACCGGCGCGTTGCGCCGCTACCTGCTCGGCCGCGACAGCCTCGTCGATGAGATCCGCATGACGGTTCCCTACAACCTGCGACCCCTCGACGAGCCGCTCCCGCGCGAGCTGGGTAACCGGTTCGGCCTGGTGTACCTGACGTTGCCCGTGGGGATCGCCGACCCGGCCGACCGCCTGGCCGAGGTTCATCGCCGGATGGACGCGATCAAGCACTCGCGCGAAGGCGGCCTGTCGTACGCAATCCTCGAGGCTGTCGGCCTGACCCCGCGCCAGATCGAACAACGCCTGCTCGACGTGTTCACGCAGAAGACCAGCGGTGTGCTGTCCAACACCCTGGGCCTGCGCGAGCCGGTCTATTTCGCGGGCAGCAAGATCGCCGGGGTGGTCCCCTGGGTCCCGGCCGCGGGGACGATCGGGATGGGCATCGACATGATGAGCTACAACGGCGGTGTGGTCGTCAGCCTGCAGGTCGACGCCGGCCTCATCCCCGACCCGGAGAAGATCATCGCCGATTACGAGCGCGAGGTCGAGACGCTCCGCCAACTCAAGCCCGCCAAGCCCGCCACGCGAGAAGACCGCGCGACAGCCGCCAAGCCGACCTAGCCCGCCGCGGGAGAAAACGGCGCGGCAGCCGCCCCGGCAGTCGCGCAAGCGAAGGGGCCGCTCGGCCAGCGAGTTCGACCGCGCGGCGGGCGAACAGGCGCTCGCCCGGTGGCGACGAGATCTCCGACCGGTCACCATCTTCGGCTGGGGAACGATCCCCCGACCAATACGGCCGCCTGCGCGACGGCGACCAAACATGACCAAGCATGATCCCCGGGCCGATCGCCGATCACGCTTCCTTACCGGGCGAGGACCCCTAGAGACGAGGCCAACTCACCGGTCGCTGTCTCGGCGCGAGCTACGGCCGGACCGATCGCCGCGTTCCCAGCGCTCGTTCGCGCCCTCGGCGACGTACGGCAACAGCGCAAGCTCGCGCGCGCGCTTGACAGCGCGCGCGACCTGGTTCTGATGGCGGCGGCACGCTCCCGTGATCCTCCGCGAGCGGATCTTGCCGCGCTCGGAGATGAACCGGCGCAGTGTCGAAATGTCCTTGTAGTCGACTCGGTCGACCTTGTCCCGGCAGTACGGGCAGGGCTTGCGCCGACCAGCGGCCAGTCCGTCCTTCCTGTCGCGCCGGGGGCGAGCCGGCCGTTTACGTTGCTTTGCCAACCGGGATTCCTTCGATTCTGTGGGTGGGTTGCGTTACGGGACGGGCGACAAACAGCTGTCCGGTCAGACTGACCGGCCGACAAGGAACAAAAAGAGCCAGCGCGCGCCGCCATCCCGAAGATCTACCGGCCAGGTCGGAACGTCACCGGCCCTTGACCAAGCACCGTGACCTTACCGTGCGGAGCATGCCATCCGAATATTGGCCACCTACTTGCAGCCCCGGCGTTCAGCGCGTCGTGTTGCGCCTAGCCGTTCTGGCCCCCGGTCGACGACCCACCTCGCTCGGTGCCGCACTTCACAGACGTCGTCGACGCACTCGAGCGCTGGCGGGAGCTGTGCGACGAGGTCCCCGAGCTGGCCGACAATCCATTTCTGTTCCCGCGGCTTGGCCGGCGCCGGCGCGACGGCCTCATTCCCGGACGCGGACGGACAGCTGTCGATCACCGCGGTGATGAGGATCGTCGGACCGATCATGCTCGCGGCCGACATGCCGGTGAGCAGGCGCAGCCGCACGCGCTCAGGCACACATTCGGGCGGCTCCACTTGGCGGCGCCGAAGGCGGAGCTTTCGAGGCTGCAGCGGATCATGGGGCACGCTTTGCCGGAGACGACGAGTCGCTACGTCCACCACGACGATCACGAGCTCGCGGCCGAGGATCGCCGGATCGGGCGGCTGCGGCGCCGACCAGCTCGCCCGCCGCGCGGAGCGTCGGCGGGAGCGAGCCGCCGGCACGGCGGCGTAACAAGCGGGCGAAGTAGCCGCGGGCGCGAGGGAGGACGCGCGCCCCTTCACAGTCGCCGTCAAGGTCGTGATCAAGCGCACTTGGCCCTCTCCTCGGGCCTGCCCCAGGGGCAAGTGGAGCTGGCGGAATCGCTGGCTAGGCGAGGGCGGCTGAGCCGGCCAAGAAGAGCAGCTCGGCGCGTTCGGGGCTGATCCTGAACACGATCGTGCTCTGCAACACCATCTACGCCCAGCATGCGCTCGATCACCTCAAGGCCGTCGACCGCACCCGACATTCTGCCGGGCTTTGCGTCCTCAGCGAGCTCGCTGCCTTCAGCGAGCACACTCTTTCGATAGGCGGGCAAAGCGACCGGAACAGGTCGACCCTCCGCGCAGGTCTCCCCCGATGCGCGTCCATAGTGGTGATCATCGAGCTTTCCGGCGAAGCGCTATCCGTACCCTGCCTCGCGTGCGTTACGCCGCGCTCGGGAAGCGCCCCCGGTTCGTCGTGCCGTTGCTCGTGAGCGCGGGCTCGGCGATCGAGGCGGGCTGGGCGGTCGAGGTCAAGTGAGGAGGGGATGGGCGCGCGTCGCTGAATGGGTGGTTCCCGCGGGGAGCCTCGAATGGGAAACTAGTTGCCCCCTCGGCGATCGCGATGCCGCGCTCAGCGAATCGTAGAGGTCTATTGATCTATGTCACGAGCGAATAGCACGAACCCGGGCGAGGCGCGCGGTGCGGGATCGTCGGGGCCGCCGCTGGAGGCGAACGTGGATGAGCCCGCGCCCGGGCTGGCTGGGTTGCACGAGCTCATCTTGCATGGGCATCGCGTCTTTTACCGTTCAGCCGGCAGCGGCCCGGTCGTCGTGCTGGTCCATGGGATCACGTCGACATCGGCGACTTGGGCCAACGTCCTGCCGTATCTGGCTGAGCGGTTCACCGTTATCGCTCCCGATCTACTTGGTCATGGCGAATCGGCCAAGCCACGAGGTGACTATTCACTGGGCGCTTATGCCAGCGGGATCCGCGATTTGTTGATCGCGCTCGGGCATGACCGAGCGACATTTGTCGGACATTCGCTGGGCGGCGGCGTGGCGATGCAATTGGCGTACCTGTTTCCGGAGCACTGTGACCGGCTGGTTCTCGTCAGCAGCGGTGGACTCGGGCGCGACATCACACCGCTCCTGCGGGCTGCGAGCCTTCCGGGCTCTGAACTGGTGCTTCCGCTGCTGGCCAACGAGCGGACACTCGCGGCCGGCCAAGCGGTGGGACGCGCGCTCGGCCGCATCGGGTTGCGCGTACACACAGATTTGGGGGAAGTGCTGCGCGGTCACGCCTCCCTCGCGGACCGCGAGGCGCGCGCTGCGTTCCTGACCACCCTGAGGACGATCGTTGACTTCGGGGGCCAGCGGGTGAATGCGGCTGATCGCCTGTATCTCACCCAAGCGATCCCGTTCCTGCTCGTGTGGGGCGAGCGCGACCCGATCATCCCGGTCGAACACGCGCTCGCCGCGCATGCGGCGCTGCCGGGGAGCCGACTTGAGCTGTTTCCAGAGGCGGGGCACTTTCCGCACCTCGACGATCCGCTTCGATTCGTACGGGTGCTGGTCGACTTCATCGACTCGACGGAGCCGGCGCAAATCCAACCCGACCGCTGGAAAGAGGTGCTGCGGAGCGGCGTTCAGCACGTCGACTCTTCGCCGTGATCGCCCGTCGGCGCCCGCCGCCAACCCCTATCCCTTCAGGGCCGCGGAGTCGCCCGTCGGCTACCTCAACGGCGCACGGGCACATCGCCTTGACGGTCGCCTGCTCCTGGTCGGGGTGGTGCACGGTTCTTACCGACACTTCGGGGGCAGGGAGTCGTTGACGGCACAGCGGGCGCGAGTCTCGCACGGCGACACGTCAGTCGGCGTGACCGTGACGGCGATGTACGACGAGAGCCCAGCGGTGCTGGGGTGGTATTGGCCCGAGCGTCTCGAGGTCGCGGCGGAGATCGTCAAGCTGGTATCGGCGGCGGTTGACCGCAGCCGCTCCAGTGCCTCGGCGACGGGACCCGCGAAGTTCGCGGAGTGCTCGTCGAGCACCGCGGTGAGCTGTTCGAGGATCGGATCGAGGACCGACTCGCATGCGATCAGGGCGGCGGGGTTCGAGTTCATCGTTCGCGTCCTTGCCGGGCTCGGGTGGCTGTCGCAATGTCCAGCCGCTCCGCGACCACATCCACAACGAGCAAATGCCCCAGGCTCTCAGCGAGCCGGTCGGGGACGAGCGTCCGGTCCTCTCCGGTCGCGGCAACCGGTGCTGACGCGGACACCCTGAACCCAATGAGCTCAAGCGATCGGTCGCGGCAGCCCGCGACCCGCACCACGGAGATAACCCTTTCGACCGGCGAGCACTACCACGTCGAGGGAGACGCCAAAGACGTCGAACGGATCATCCTCGACGCAGCTCGCGGCTCGATCATGCAGCTGGCGTGGCTCACCGAGGCTGAAACGGGACAGGAGCTGGCAATCAATCCCGAGCATGTGGTGATGCTCCGCACCGCCGGCTCCTAGAAGGCGGTGATCTGCCCGGTTACCGACACGACAAACGACATGTCAACGCATAGATCGCCATCGCAACCCGGGCCCGTTCGACCTAGCCTGCAACACAAGCTTGAGCGAGCGAGCGACACGAGAGCCGCCCGCTGGTGAGGGAGCCCCGCAGTCGCGGCTTGCGCATCAAATCTGCGTCAGGGCACGCGCATCGCTCGATTCTCGTCAGATTCGAGGTCCGGTATCCGTGCCGGCCCGACCGCTGCGCCACGCCCTCACCGGGACGCCGGTGATCAGTTCGATCCGGGCGATGACATGCGGGGCGCTGCCCGCCCTCGCGTCACGCGACGCGTAGGTACGAGCATTACCGGTCCTCGCCCGGCGGCCTGTTGCTTGGCTGGGGACGCTGCGTGTCGCCCGCTCGCTTGCGCGCCTCCTTCCTAGCCTGCTTCTCGAGCCGACGCTCGCGAAGCCTGCTCTCACGCGCGAGCTTCGAAAAGGTGGTCTTCTTCTTGCCGCTCGAGGCCATGCTTCTCCCTCCCTGGTTTGGAGTTCACGGGGCGAACATGAGCCGACACTCTTGCGAGGCTGGCGGGATGTGTTCGCCCTCCGACACTCCGACGCCAAGCGCGATCTGTCGGCTGGGTCGCCCGGGGCAGCACTGGTCCTTGAGCGGGCAGGCGCCGCACGCCGCTCGTGAGATCCGCGCGGTCCGCACGCCCTTCTTGGAGGTCGTGATCGTCGCCGTGTGCCCGGCTGGGCAGGTGACCGTCCCGGCGGCTGGGTCGATCGTGAAGTCACGCTTACCGACACGGCCCTCCAGGATCTCGCCTTCCGGGACCGGGGCGAGCACGTCAACCTGACGCTCGGCCAGCGCTGCGCGCACGACCCCGTTGCCATAGGCGGTGTCACCGACGATCCGCTGGGGGCGCTGCTCGGGCGGCTGAGAGTCGATCAGATGCTTGGCCTGCGGGCCGTCTGACTCCCCACCTGCTGAGCCCGTGCCTGATGGCCGCTTCGATCCCCGGACGCTGTTCGGTGATCGTCCGGGCGAGCTTGACGAACGGCTCGAGGCGGCAGCGTCGGGCCCACTTCAGCCACGCGTCGAGTAGTGCGACGGCCTGGTCGACGGGGACGCGGTAGATCTGGCGCAGCTGCTGGGCGAGCAGGTAGGCGCGGTACAGCCGCTGGTTGAGCTGTTGGACGCGGGCGAGCTTGAGCTGCTGGCGCTCGGTGAGGTTGCCGGGGTTCTTCCAAAGCACGAACCGGGCGCCTTTGAGCTCGGCGGCGAGCTGCTTCTGCCCGCCGCGACGCGCCTCGTTCCAGACCTCGCGGCGGACGTCGTCGAGCGCGTCGGTGGCCAGCTTGATGAGGTGAAACGGGTCATAGCAGACAGTGGCGTTCGGGCAGCGCTGTGCGATCGGGCCAGTGATCCACGAGGCCATGTCGCACGAGACGAGCCGTAGCTGCTTGCAGCGCTCCACGCCCAGCAGATCCAGGAACTTCTCGACCGTCGCCTTGTCCCGCCCGGCGGCCGCCCATACCAGCCCGCCGGTGTCATGGTCAACGACCACGGTGAGGTACCTCTGGCCTTTGCGGATCGAGATCTCATCGACACCGATCCGGTTCAGGCCGGCGAACAGGTCGCGTCCGGCCCGCTGCTCGGCCATCACCCGCTCGCAGATCCAGCCGACCGTCCGCCACGCGATCCGCATCAGCTCTGCGACGGCGGTCTTGTTCGTACGGACCGCCAGCCACGCCACCTGATCCTCGAAGGCGCGAGTGAAGCCGGCATCGTGCCGCGCCCACGGCACCGCCGCGACGACCACCCCATGCTCGTGGCAGCTGACGCGGGGCGCCCACGCCTCCAGGTAAGCGAACGTCGTGCCGAGATCCAGCGCCCGCCAGCGCCGGCGCCGGCCCTCCCCCCAGTCATAGCCGGCACAACGTCGCCGACAGTGGGGACAGCGATCCCGCTCCCGCGCCGTCGGGCGGACCGACGCCACCACCGTCCCGTCGCCCTCCACCACGACGTCCTCGACAACCGCGCGGTGCAAACCGAGCAGCTTCTTCCATACCCTTCGTCGGCGCACGCCGCCACCGCCCTTTCACAGGTTCCAAGCCTTCGACAAGCCGGAACCGTAAGAGCACAGCGGCGTGCGCCCTCCTGCCCGGAGGTCGGGCGCTCCCAACGCCCCGACCTAGATGCCAAACAGCGCGGCACGGCGGCGGCTGTCAAGCAGCGCCAAACCCACCGCCACGAGCGGCCGAAACGTCCCGCGCACCTCGGCCCACCATCGAGGCGCTGCTTGACTGACGACGACGGCCGCGCTACCCCGCGCCCGCCCTCACCTCAACCCACGGAACATGCAGGAGCGCCCTTTTTCAGGGGCCTTCTAGGCCGACTCGCGGCCGCCCAAGCCCAGAACGGAGGGCTCACCCGCCGCGAACTCGACGTCCTACGGCTCGTCGCGACCGGCCGAACAGATCGCGAGATCGCCCAGGAGCTGTTTCTCAGCCACCGCACCGTCGAGCATCACGTCCGCTCCATCCGAATGAAGCTTGACTGCCGCTCCCGCACCGACGCCGCCCGCCGAGCGATGGAACTCGGCCTACTCGCAAGCTAACGCGCCATCGCAGCCGCGGCACGCGATCCTGGTTCCCATCCCGCGTTGTCTTGGAGCGGACCAGATTCACTCCGCTCGCCAAGGGGCTGGCCGTGCACCAGGGCTCGCCCAGGCAACCCGGACGCGCCGGACGATGTCATTCTGGAACTGACGAACGGCGATCGCTCGGCCGTCGGCGCGGGTCGCGCTTCGCTCGTCCGGACGATCAGAACGGCGGCCGGCCCAGATCGGCGCTCGATCGCGCTTCCGGATCCACATCGAGGAGCCTCACTGCTAACGACCGTGACGCTGGCCCCCCTGCAGACGACAGTATTATCTCGCGACCTTCATCGGCATCAGACAGTCGCTTTCGCCCGCGTGGGAGCTTGCTAGCCGCGATCGGCCGAGCCAGCAAACACACGCTGACAGCAGAAGCGGGCCCCGGACTCCAGCTGGTTAGCGGGATGGACGAGTTGGGAGAGCCCCGCTCTCAGCCGCCGCAAACGGCTGCTCTGCCCGGGGTGATGGAGCGGCACCGGAGGCCGCGCCGGCGCTTCCGCCTTCCATCGATAGGAGCCACGCTGCAGGCGCGACTGCTCCAGGCGTGGAGCAGCAGCACGCGAGCGGCCCCACGGTGGGCAAACCCGGGCCTTGCTTCCGGTTTCCAACTGGCATCTCGTTGCTGGTGCGACGAACCCGCGTTGCGCGGAAGGCGCGCGGCGCGCCTCAGGCGGCCTGCAGCGCCGGTGCCAGCTCCTCGGCGCTGGCCTCGACCGTTTCCGGCACGGTCACGATCAGTCGGCCGTCTCGGTCCAACACATGGCGCGCGTTGATCACCGTTAGCCCCACGATCCGTTGGGTGCCCGGCGCGTAGCGGAGGACATGCCCTTCAGGCGTCTCTTCGCCTTCGGCGGGCTGCGGCGGGCCGAGGTGCAGGTAGAGCACGTCTCCGTCCGCGTCGTAATCGGCGTGGTCGAAGACCAGCTGTCCAATCGTGATGTTCACGGCTTCCATGTCTTCGGGTCCTTGCGATTCGCCAGGGCGGTGATGATCCGCGCCGGCTGCTGCTCGTAGCTTACGACGGCCAGGAGCCACCGGCTCGGACCGACGTTGCGGCGGTAGAAGCGCTTTCGGTCCGGCCACGAGTCCGGCGCGACGTGATCTGGTTTCGAAACCGCCTCCAGGACCGCATCGAGGTGCCCGGCAAGCTCCGGGTGATCGCGGGTGATCTTCTCGTCCCAGGTTCTGGCCAGCAGAACCACGTTCCGCCCATCCGGGTCGTGAACGTTCCCGATGGCGAGATCCTCGCTCGGCATGACTAGCAGGCTGGCGTACGCGGCGGACGATCGGCCACTGACTGCCCGAAACGTGTGCATCGCCTGCTGGGGCGCAAGGCGGCGCTGCGACTCGGGTGCTCGCAGCGAACAATTTGGGACCGTCGGCCGGGCGCCTCGGCGGTGTGCTCCATCCGTACCGGACCGGTCACGTCGCGATCGCCGGCGGAGCTGCTGTTGACGCGTTGATGAGTAGTGCTTCGACAGGTGCCTCGGGAGGGCGGCTGGGGACGGCTGGTGGGGGTGCCGGCGCCTGTCGCGGCGATTGGCCGAAGTAGCGTCCGCCCGGAGAGCGGACCCGTGCTCACTCCGGCTGCGGTCTTGGCTTCGCGAGCCGAGGTTCCGCTTGTCGACGAGGGTTCGGTGGCAATGGACCAGCGGGCCGCGAGGGGTGATGAGCGATATCGCCAGGATGGTCCGGCCCGACGTGGTCCCGGCTAGCGTCCAACACGTTGACGGCCTGGTGGGCCCCCTCGCGGCCTATCTGGACGCGCTGGAGGCGAGGGTCGCTGCGCTGGAGCGGCGGTTGACCGCGGTTCCGTTGATGACGGCGGCGGACGCGGCGCGGTACGCCCGGGTCAATGTGGAGACGATCCTGCGCGCGGTCCGGGCCGGCGAGCTCTCCGTGACCGGCTATGTCGGCCGCTCCCCGCGGATCTCCCGTGATGCCCTCGGCAGCTGGATTGCCACGAGATCATCCGCGGTGGCGCCCCCGCCCGCTCTACAGCCCCGTCGGCGTCGCGGGCGCAAGGCAAGCGATGCCGTCGAGGCGGCTTGGGAAGCGCTGGGCTGAATGTCCCGCGCCATCTCGATCACCGCGCCCGACGTCACCGCCGGGTCATGACGGCCTCGACGACGCAAAGGTCACCGTGGGTGCACGCGACCTTGAGAGTGCGGCCCGCTTGCCCAGCGTCCGGGCTCGACCGTATCGTCGGCGTGATGTCCGCTTCCGGGTCATACGAAGCCTCGCCCTCGAGCGGCGGTCGTGGGGCCACGATGGGGCCACCAGCTTGTAGCGCCCAGTCGTCTCCAGTCGGCTTCCGACCGTGCGGTTGCACGCGTTTGCAGGGATTAATTGCGAGTTGGGACGACTGGAGGCGACAAAAGGTATTCCTGATAAGGAAGAGGTCCCAGGTTCGAGTCCTGGATCGCCCATTGGCCGATTTGCAGGGAAAACGCGCGGTGGCGCGCATGGCGTCAGTTCATTGCCTCGGCCGTTACGGAACTCTCGCGGAGCTCCAGCCGAGCGCGCGCCGCCGAGATCAGCGCATCGAGCCCGTCGTACCGCGTGCCCGACATCGCCTTGACGACGTGCGCGTAGGTGCGCCAGTGAAGCCCCAGCCCGTGCCCCATCCGCTCGGCCGCCTCGGCCGGCGTGAAGCCGGCGTAGTGCAGCGCCGACGCGTGCGAGTGGCGCAGCGTGTAGACGGTCGCGTCGGTGATCCGGCCACCGGTCGCTGCCGTGATGGCTGGGCGCAGCCGCTTGGCGCCCCACAGCCGCAGCGCGTTCGGCGACATCACGCCGACGATCGGCTCATCGTCGCCGGGCCGCCCCGACTCGAGCCGCCATGCCTTCAGCTCGCGTGCGGTGACCTCGGGGACCGCGATCACCCGCGTGCGGCTTGCCGTGCGCTTCGTGCGCGAGCGCGCGACCGTGAACGTCAGCCCGTGCAGTGCCGCCCACGGGGCACCATGGATCTCGATTGGCCGCAGCCCGAGGTGGCCCGCCAGCAGGGCGATCGCCCGGCTGCGGCCCGAGAAGCCCGCGATGAGTCGCTCGAGCTCGACGGGTGAGAGAGGCTCGACCTCCTCGGACGGGTCGGCCGGAACCTTGCGCAGCGCCCGCGCAGGATTGGCGGGGATGCGCCCGTGCTCGACCGCAACCTGCAGGATCCCGCTGAGTCGGGTGAGCGCCTCGCGCACGGTGCTCGGCGTCGCGTCGCGGTCGAGGAGCAACTGCTGATGCTCGGCTAGGCGCGCGACGTCGATCGAGATCAGCGGCTCGTCGAGCAGCTCGGAGAGGTGCTTCTCCAGCGCCCACGCGTACTTTGCGCGGGTTGGCCCGGCGAGGGTCGCGGCGTGCGTGCGCCACGGGCCGCGGACGAACTGGTCGAGCGTCATCCTGTCCCGCTCGAGCTCGGCGGCGAGCAACGGTCCGAGCTGGCGCCTGCGCGTGACCTCGGCGTCGAACGTGCGGGCATCGCCCTTGCGGTCGAAGGTGCGGGAGCGTTGCTTGCCGGCGATCCGATACTTGACCCGCCACTTCTTGCCTTCCGGGTGGATGCTCATCGCCAGCTCGCCTTTCGCTCCCCGGCCTTTTCCCTGGCCGTCGACGCCCTGTCCAGCAGCCATCGCAGATAAGCCGCGCAGGGCTCCGGTACACGCAGCTGATCCGCGCGGGCCATCATCCCGACGGGGTCCGGACGGGGACTGGTTTGGTGATGGTGGTCATGCCTCGCATGCTCGCACCTGCCGGCAGGCGCCGCCCTATTCGCGCAGGAACTCGTATCGGCGCGCCCGGTGCCGGCGCTGCGGCGGGTGCGGGCCGACTCGCTGGAGCCGGTCGATGTACTCCCGCAGCTCGTCGGCGCGCACGAGTGTCCGGCCGTGGTCAACCAGGGCCGGCAGCGATCCCTCGGCGATCCGTCGACGCACCGTTCGAGGCGAGCAATCCAACAGCCGAGCGGTGGTCGCGACCGAAAGCAGGGCCGGCACCCGAAGGACCGCCGCGGGCTCGAGCTCCTGAATCTCGGTCGCGGTCACGCGAGCCCCCGGGCCGCCACGGCCGGCCCACTCCGCGCGCTCGGCGGGTTTCGACTCACGGGGTGCTCCCCATTCGGTGACGATCCGGCTCGACGCTGACAGGAAGGCCGGGTTGTCCCGTCTGGCCGCCGGCCACTTCGCGCGTATCAGACTCTGCTTGGCCCATGCCGCTTCGTGGCGGACCGAGCTTCTGGCCAAGGCGCTTCTGGAGGGTTGCGTGCAGCAGGTGTCTGGGGAGCAGGGCGGCGGTGAACGAGGTCGGTGAGAGCAGCGCCTGGAGTTGCTCGTCGCTCCAACTCGAGCTGCGGGCGGCGAGCACGACCTCGACGAGGATCTGTTCGCACCATTCGCGGACCTGTGCCTCGATCACCGTTCGGGCGCCGGCGATTCCGCGGTAGCGGGCCTGCCAGTGGCTGATCAGGTCGGTGATTGCGCGGAAGTCACCGTTGATGGTCAGCTCGTGGCGTTCGAGGTGGTAGCGGGC
>DASPPG010000309.1:0-8204 GCA_035625625.1 Solirubrobacteraceae bacterium
CTGCTGGCGGCAGCCGAAGCGACCCGTGCGTCGTGGACGGAGCTCGTCGGGCCATCGCCACCGCCACCGCCTGCGCCGGGCCGTGTCCCAGCCCGCGTGCCACCTGAAGTGAACGGCGAGCTTCCGTCGCCGGCGACGGCAGCCGCTCGCCGGGTACGCGAGTCCGTCTAATTCAATTGGTCGGCGGTGCCTGATCGCCTGGGACTAGCGCCTCGATCCCGTCGAGGATGCGCTCGAGGCCGAAGCTGAACTCTTTCCCGGGGGGATCGGCGCGCTCGAACACGCCGGCATCGAGCAGCGCGTGAAGCGCGGGGAAGCGATCGGGATCGGTGAGCGTCGCCAGTAGCCGCGAGTAGCCTCGCCCGCAACCTCGCGTCGGGCGTGCTCGTGCTGGCGGTGGCGCTGGCGCTCGGGTTTCACCCGCACGCCGGCGCGCTCCAGTGGCTCGAGGCCGGCGGGGTGCTGCCTGCCTTCGTGGTTGCGATCTCGTGGCTGTCGGCGACGATCGGGTTGCTGGCGCGCTCCCCGGAGGCGGCCAACGGGTTCACCTTCCTGATCATGTTCCTCCCCTACGCGTCGAGCGCGTTCGTTCCCGTCCACACGATGCCCGGCTGGCTGCAGGGCTTCGCCGGGCACCAGCCGATCACCCCCATCACGGAGGCGCTCCGGGGGCTGCTGCTGGGGACCCCGGTCGGCTCGAATGTGTCGGTGGCGCTGACGTGGCGCGCCGGGACCCTGATCGTCTCGATCGTCGCCTCGGGGCGGCTGTTCGCGCGTCGCACCGCGTGAGGGGCTACGGCATGAACGGTGGGGGCGGACAGCGCGAGGCTGGTCGGCAAACGGGAATATAAAAAAGGCCCGTTTCCCGACCCGGCTCTCCGATTTTCAGCCGGCGCGGTGGCGGTGGTAGTAGCGGCTGGCGCGGACGCGGTCGCCGCAGCGGGTCGAGCACCACTGCCGCCGCGGATGGTCGCGGAGCAGTAGCCGGAGGCAGCCGGGCGCGCCGCAAGCGCGCAGGTCGGCATGCTGGTCGCCGGCGATCAGCTCGATCGCGTCGGCGGCGATCACGGCCCGTGCCACCGCGGTTCCCCGCCCTCCGGGCCGGTCTACCACCTGCTGCGGTCCGCGCGTATCCCATCGCAGCTGCGACACGCTGGGCGCTGCGCTCGCCGCACGGTTGACCACCGCGACCGCCGTTCGCTCTGGGACGCGCTCCTCGATCCGCGCCTCGAGCAGCTCCCGGATCGCGTCTCGAAGCAAGCGGAACTCAGTCAGCTCGGCGGGGCCGCAACGCCTGGGCTGCTCGAAGCCGTGCGCGCTCAACCAGCCTCGCAGCGAGGCGGGCGACGCCAGCTCGTCCAACGGCCCATCGGGCGTGGTGCGACGCGCGTTCGCCAGCGCCAGCGACAGGTGCAAGCGCTCGCCCGGCGCCTCGTTCGTCTCACGGTACGCCGACACCCTTGCCATGATAACGTACCTCACGTTTAGACGCACCACTAAACGTGAGGAGGCGATCAAGCCCATGATCAGACTGACTCTCGTCGGCGGACCCACCGCAGTGCTCGAATACGCCGGAGTCCGCTGGCTGACCGACCCTTCACTGTCGCCGCCGGGCAAATACGCCGGCGGTCTGGTCAAGACAACCGGACCGGCGATCGACCCGGACGCGCTGGGTCCTATCGATGTCGTGCTGCTCTCGCACGAGCACCACAGCGACAACCTCGACCCGGCCGGGCGTGAGTTCCTGCCCCGCGCCAGACGTGTGCTCACCACGGTCCAGGGGGCCGAGCGCCTCGGCGGCGACGCCTCAGCAACCGGGCTCGAGCCGTGGTCCTCGGTGGAAGTGGAGCGGCCCGATGGGGGCTCGGTCACCGTCACGGCGGTTCCGGCCCAGCACGGCCCGGACGGGACCGACGAACTCACCGGGCCGGTGATCGGCTTCGTCCTGGAGGCGGAGGGCGAGGACAAGGTGTACGTGTCCGGCGACAACGCCTCGGTCGACATCGTACGCACGATCGCCGAGCGAATCGGCCACCTGGATGTGGCGATCCTGTTCGCCGGTGCGGTCCAGCGCCCCCATCGGTTCGACGGTGCATACCTGACGCTGTCGAGCGATCGGGCAGCCGAGGCCACCAAGCTCCTCGGGGTCCGGGCCACGATCCCGGTTCATTTCGAGGGCTGGACGCACTTCACCCAGGGCGCGCCCCAGCTCCGGGCCGCCTTCGCCGGCAACAGCGTCAGCGACAAACTGGTGCTGCCCGAGCGCGGTGAGACGGTCAGCGCGTGAGCTAGTTGCCTCTCCCGTTGCGGCACTAGTCCGCAAGCGGCGGATCGCGCCGGGACACCGGCGTGGCGTTGACGATCGAGGTCGTCGTCTCGCCGTAGAGCAGGAAGCGGTCGAGGAAGCTCGGGAGCTCCTCGATCGAGCGCAGGTGGAGCTTGACGTAGAAGCAGTCCTCGCCGGTGATACGCAGGCACTCCTCGACCTCGGGGATCTCGGCGGCCAGCTCGGCCACCTTGCTGAGCTGACGCACCGCCGGCTTGACCCGGACGATCGCGGTGAGCGGGTAGCCGAGCGCACGCGCGTCGATCTCGGCCCGGTAGCCGGTGATCACGCCGGTCTGCTCGAGGCGCCGCACGCGCTCGGCGACCGCCGGCGGGGATAGGCTGACGCGGCGGCCGAGTTCGGCGAGCGAGACCCGGCCGTCGACCGTGAGCTCGCCGATGATCCGACGGTCGGTCGAGTCGAGGAACGGAAAAGCATGGCCTGTATCAGCAAAATCACCGTTCTTCATTAGGCGATACCAGGGTAACACCTTGTAACGCCCATGGCCGGTGCGTCCGCGAAGCGCCACGATTTACGCGTGCTCTCGATCCGCCGCAAAACCCTCCCGCCGCAGGCCTACTTCGCCGGCAGCGCCGTCTTCCACTACCTCGGCCCGGCCTTCGCCGTGCTGCTCTTTACCCGGGTTGCGCCGACCGGCGTGGCCTGGCTTCGCATCGTCAGCGCCGCGATTGTGTTCGCCGCATGGCGCCGGCCGTGGCGCCCGCTCCGGGTCGCCGACCGCGCCACCGTCCGTCTGGTGGTCGGCCTCGGCGTCGTCCTCGCCGTCATGAACGTGTGCTTCTACGAGGCGATCGCGCGGCTCCCGCTCGGGACCGTGTCCGCGATCGAGTTCCTACCGGTGATCCTGCTCGCGGCGCTCGGTCTGCGCTCGGGGCGCAACGGCGCCGCCCTCGGGCTGGCCGTGGCCGGGGTATATCTCCTCACCGTCGTCCGGCTGCACGGAGCCTTGCTGGGCTTCGGGCTGGCCTTCGCCAACGCGGCCCTGTTCGCGCTCTACATCGTGCTCGCGCATCGCATCTCAAGAGCGCCCGGCCTGCGCGGTATCGACGGGCTCGGCGCGGCGATGCTGATCGCCGCGGTGGCGATCACGCCGATCGGAGCACCGGCCGTGGCGCCACATCTGCTCGCCCCGGTCGCGGTCGGCGCCGGCGTCGGCGTCGGTATCAGCTCGTCGGTGATCCCCTACGTGTGCGACCAGCTCGCGATGGCGCGCCTGCCCCGCGCCACGTACTCGATGATGGTCTCACTGCTCCCGGCGACCGCGACCTTGATCGGGGTCGTCGTGCTGGCGCAGATCCCTAGCGCGCGCCAGATCCTCGGGGTGTTGCTGGTGATGGCCGCGGTTGCGATTCACCGCGACAAGGTGTCAGGGTTAGTGGCGAGCGATTCGGGTACCCCTGGCTCACAGGGGTGGCGCCGTTTTCACGAGAGGAGAAGACGAGATGCGCATCGTGGAAAAGGTCGACCGCACGCAGCGGCAGAGCAAGCCGGCCAGCGTCGCCGTCGCCACCTTCAAGAAGTTCTCGGAGGACCGCTCCAGCAACCTGGCTTCGATGATCGCGTTCTGGGGGATCTTCTCGATCTTCCCGCTGTTCATGGTGCTCGTCACCTGCCTGGGGTTCTTCCTGTCGAGCTCGGACAGGCAGTCGGTACTCGGCCACGTCGCGAAGATGCTGCCGCTGCTCGATCCGTCGAGCGTGAGCGGACTTTCGGGTAGCTGGTGGGTGCTCGTCCTCGGCCTCCTCACCGGGCTGTGGAGCGGCATCGGGGTCGTGAAAACGGCGCAGTTCGCGTTCGATTCGGTTTGGGAGGTGCCGTACCACGAGCGCCCGGGGACGGTCCAGCAGACGCTTCGGAGCCTGTGGGTGGTGGGGACGATCGGCCTCGGCCTCGTGCTCAGCACGTTCATATCGGGGTTCGTCGTCAGTTCGGCCAACGGTGTGAGCCTCGGAGCGCTCGGGCGCGTCGGCGGCTACGTACTGGCCGCGGCCCTCGACGTGGGGATCTTCCTGGCAGCGTTCCGGATTCTCTCCACGCGAGCCGAGTCGATGCGCGACGTGCTGCCGGGCGCGCTGCTGTCGGGCGTGGCGTTCTTCATCCTGCAGCAGCTCTCCGCTCTGATCATTTCGCATTACCTGCAAAAGGCCCAATCGACGTATGGGCATTTCGCGACCATCATCACGATCCTGTGGTGGTTCTACCTCCAGGCGCAAATCACGCTGCTCGGCGCGCAGCTGAACGTCGTCCTGAAGGAGGGCCTGTTCCCGCGCTCGCTCGTGGACGCACCGCAGACCCCGGCCGACCACCGCGTGCTCGAGGCGTACGCCGCAGAGCGCGCATATCACCCCGGGCAAACCGTGACGACGCGCTTCGAGAAGTAGCTAGGCCCCGGCTACAGAGGGCGACGCACGCCGACCTCGTCGAGGTGGGCAAGCAGGTCGAGCGGGTCTTCGTATACCCGGTACGCGCCCGAATAGATGAGCTCCTCGCGGCCGTAGCCGCCCGAAAGGAACCCGACGCCAAGCGCTCGGGCGCGCCGGGCGGCGAGTAGATCCCAGACGCTGTCGCCGACCACGATGCTGTCCTGGATGTCGACGCCAAGACGCTCCGCCGCGGTCAAGAACAGGTCCGGGTCGGGTTTGGCGTAGCGGACTTGGTCGCGGGTGATGAACACGGTGTCGGCCGGCAGCTGGAGCATCTCGCGCGCGAGGTGCGCGTAGCGCTCGACGCCGCTGGTGGCGATCGCCCACGGGACCTCGTTCTCGGTCAGCGTGGACAGCAGCTCGGTGGCGCCGGGCAGAGGCTGGACGGTGTCGTAATGGCGGATGAACGCCTCCTCGTGAAGCTTCGGCAGCTCGCGAAGCGTCTCCGGATCCAGCGGCGTGTCAAGCTCGCGGGCCAGCCCGGATACGAACAGACCGCCGCTCATGCCGATGCGGCGGTGGATCTTCCACACCGAAAGGTTGATCCCCAGCCCGGCCAGCGCCTCACGCCAGCCCAGGACGTGCTGGTAGACGCTGTCGATCAGCGTGCCGTCGAGGTCGAACAGGAACGACGGGTGGCTCCGGCCTTCGGACGACATGTCCGGCATGATGACGCGATGATCACCGCACAGGCTCTGACGGAGCGACTCGGCGCGCTCGGCGAGGTCGGCGTTCGCCCCGACGGCGTGTGGCGCCTGGCCTGGACCGAGGAAGACGCCGCGACCCGTGCCTGGTTCGAGAAGCAGGCCGCCGGCACGGGGCTACGCCCGGCGCGCGATCCCGCCGGGAGCCTGTGGGCGTGTCCGGACGCCGAGCCGCCCTGGTGGGGGGTCGGGTCGCATCTGGACAGCGTCCGCGGCGGCGGCCGGTTTGACGGCCCGCTCGGGGTCGCGGCCGGGTTTGAGATCGCGACGGCGGCGCCGCGACCCGTGGCCGTGATCTCCTTCGCCGACGAGGAGGGGGCGCGCTTCAACACGCCGACGTTCGGGAGCAAGGCGCTCGCCGGGCGGCTCGATCTGCCCGCCGTGCTCGCGCGGCGCGACGACGACGGCGTGTCGTTGTTCGACGCGATGAGCGCGGCCGGCGTCGACGCGGCGGCGATCGCCGACGCGCCGCGGTGGCTCGATCAGCTGGCCGGCTTCATCGAGGTCCACATCGACCAGACGACGGAGCTGGCCCGCGCCGGCGTGCCCGTCGGCGTGGTCTCCTCGCTGGCCGCGCGCACGCGCTTCGAGATAGCGCTGACCGGCCGCGCCGATCACGCGGGGACGACGCCGCCCGCGGAACGCCGCGACGCGCTGGCGGCGGCGGCCCGGCTGATCGTGGGGGCCGAGGACCTCGCTGCGACTGGCGCGGATGCTGAAGCTGAAGGGTCGGCGGCGCGTGACGCCGGCGCCTCAGCGCTCGATGGCGACCACGCCCCGCTCACGGTCACTGCATCAAGAATCATCACAAAACCCAATGCGCCGACCACGATCGCCGCGGAGGTGCACCTGTGGATCGACGCGCGCGCACCGAGCTTCGCCGCGATCGACGCCTGGCGCTCCCGGCTGGACGCGCTGGTGCGCGAGTTGGAGTCGCGCACCGGAGTGGGGATCGACATCGTGGTGGCGTCGCGGTCCGACCCGCGGGAGTTCTCGGGCGAGCTCCGCGCGGCGCTTTCGCGCGCCACCGAGCAGCTCCTTGGTCGGGCCGCGCCCGAGCTCGTGTGCTTCGCCGGCCACGACGCCGGGGTTCTCGCCGAGCGCGTGCCGGCGGCGATGCTCCTGGTCCGCAATCCGACGGGGATCAGCCACTCGCCCGAGGAGACGGTTTCGCTGGGCGACGCCGCGATCGCGGCGCGGGTGGTCGAGCGGGCGCTGGAGCTGGTGGGATGAGCGCCGCGGGCGCCATCGGCGAACAGGGCGCGCGGGCGACGATCCCCGCGATGCCGAACGCGCATTCGCACGCGTTTCAGCGTGCGCTGCGGGGTCGCGCCGAGCGACCCGGAGACGCCGGCGAGGACGACTTCTGGACGTGGCGGACGGAGATGTTCCGGCTGGCCGACGGGCTCAATCCGACCACCATGCGCCAGCTCGCGTTCGAGGCCTATTCGGAGATGCGCGGCGCGGGTTACGGCGTGGTCGGCGAGTTTCACTACGTGCACCACCAGCCGGACGGGACGCCGTATGCCGAGCGCAACGAGATGGCGCTCGCGGTGGCGGAGGCCGCGGTCGAGGCCGGGTTGCCGATCGTTCTGCTGCCTGCCGCCTATCACCGGGGCGGGTGGGCGAACGGCTCGGATCTGCCGCCGGCACCCGGTCAGCGCCGGTTCTGCGATCCGGATGTCTCGAGCTTTCTGGAACGTGTGGAGGGGCTGCGCTCGTGGGCGGCGTCGGTGCCCGGGGTCGAGGTCGGGATCGCCGCGCACAGCGTGCGCGCGGCCCCGCGCAGCTGGCTCGAGGCGATCGCGTCGTACTCCGAGGCGCATGGGATCGTTCGCCACGTCCACGCCTCCGAGCAGCGGCGCGAGCTCGAGGAGTGCCAGGCCGAGCACGGCTGCTCCCCGATCGAGCTGCTCTTGGACACCGGCTTCCTCGGCGCGCATGCGAGCGTGATTCATGGGATCCACGTGTCGGCGAACGACATTGGGCTCTTGGCTCGCTCCGGCGCCACCGTCGTTTCCTGCCCGACGACCGAGGGGAACCTGGGCGACGGATACCTGCCGGCGATGGCCTACGCGCAGGCGCGGGTCCCGCTGGCCATCGGCAGCGATTCACAGGTGCGGATCGATCCGTTCGAGGAGGCGCGCGAGCTGGAGACGGGATCGCGCCGGGAGCGTCAGCTCCGGACGGGACTGCTGGCGGCGATGGGCGACCTGTGGGGCGAGCTGTGCCGCAACGGCTGCGCGAGCCTGGGCCTCGATCCGGAGCTCGTGATGGGGCGAGCGGTGACGATCGATCTGGAGCATCCCGACCTGCGCGGGATCGACGCGATGGACCTGCCGCTGGCGCTCGTCACGTGCGCCTCGGCCGCTGTGGTCACTCCTTAAATGAGCCGCGCCCCGGTGCCGGCGGAAAGGAGACGGCCGGCCTGAAGGGGCGCGCTCGGGGAGGGGGACGCATGATGCCTGTCCCGCACCTATTTGTCCAAGACGAGAGATTTCTGTCAGTGATAAGCGGTGCTTATCAATCGGTGGTGAAGACGATCTTCCCGCCCGTGTCGCCCTCGAGCATCGCCTCGAACCCGCGGCGCGCGTCGCGCAGGGGCAGGGTCGAGTGGATCACCGGACGCACGCGCTTATCGACGCACAGCTGTACCAGTCGGTCGAGTTCCTCGCGGCTCCCCATCGTCGAGCCGACCACCGACAGCTGGAGGAAGAAGATCCGGGTCAG
>DASPPG010000310.1:0-2017 GCA_035625625.1 Solirubrobacteraceae bacterium
TTCTCCTCGCTCGATCATCTCAATGAGACCACCGCGTGGTGGCTGGCCCAGGTCGCTGACATCCGCGAGTTGCGGGAAGCCAAGAAGACCCCCTGGCAGTTACATGCAGAAGAGCAGCCTCATCTGATCCCGCTGCCGGCCCAACCTTATGACGTTTCTCCGGTGGTCTATCGCACGGTCAACGTTGAGGGCTTGGTCGCCTACTGCCAGAACGGCTACTCGGTGCCGTGGCGGTACATCGGCAGCATGCTGCCGGTGCGGATCACCGAGCAGGAACTGATCGTCTACGGTCTTCAGCTCGAGGAGATCGCCCGACATGCGCTGTTGCCGGCTACGGTCACCGGGCAACGGGTCGTGCACAAGGAGCACCGGCCCGTCGAGGACGCGCGCCGGCGGCAGGCGCAGTTGGAGGAGCGGTTCGCCGAGCTGGGGGAGCCGGGCCGTCGGTTCCTGGAGGGCTTGCTGCAGGTTCAGCGTTACGGCAAGGACCAGGCGCAGCGGGTGCTGGCTTTATTGGGGACATACGCCCGGGCGGACCTGATCGCGGCGCTGGAGCGGGCCATACGGTACGGCGCGTATTCCCACGCGGCCGTGGAACGCATCCTCTCGGCTCAGGCCCGTCCCAGAACCATCCTGGAGGCGCTGGTCGAAGAAGAACGGTGGCAGATCCCGCCCTGGCTGGGTGGGGACATGGTGTCCCCCCGGCCGGCGTCGGGCTACCAATACCTCTGCGAATCGGAGCCACACGATGAAGAGAAACCGCACGCCGCGTCCGGCGACGCCGGCTCCGACAGAGTTGCGCCGGCAGGTCCTTGAAGATTTCCAGGCGATGCGCGTCCCCCTTTTGGCCGAGCAGCTCGACGCCGTATTAGGGCGTGCCGAGAGCGAGGGGATGTCGCACCTGGAATTCTTGCGGGCCTTGATCAGCGAGCAGGCCAACGGGCGCCGCGAGCGGGCCGTCGCCCGCCGCGTCCGCGCGGCCGGGTTCGCCCAGATCAAGACCCTGGCCGACTTCGATTGGCAGTTCAATGCCGAGGTCATCGATCGGGTGCGGATCGAGACGTTGGCCGGGGGCGAGTTCATCGGCCGTCGGCAGAACCTGGTCTGGGTGGGACAAAGCGGTGTGGGGAAAAGCCACCTGATCCAGGCCATCGGCCTCCGCGCCTGTGTGCTGGGTTATCGGGTGCGCTATGAGACCAGCGCCTCGGTTCTACAAGACCTGACGGCCGCGCTAGCGGATCGGACGCTGCCGCGGCTGCTGCGGTACTACGCCAAATTCGACCTGGTGATTCTCGATGAGTTCGGCTTCGACCGCGTGGAACGACTGGAGTCGCCCCAGGCGGCGAGTTTGTTGTACAAGCTGATCAACGTCCGCGGCGAGCGGTCGACGGCGTTGGTGACGAACGTCGACTTCGAGGCATGGGATAAGTATCTGGGTGATCCGCCGCTGGCGCTGGCGTTCCTGGACCGGATCGTGGATGGGGCGATCATCATGAAGATCAACGGCAAGTCGTACCGAGCTCACCGGGCGGAACAAGCCTCGGCAGGCAAGCGGCCCAAGAAATGAAGCGCAGTCGGAGCCGGAGTTGGTCAGCGATCGCCGACTCCGGCTCTTGCTGTTTTAACCATTCCTCTGACATCAACTCCCCAAAATCACACCACCGTCGCTCCACGCGACAACGACGCCGGCGGCTCATTCTGGCCGCGATAATGGCTCAGTTTCTGACCGCGATCGACACATCAAGCCAGAGTATGGCTTGGGCACGGCAACGCCCCTTCGCCCAAGGAGTGAAGCGCAGTCGGAGCCGGAGTTAGGCAGCGACCGCCGGCTCCGGCTCTTGCAGTTTTTACCATTCCTCTGACATCAATTCCCCAAAACATCCCACCGTAGCTCCACGCGACAACCATCCCAGTGGCTCATTCTGGCCGCGAAAACGGCTCAGTTTCTGACCGCGAGCGACAGCTTTACGCTTCGCGGCATCAAGGATAGCCCGCCGTACTTGCACGACGGCCGCTG
>DASPPG010000311.1:0-52767 GCA_035625625.1 Solirubrobacteraceae bacterium
GTGGTTCAACCGGGTGCTGAACCTGATCCACGCGCACGCCCCCGGCGCCAAGATCATCCTCGTCCGCAACCCCGTCGATGCTCTGCCCGCCATCGAGCGCGTGCTGGGCCCCGTCGCCTCGAAGTGATGGCCTCGCAGCCCGGGGCGCGTTGGCCTGATGATGGGCGCACCTACTAGGCGGTGAAAGCCTGCATCTGCTGTCCCTCAGCGGTGGGGCGCTCGATGCGGTCACCCTCGGACTGACTTTCTCCGCGCGAACTGACGACCGGATCGCCACGGCGTCGACGTGGTCACGAAGGTCGACACCCGCCCTGCCGCGCGCGGCGGGACGCACCGTGCCGAGGCTCCTGACCAACCGGATCAGTTACGCGATCCCGGCGAACGCTCCGGCGCGGCCGATCATCGGTACAACAACCGCTGACACCCCGGCCCTGCGGGCCGATCAGCTCCCAGCGGCAGATCAATGGTCGACTCCTCTTTCCCAGTGCTTGCGAGCGCGTCGACCGGTCGTCCTCGCCGCTCCCGCCGTGGGACGAGACGCGAGAGCGCCCGTCCATGCAGACGGATGCGTGGATCCTCCCGAGGATGCGGTAGCCGGCGGCGAGGAGACTCTGACGGGGCCTGCGGCGACCGATTCGCAGAAACCGTGTCCCCAACCATGTCCCGGGCTACCAAGACCGCGGGGACTCGGGCACAAACACAGGTAGACGTCTTTGGGGGCGCAGGCTGCCGCGAATCACTTGGATCAGGTGATGCGTAATCGCCTGACCGATCGGAATGCTGCACGCGTGCTGTGGACGAGGGAGCCTTCCCGACTGGATCGGCGGTTCGCCATCTCGCGGAGGATCTCGTCGCTTCGCAGAGATAGACCAAGCTCAGACCCGCCACAAGAAGGAGCAAGCATGACGACGACAACGTCAGATCCCACGGTCACCGAGCTCGAGGACCGCCTTGCGATCATCGAGCTGATCGGACGCCTCTCGCTCGCGATCGACGCCAAGGACTGGGACGCGATGGGGCAGCTGTTCACCGATACGGTCTACCACGACCGCACATCACTCACTGGCGGCGAGCCATACACCGCTCCTGTCGCGCAGTTCGTCGAGGGATGGCGCCAAACGCTGCAGGGGATGGACGCAGTCCACCACCAGATCACCAATCACGTGATCAGCCTCGACGGCGATGAGGCGACCTGCATGGCCAACATGCAGGGCACGCACGTTCTTGCCAACGCGTCCGGTGGCCCGATGTGGACGGTCGGCGGTCGCCACGTCTACCAGCTCATGCGGACCCCGAGCGGCTGGCGGATCTCCGGATTGACCTTCAACCTCCAGTGGGCGACCGGCAACATGAACATCGTGAACCTGGCGATGGCCGCAGCAGCTTAGGCCAGAGCCCCCGCCGCTCGCAGCGCCCGGTCGAACGTGGTGCCGGCACCCGGCTGGGCAGCAACTCGGTGGCGCCGGCATCGACGTATCGCATGATGGCCCCGCCGATCACGGCGTCGTCACCAAGGCTGCAGACGGAAGCAGGCGTGCGGGCGGGCTCTCCTCTTGCCCCCCGGGGGAGATACCTGACACAGTGAACCGATGCTGACTCAGGTGGCCGACGGCGTCTGGGTCCGGCAGAGTGCGTGGGTCTGGACCAATTCCATCGTCGTGCGCGGGGAGGATGGGTTGATCCTGGTCGATCCCGGCATCGACGGTTCCGAGCTGGACGAGCTCGCGGATGATCTGGACCGGCTCGGCATTCCGGTGATCGCCGGGTTCTCCACCCATCCCCACTGGGACCACCTGCTCTGGCATCCCCGGTTCGGCGACGTGCCGCGCTACGCCACCGCTGCCGGCGCCCACGCTGCCAGTGGAGCCCGAGAGACGGCGCAGGCGCTGGCAGCGGAGAGCGCGTCGGGCATCCCTCTCGAGCTGATCGCGCTCGTCACCCCGCTGCCCGAGAACGGCGGACCCGTGCCGGGCAAGATCATCGAGCATCAGGCGCACGCCGTCGGCCACGCCGCGGTCCTCCTCGAGGACCGTGGCGTCCTGCTCGCCGGCGACATGCTCTCCGATGTCCTGATCCCGCTCCTCGACGCTCGCCGCCCCGATCAGGTGGGCGCCTACGAGACGGCACTCGACCGGCTGGGAGAGGCCGCCAGGCACGTCGATGTCCTGATCCCCGGCCACGGCGCCGTCGCCGAAGGTCCTGAGGTGGCGACCCGCCTGGCCGCCGATCATGCCTACATCGACGCGCTGCGGCGAGGAGAGGAACCGGTCGACGCGCGTCTGGGGCCGGATGCGGAGTGGCTCTCGGGCCCCCACCGGTCGAACCTGGAGCAGGCCCGAGGGCGGTAGGAGCACCTGAGGCTCCAGGAGCAGGGCCGCGGCCCGGAGATCGTTACGGTTATCCGATGCCCGTTGACTTCGAGCAGCCAGGGTGGGAGGCGGCCAAATATCCTGGTCGCCACGTCGCTCCCGTGGGCGCTCGGGCTGGGGCCCGGGAGCTCGCTGCCAATCTCTACGAGCTCGATCCGGGCGCCGTCGGCTCGCCGTTGCATGTCCACCACGCCAACGAGGAGCTGCTGCTCGTCCTCTCCGGGACGCTCACGCTGCGCAGTCCGGAAGGGACACAGCTCCTGTCGGCTGGCGCGGTGATCGCGTTCCCTCGGGGCCACGCAGGTGCCCATAGCTTGGTCAACCGCTCCGACGCCCCCGTTCGCTACCTCGTTGTCTCCACGACCAAACGTCCCGACGTCGTCGAGTACCCCGACACAGGCGCGACGCTCGTCGTCCTCGCCGAGCAGCGCCTGGCCTATCCGCACGGCGCCGACGCGCATCAAACGCGCGTCATCACCGAAGCGATGCGGGCGGCGGCCGACCGAGACGCCTGACGTGGCCGATAATGCAGCAACGGCGGCGCATGCGACGGCAGCTCCGCGAGGCCATCGCGATCCGCTCCGCTCGCCTTCGCCTGCCGAAGCAGAAGCTCCGCTGCTAGCTCGCCGTCACCGACCGAGTTAGCGACGACCGCGAGCCGCGCGCACGGGATCGGGCTGGCCAGCGCAGGTTGCAGGGGATCGTGCCAGCTGGACGACGCGGTGTCGACGGTGCCGTAGCGTGCTTCGAAATGATGGTCGGCGCGACCGCCCCGCGCGACCAGCTCGATGGCCTTTTGCAGTCGCCGTCGCGGACGGCTTCGGCTACTGGACCGCGGGCCGGCTGACGGTCACCGATCCCGTCCTTCCCGAGGCGCACCGGCGGATGAACGACGCCAAATGCAATTCGCGCGGTTGCGTCTGGGCCGGAAGCACCCATATGCAGTTCACGCCCGGTGTCGGCATGCTCAACCGCTGGGACGGCACCGGGCGCAGCGTCCGGATGGCGGACGGGTTCACCCTTCCTAACGGCCTCGGATGGAATCACGAGGACACGACGATGTACCTCATCGACAGCATGACCAACAACCTCCTGAGCGCGCCCTACCACGCCGAGGACGGCGTGGTAGGGGAGTTCACGATCCTCTGCAGAACGAGCCGGGGCTGCCCGACGGGCTCGCGGTCGACGTCGACGGCGCGGTCTGGATAGCAATCTGGGGCGGCGGCTAGGTACGCCGCTTCAACCCCGCCGGTGAGCTGACCGGGATCGTGCCGATGCCTGTCACCCAGCCGTCCAGCTGCGCGTTCGGACCCGGCGAGACGCTCTACATCACCACCGCCCGGGCTGGGCTGAGCCCGCGTGGGCTGGCCGAGCAACCACATCCCGGTCCGGTATCCGCACTGGCGACCAACACGCGTGGCGTCCCCGTGCACCCGTTCTGCCCACTACGCGGACGCGCATCGGCGGCTAAGCCCGGACGGCCGATCCGACCCATCGGGAACATGTCGCCCTGACCCTGAGACCCTCATCGACCTTCATGCCCCCCGGACCAACGAGGCGCTTGGGGCTGAAGTATCCGTCTTGGCAGCGCGATGGCGCGGGCATGACTCGGCGGGCGTCTGGAAGTAGACTCGGGGCTCGATGTCTGGTGCGTCACGTCCGCAGCTAGGCCGCCCTCGTCGCCGGAGTAACCGACGCGGCCGCGGGCGCCGTAGCCACACGAACCGCCCGCCTATCCTGAAGTTCCGCTGGTGGCTTCTCGCGCGCTCTCCCTGGGGCACGATCGCCACCCTGTTTGTTGCGGGAATACTTCTCCTCGCGGCCGTCGCGCTACTGCGACGACCGTCGGCAAAGGCACCGGGTCCGCAGGCGCCGCCGCCGTCCGCCGGCGACGCCGCACCGAATGTCACTCGCAGCGGATCGCTTGGGTGAACTCTTCGGCCTCCGCACACCCCTGCTACCGGGACGGTGACATCACCCACGGAGTCTGCAGGGAGCTCCGATCTAAGCCGCTCGCGCCGTCGGCGCGCACTCGACGTCCTGTAGCTCGCGCTTGAGGGCCTGGCGCCCACGGTGATGCAGGCCGTGAATCGATGACTCGGTTCGCCTCATCCGCTCGGCGATCTCAACCGGCGTCAGCCCCACCAGATGCCGGAGCACCACGACCTCGCGCTGGTCCTGGGGCAGTGCCCTGAGCGCGGCCTCGAGGCCCCAGCGTCGATCCCTACTGGATTCGTTGCTCTCGGGCGAGGGCTCAGTCGGCTCTTCGCGCGTGAGGCGGCGTCGATCTAATGTCGCGGCGCCGTCGAGCCCGACCGGTGCCGGATCGAGACGACTACGCGATCGTTGGATCATGCTCAGTGCATCGCGCCGGCGGGAACTGAATCGAGGAGCCCGATCGCGCGGGGCGGTTGGTCGTCGTCCAAGATCGCTGCCCCGCCCGGCCAGTAGGGGTGGGGCGCGGTGGCGTTGTGGACGAGCAGCGGCTCGTAGACCCAGGAGCCGGTGTTGAGAAGGCGGGGCCGCCCTCCTGGTCCCTGCCAGCGCGTCTCCTGCTCACCCCGGAGCGGGCCAAGCCGGTGCACGTGACCGAACAGCACCCACCCGGCGTCAACGCCGAGACGCCCGACCACGTGCGAGAGGGCGGGGAGGCTCGCCCGACGCATCTGCGTTCCGAGGACGCGCGCAGTGAGGCGAGCCATTCCGGGGCGCAGCAGGCGACGGGGAGCCAGCGGCATCGTCGAAGCCCGTATCAGCTCAGCGAGATCCTCCACGAGGGCAGCCAGCGGGCGCGGGAGCCCCTTGATCAGGAGCGCTTCGAGGCGAGTCAGCGATGGCCCCCCGGCCAGCTCGTAGTCAATCGGGACCGCACCGGGCCGGGGGACGCGTCCCAGCAGACCGCGCGTCACCGGCCATCGCGGTGCCGTCGATCAAGACCATCGATGGCGCGACGCTGTTGCGAGCGCTCGAGGTTTACGAGGTGGACCGTCTGGACTTCGCCGAGGCGTATCTGGTCGCGCAGGCCGAGGCCACGGGCGTAGGCACGGTGCTGTCGTTCGACAAGTCGATCGACCGCGCTAGCACCGTGGAGCGCCAAGAACCCTAATCCTTCGCTTTGAGAGTTGCTCATTTGCATGCGCCTGAGGACCGCTGAGTTCGGGACACGGTCTCGCGACCGAATCTTCGCGAGGCGTCATTCTGATTCGCGACCCCTGGACTCCCGGTCGGATCGGACGAGGCGCGCGTGCGCTTACCCGACGAGGACCGGGTCGAGCGCCGGCAGCTGCGGCGCGCGAGGGTCACCCGCCACCAGGAGTGTGCTCGGGCTGGCCCCTCGAGTCCACGCAATCCGTCTGCCATCCAGCAGCACCGTGCTGCTCGGGGGGTCGTCGAGTCGTTGGGTGATAGGCAGACCGACCGCATCGTCTGGGAACACCGGCGCCGTAGGCGACTGTCGACGTGGTCATGCCGGTAGGCTTGCGCTTGAAGTCAGGTTGAAGTCAAACGAGCCGGCAGAGTGAGAACAGTGCCGCCGCAGATGGCAATCGGTGAGGTGGCCGAGCGGGCCGGGATGAGCACGTCACGGATCCGCTACTACGAGTCGCGGGGGCTTCTCCCAGAGCCGGAGCGCGCCGCTGGGAAGCGCCGCTACGGCGAGGAGGTATTTCGGCGGCTAGCGATCATCGACGCGGCGCAGCGGGTGGGGTTCACGTTGGAGGAGATCCGTGACCTGCTCGGCTCGCGCGACGAGCTGGCGCACGAGCGGCTCCGCCAGCTCGCACTCTTGAAGCTGCCTGAGCTCAACGACCTAATCGCGCGGGCGACTTCGGTGCGCCGGGTGCTGAAGATCTGCAGCCGGTGCAGCTGCGAGTCGATCGACGTGTGCCGGATGTTCGACGAGCGCGTGCTTCCCCTCCGCGACCGCACGGTCGCGAGGTCGGCCAAGCGCCAGAATCCGGCTGCGCCGACCGTGGCTTGACTTCGACCCTGGTTGAAGTGCAACCCTGCCGGGCGGCCGCTGTGCCGGAGCCCGTCAGGAGACCCACCGCGTGACCTACGTCATTGCCGAGCCGTGTATCGGAACGAAGGATCTCTCGTGCGTCGAGGTCGGCCCGGTCGACTGCATCCATCCCACTCAGGATGAGCCGGGCTTCGACGAGGCCCAGCTGTACATCGATCCGGAGGAATGCATCGACTGCGATGCGTGCGTCGAGGCTTGCCCCGTGGACGCCTGCTTCGCCGAGGACCAGCTGCCCGATGAGTGGCAGAAGTACATCGAGGTCAACGCCGAGTACTACAAACGCGGATAAGTCGCGCACCGTCCCGTGTAGCAAGTCCAGCCGAACGCCCGCGGCCGCAGGCTCCAACACTCACCAGCCGTCTGTTCCCCGAAAACGAGCTCAGCCGCGCCCCGCACCGCGCCGCCGGGTTCGAAGAGGTCGGCACCCAGCGCCACGACGCCAAGCTCGACTGGGAATGGAGGGATGTCGTGCTGATAGTGCGCTCCTCGCCGCCCCCGCGACGGATCCGCGCGTCCGAGCGACTGCGCTGACCGTAAGGTCCGTTTCCTCTTAGCGGTCCAACCGGCATAGGCTGGCTGACGAGATGGAAGGGCGCTCCAACGCACTAAACGAGCGAACCCCGGTGTCGCTGATCCTCGCGGTCTCAATGATCGCCGCCGGCGTCGTGTACCCCGTCACCGATTCGGCGCTCAAGCACACCTCGCCGATCATGATCGCCACCTTACGCGCCCTCGTCGGTGGCCTGGTCCTCACCCTCATGCTTCCGATGCTGCGCAGCCGGCTGCCACGCACGCGGCGCCTGTGGGGCTGGGCGTTCGGGATCGGGGTGGGAAACACGACGTTGACCCAAGTTGGGATCAGCGTCGGCACTGCCCGTGCCGGCGCCGCGGTCGCGTCGGTACTCCTGAATTCCTCGCCGTTCTTCGTCGCGCTGATCGCCAGGTTCGTGCTGCGCGAGCCGATCACCCGTCTGCGCGCGATCGGGCTGGTGATCGGCTTCGGCGGGGTACTCCTCGTGGTGCTCGCCGACCCCGGCAAGATCGCCCACGGCTCCCGGCTCGCAATCGGAATCGGGCTCGCGCTACTCGGTGCGCTCGGCTGGGCCGGCGGCGGGTTGGGCATGCGCGTCCTCACGCGGCGTGAGCCCGACCTCGACGTCGCCGGTCACACCGCCGCGCAGTTCCTTGCCGGCGGAATCCCACTCATCCCGCTCGTCATCCTCGCCGGCGGTACGACTAGCTGGAGCGACCCGACCGTGATCGCACAACTCGCCTACCTGGTGATCGGCGGCCAGGTACTCGTCTATCTAGGCTTCAACGCCGCGCTGGCCCGCTGGCCGTCGACCCGCGTGTATGCCTGGACGTTCCTCGTCCCGGTCGTCGCCGTCCTCATCGACGCGGTTCAGGGACAGCTTCCCGGCCCGGCCGCCACGGTCGGCATCGCCGTCGTGATCGCGGGCGTCGCGATCGTCAATCATCCACGCGCAGAAGCATCAACGGCAACGGAACGCGGAGTCTCGTCCACTGCCGCTGAGTTCTGAGGTGCGTTCGAGCGCCGGGAGGTTGACCGCGATACGGCGTTTGTTGCGCCCCGCGGCCGAGCGCATGATGATCCGCGCTCGTGGGCAATGTCTTCCTTCTTGCTGGAGGGCTCGGGCGCGGTCTCGACGACCGAGAACACGTTGAGCCCGGCGGCAAGGATGACGTTGGGTGCAATTTTCCTGACCGTAGCCTTCGTGATGTGGACGCGATCGACCGGGCGAAGGCGTGGGCGTCACGGCCGACGCTTCGCGGTGATCGTGCTTTCTGTCTTGGGCGGCCTGTTGGTGATCAAAGGTCTCGTCGAACTGCTGGCCTGATCTCGCCGACCGACGTGCGCGAGGTTCGCCGATCCTCGCGCGAGTCTCCGGCCGTGGGCCCCCTGGGCTGCTGGGTCGGGATGGTCAGGCTGGTGAACAGCGCGATCAGGGCGATCAGAGCGACGACAGAGAGCGAGGAGCGCAGCGCGTCGATGCGGGCGTCCGCGTTCTCTTTGACGATCTCATCGGCGGTGGCTTTCGGCACACCGGCGTTGTCCAGCGCCGTGCGAAGGTCGTTGTCGGACAGGAAGGGAACGCCGCTGGCAAGCTCGGTGCTGGCCTTGGCTTTCAAGTCGCTGGGCACGGCGGGGTTGTTCTGAATGCCGGCGATCAGCGACGTGGTGAGCGCGGCGATCAGGACCGCGCCGCTCAACGCGGTGCCGATCGACGCCCCGAGATTCGTCACCGTGTTCTGAAGGCCCCCGACCTCGCCGCTCTGCTCGTCGGGGACTGACGAGACGGTCACGCTCCCGAGCTGCGAGGCGAGCGCGCCGATGCCGAGGCCTGCCAAGAGCATCGGCCAGGTCACGATGCCCGCCCCGGCACCGGCGTCGAGCGCCCCGACCATCACCAGGAGCCCGGCGAACAGCAACAGGAAGCCGATCCGCACGACACGCCGAGGCGACGCGTTGGGCCAGACCTTGGGGATGCCGGCCGCAGCCAGGAGCAGCGTGATCGACAGCGGGAGCAAACGGACGCCCGTGTCGATCGCGGACAGCCCGAGTGACACGGACAGGAACAGCGGCACGGCAAAGAACAACCCGGCCTGGATGAGGTACTGGAAGAAGAACGCCGTCAGGCCCCCGCGGAGGGTGCGATTCAGGAGGATCGAGGGGTCGACAAGCGGCTCGGCGCCGCGCCTCAGCTGCCGGTTCTCCCAAGCGAAGAAGATCCACAGCACCATCCCGCCGGCGAGTACGAGCCAGATTGCCGGCGACAGCCCGAGCCAGGTCGGCGCCTCCGGCTTGGGGTGGACGAACCCCCATGATCCGGCCTTGAGGATTCCGAACACGATCAGAGCCAGGCCGAGCGCGGACAGGCCGGTCCCGCCGAGGTCGAGCCGGGGCCGCGTGTCGGGTGCTGCGTCGGCGATCCGACGCCCGACCAGGAGGATCGCCAGGACGATCAGCACCTCGCCCACGAACACCCAGCGCCACGAGGCGTAGGTGGTGAACAGCCCGCCGATCAGCGGTCCGGCGGCCACTGCGATCGCCCCGGCCGAGGCGACCAGTCCGTAAGCGCGAGGCCGGTCGGACGGGCCGAAGTTCGAGGCCACCAGCGCGACGATCGCGGGCAGGATAAGCGCGGCCCCAATCCCCTCGAGCACCGACCAACCGATTATCAGCACGGTGAGGCTCTGGGAGATAGCGGTGATGAAAGACCCGCAGCCATAGATCACGCAACCGATGCCGAAAGCCCGCTTCCGTCCCAGAATCTGGCCCAGCTTTCCGCCGGTGATCATCAGCGACGCCATCACCAACGTGTAGAATGTGATCGCGGTCTGGATCCCGGTCACCGTCGTCCCCACGTCCTTGGCCACCGTGGCGATCGACACGTTCATCACCGAGCTGTCGAGCGTCATCAGGAACTGGCCCGAGGCCAGCGTCAGCAGCACGACGCCCGAGGCGCTCGCTGCGGGCTCCTTCGTCACGGCCATGGCGGCTCGACCCTAGTCCCGCGGGTCAGGGGTGAGATCACCCGAACCGGATGATCGTTCGGCGGGCGCCCTGGACAAGCTCGTCACTTAACCTTCGTCTTCGCTCACCGGCCTCCCCGGCCCGCGCGTCGCCGCGCATCCCCTAGCCGCGCCGCACCGTCGATTTGGAGAAACGATGACCACCGGAGCCCCCGCCCCTACGACCGCCCGAGGGCAGCCCGTTGGGACACTACTGTCCGTCAACGTCGGTTTGCCGAAGGACGTGTCCTGGCAAGGGAGGACCGTCTTCACCGGCGTCTTCAAGGACCCCGTGACCGGCTCCCGCCGGGTCCACAAGCTCAATGTTGACGGCGACGGTCAAGGCGATCTGGCGGGGCACGGCGGCGAGCAGCGTGCGGTGTTCGTCTACCAGATCGACTCGTACCGGTACTGGGAGCGTCAGCTCGGACGAGACGACTTCGCGTACGGACAGTTCGGCGAGAACTTCACCGTGGAAGGGCTCGCCGACGCAGAGGTCTGCATCGGCGATCGCTACCGGATTGGCACAGCGATCTTCGAGGTGACGCAGCCTCGGGTCACGTGCTACCGCGTCGGGATCCGCATGAACGACCCGCGGATCCCCGCGTTGCTGGTCTCCCACCACCGCCCAGGCTTCTACTTCCGGGTCATCGAAGAGGGCGACGTACAGGCGGGGGACGACATCATCAAGCTGTCCACGGGTCCCGAGCAGATGACCGTCGCTGACGTCGACGCGCTGCTCTACCTCCCCGGGCACACGCGCCAAGGGCTGCTTCGAGCGCTCCGGATTTCCGCCCTCAGCCCCGGCTGGCAGGGCTCGTTCCGAGCGTTGCTCGATGAGGCACCCGGCAGCGGCAATGCCGGCCTCACAGTCACCAGCCCGCCTCCCGCCTGGTCGGGCTTCCGTCGGCTGAACGTCACGGCAATCGCCCACGAGAGCGACTCGGTGATCTCGATCCGTCTCGAGGACCCGACCGGCACTCCGCTACCACCGGCCCGCCCAGGTCAGTACATCACCGTGCGAGTCGAGCCCGACACGGGCCAGCGGGCGTTGCTGCGCAACTACTCGCTCTCCGGACCACCCGGGGCCGACTACTACCAGGTCGCGGTCAAACGCGAACCGGGCGGCGCCGCCAGTGGGTATCTGCACAGCCATCTCGCCGTCGGCGACCAACTCGACACCGCCGCACCTCGCGGCACGTTCATTCTCGACCAGACCGACGCGCCCGCGCTGCTGATCAGCGCCGGGATCGGTGTCACCCCCGTTCTCGCCATGCTCGAGGCACTGGCGCAGCAGCGCTCTGACCGAGAGATATGGTGGCTGCACGGCGCTCGCAACGGCCGCGAGCAGTCGTTCGGCGCCGAGGCGCGGGGCCTCCTCGCGTCGCTGCCGAACGCGCGCGCCCACGTGTACTACAGCCGGCCCGGGCCGGACGACCGCGAGGGCCGTGACTTCGACACCTCGGGCCGTCTCACAGCGTCGGTCCTGGCCGACCTCCATCCACCCGGTGCGGCCGAGGCCTACGTGTGTGGGCCCACCTCGTTCATGGACGACATCAGCGCCGGTCTGGCGGCGCTCGGAGTTGACGCCTCGCGGATCCACACCGAGCCGTTCGGGCCGGCACCGGGCTCGACGCCGGGCATCGCAGCGGCGCCGGCGCGGGTGCCCCACCCCCCAGCCGATCAACCCGGGAGCGGACCGGCGATCGAGTTCGCCCGCAGCGATCTCACAATCCCATGGAGCAGCGACTTCGCCAACCTGCTCGAACTCGCCGAAGCGTGTGACGTTCCCGTCCGCTGGTCGTGCCGTACCGGCGTCTGTCAAACCTGCGAGACCACGCTGATCGCAGGGAACGTCGATTACAGCCCCGACCCGGTCGAGCCTCCCGCCGACGGAAGCGTGTTCATCTGCTGCTCACAGCCCCGCGACGACATCGTGCTCGATCTCTGACCGGCATTACGGCCGCACCAAGCGTGGTACTCGTGGACCTGGTGGTCGAGCCTGATGATTATGTTCATCGTCTCGTCCAGGTGTTGAAGCGTGTCCCGGACCCAGGGGGGTTCGTTCGAGACGCTGACGATCCTCAGCGGTTTGCGCTGTTCACCGTTACGACTCGTAAGACGACGGCATTGACTGAGGAGCGCGCTTATCCCAACCGTGAAATGGCGAGTAGTCGCCCGCGTCCCACGCTTCGCGCAGGCCGGGCTTGCTCAGATCCCAGTCGGGGCGGATCTCGCCGCTCACGGCGCGTAGGTCGTGCCAGAGATCCACGAAGGAGGGGCGTCCCCAGAACCAGTAGCCGTTGTAGATCTTGTAGATAACCAGCCCGGGCTTGAGCACGAGCGTGTGCGGGATCATCGGGTCGTGCTCGGGGTCGGTGTACTCCTGGATGCCCAGGTCCTTTTGCACGATGCGCTCGGGGTCTGAGAGGAAGGGCCACTGGGCGCCGGTCGACGCGCGAAACTCCTGGCTTGAGTGATGGGTGTCGGTCGAGATCGTCGCGATCTTCGTGTACGCGACGTTGATCTTGGGGTAGTTCGCGGCGAGCTCGAGGTGCTGCTGGTGCTCCTTAGGGCAATAGTTCCCGCGGGCGAGCGTGAGGATCAGGGGATCCTCGCCCTGGATCTCGCTGAGCTTTCGAGGGAGGTTCTCGTGATCGGGCAACTCGTAGTCGGGGAAGGTGCCGCCGGGGGCGATGTCGCTGCGCATGATCTGCTCCTGTCGATGGTTGAGGAGTGACGAGAACGATTGCCGCCAGACCGTCCACTCGAGCCAGGTGGTTGACGGGTCCGAGCCCTGGTCCGTGCCACCGAGGTAGACCAGCGTTAACCCGGGCGCCACCGGGACCTTTCGGGTACATATTGAGCCTAATCAACCGGCGCCGGGGGCGCCAGAAAGGAGCGCCACATCAATGAGTGCCCACACGCCGGTGTGCGAGTTGCTAGGGATCGAACACCCGATCGTCGAGGCGCCGCTGTCTGCTGATCCCCGCCTGCCTGCCGCGGTCTCGAATGCGGGCGGCCTCGGCACCCTGGGGCTGGGGTGGGCCGACGACGCCGGAGAGGTGGTGCGTGAAACGGCAGCGCTCACCGACCGGCCGTTTGCCGGCAACTTCGTGCTCGCCTTCGATCAGCACCGCCGAGTCGATCAGGCCCTCTCCGCCGGTCTGCGGGTCGTGTCGCTCTTCTGGGGCGATCCCCAGAGCTACGTCAACCAGGTGCACGACGCCGGACAGCTGGTCATGCACACGGTCGGCAGCGTCGAGGAAGCGCGGCGCGCAGCCGGATACGGCGTGGACATCATCGTCGCGCAGGGATGGGAGGCCGGCGGCCACGTATGGAGCGGCGTGGCAACGCTCCCGCTGGTGCCGGCGGTCGTTGACGCGGTGGCGCCGGTACCGGTGATTGCAGCGGGCGGGATTGGCGACGCTCGAGGAGTCGCGGCCGTGCTTGCCCTCGGAGCGCAGGCCGCCTTGCTCGGCACGCGGTTCCTGTTAGCCGATGAGATGCCGATTCACGAGGAGTATCGGCGCCGCCTGATAGCCGCGATCGAGACCGACGCAGAGTGGTACCCCAACCTCTATGAGGTGGGATGGCCGAACGCTTCGCATCGCGCCATCCACAACTCGACGGCCGAGATGTGGGAGGCGGCGGGTCGGCCGGCACCGGGCAGTCGACCCCGAGAGGGCGAAGTGCTCGCGCACTTCGCTTCGGGCGAACCGATCGTTCGATATGAACCCGCGCCGCCGATGGTGGGAACTACCGGCGAGATTGAACCGCTGTCGCTCTGGGCCGGACAGAGCGTTGCGCTCGCCAAAGAACCACAACCCGCAGCGGACATCGTGGCCGAACTCGTCTCGCGCCTGTAGCTGCACCCAGGTCAAAGGCTTCGCCCCGCGGGGGGCCCCTCAAGTCAGGTCAAGGCGGCACTTCCGCGCGAGCAGTCGTTCTCTACGCGGACCTGCCGGCTCAGGATCGACCGCGTACTCCCTGGGTTTCGCTCCGAGTAATCGGTGCGGCTCGCTTCTGTTCGTCCTGGGCCAGGCGCCGCCGCCGAGAACTCACCCCGCCGCGGCCCACGAGCCGCTGCCACCTGACCCACCGTCGACGCCCGGCAGGGGCGTCGGCTTGAGCCCGTTGGGTCGGGGCCCGATGGGCAGCGGACTGTTGGGATTCGCTGCGGCCGCGTAAACCACGACGCTTCCCGGCGGGCCCCAGTTGTTGATCCACCAAGCCGGCGCGCCGATCTGCTTGCCGGACCTCTGGTTGGCATTCCCGTTCAGGAAAACCGGGCTGTTCGGATCGATGCCCGTGCCATTGAAATTGGTGCTCAAATGCCCGTCCGGTTCTACCCCCGAGGGGTATGGGTATGTGGGGAACCCGTTGGCCCGCACGCAATCGGTGTCCTTCACGTAGTCGGCCTCGTTGCCCCATCCAGCGATCGGCTCACCGCCGGCCACCGCTCGTCGGGCCGCCGGCAGGTACTCGCTGCAAGAACCTGTGACATCGTTGGGCTCCTCGCTCGTGAGAGCCCCATCCGGACGGCGGTGTAGATCACCCCGTGGTCGACGGTCGGGTCAGCCCGGTTGGAATCGCCGTGGCCTCGCTCGCAGGCCGCCCACTCGTCCAGTAGCCCCATCGAGTTGTCGCTCGCCGGCGTGGTCGCCGCCGAGCTCGCGCGGCTGTCATTGGTATTAGAGCTCCTGCCCTTGTTGCCGCCGCCGCGCTTCCCCAGGTTCGCCGCGTGCGATGCACCGGTGCCCCCGAACGCGACCAGCACGACGGCAGATCGCGACAACCACCCTTAGCGCGCCCGATCGCCGGTGCGTCTTTATCAACCTACGGACCCCGCCGCGCGCTCCATGCTCCGGTGTCGGTGCTCTCTGAGCGTGCCCGGTTGTCTCTCATCTCCCGTGTCCCCTTGGTCTCCCTCTTCTGTCCGTCGGATCGGCGCAGCAGGTTCTACGCGACCGACGGTTTCGCGAAGGTTTCGCTCGGAGAGTCCTTTGCGGAACCGACCGGCCACTGGAAATCTCTCTCTTCCTCTTGTCCGGGCACGGCGAGGAGTGGTATTACGATGGACATGCCGCGGCCGATGCCCGGAGACGATGAAGGTCACAGCGCGAACGAGAGCACGCGGACCGTTCTGGTGGCCCTCGGGGCGGGCTTTGGGGTAGCGCTCGCAAAGGCCGGTGCGGCGGTCTTCACCGGCTCGTCCGCGCTGGCCGCCGAGGCTTCGCATTCACTCGCCGATACCGCCAACGACCTGTTCCTGTTCGTCGCTCAGCGACGCAGCACCCGCTCTCCCAACGACCGCCATCCCCTAGGATACGGGCGGGAGGCCTACTTCTGGGCGTTGATCGCGGCATGCGCCGCATTCGTCGCCGGCGCGGCGTTCTCCCTGCGCGACGGCATCAACGAGCTGACCCACCCCAGCGGAACCTCGTCGTTCGCAGTGGCGTACGGCGTGCTTGCGATCTCCACCGCCTTTGATTTGGTGTCATTTCGCCAATCGGCGGGCCAGATGGTCACCCGTGGGCGCCGTTACGGTCGTAAGCTCCTCCAGGAGTCGCAGGTCACGTCTGATCCTACGCTGCGGGCTGTATTCACCGAAGACGCAGTGTCGGTCTCGGGAGACGTGATTGCGCTTGTCGCCGTGGCCCTCAATCAGATCACGGGATCGTCGATACCGCAGGGAGTAGCCGCGGTTCTGATCGGTCTAGTGCTTATCCGCATCAGTCTCCGCCTGATCAAACGCAGCCACGATTTCCTGGTCGGCGTCTGGGTGCTAACCCCCACGCCCGAGGGCAGCGATGCCGATGACGTGACACAGCCGATCCGACCAGTTGAAGCGCAGCGAGTGCGAGCTCTTATATCCGCGTACCCTGGGGTGACCGGCATTCGCGAACTTCTTCTCAACTTCATCGGTCCTGGCCGAGTATGGATTGTCGCCCGCGTTGACATCGACGATGACCTTCACGGTGCTGAAGTCGAGTCACTCGTCCGCGGTATCGAAACGAGCATGATGCGTGAGTCAGACACCATCTACCGGGTCGACATCGTGCCCATCGGCGACGTGCACGCTGGCGATCCGATCTCGCTTGGGCGGGAATCGGGGGGTGAACCGGGTCGACGGGAGAGTTCTCCTCCGCACGACGGAGCGGGAGCCGGCGGTCGTCTGGCAGATCGCTAGTTCACCCTGCGCGGAGCGCACGGTTCAAATCACCGGCGAACAGAGGGACGCGATGGATTCGGACGAGCAGCTTGCCACGGACCTCCGCTGGGCGGCCACGCTCACTCCTTCTTCGCCCAGGACATCGACCACGGCATGAGCCACTACCGCTCTTCCATCTCGTCGATGCACGCCGCGACCGCCACGACGAGGGGATCGTCCTGGCCCGGAGCGATCTCGATCCCGTACGTCTCGCGGACGCGGAACCAGCGCTTGGAGACCTCGGCCACTGTGTCCCCGTCGCGCTCGATCTTGTACTCGTGATCGACGATGTTGCCCTTGGCCGTCAGCTCGGTACCGTCGGCCAGCTCGACCGAGAAGCGGTCTCGAAGCGGCGTGATGAGCGCCTTCTTGATCGTGGCCACCGTATCCCCGTCGCGCTCGATCTCCATCGTGTCGCGGATGTGGAGCTTCTTCGCCTGGGCCTTGAACAGCTCCTGGCCGCCGGCGTCTTGGAGGATGAACGTGTCGCGGACTCTCAGCGCCTTCCCGTCGACCTTGAAGGCGCGTTCCCCGCCCTCGGTCTCGATCCAGAAGTCCTCGCCGATCGCGAACAGCTTCTCGCGCATCCGATAGCGGGTCGCCTCGCCGTCGTGTTGTCTATGGAGAAATCCCACCGCTGCTCCCTTCAAATCGTGCTCGGCCCGTGATCAGACCACCTCGGGAGCGAATAGCATCACCCCAACCAGGTGAATCGCGCGGCCGCCGCGTTAGATGAGCCGGAGCCCGCTGACCCGGATCGATAGGTGCCGGCCAGGCGGCGCTCGGCGTTCCGCTGCGGATCCATGCCTTGCGTTGGTTCCGACTCGGCGGGGATAATCGAGCCCGCGGGGGCGCTTAAGCCCCCCGAGTGGTGGACGAGATTCGATTTACGGAGGAGGAAGGACATGGCCGACGCGCTAATTGCTACGGAAGGCGTGTCAGCGCCCGACGCCGCGGCGGGCAAGATCTTTCGCACGGAGCTGAACCCGGTGGATTTCCTCCGGAGAGCCGCCTTCGTGTATCCCGAAAAGATTGCGGTGGTCGATGAAGAGCGCCGCTACTCGTACCGTCAGTTGGCGGAGCGATCGTGGCGCTTGGCCAACGCGCTCAGATCGGCCGGGCTGCGCAAGGGTGACCGCGTCGCCACGCTGCTGTTCAACTCCTCGCCGATGCTTGAGGCCCATTTCGGTGTTCCAGCCGCGGGCGGGATTCTCGTGGCGATCAACAACCGGCTCGCTAGTCCAGAGGTCGGGTACATCCTCGAGCACAGCGGCTCACGCTTCCTCCTGCTCGACGCCGAGCTCGAGTCGCTTGTCGCCCCGCTCGCGCTGTCTGAGGTCACGGTGATCCGCTTTGACTCTGGCGATAGCGACAGTCACTATGAGCAGTTCCTGGCCCCGGCGTCGGGCGACATGCCGGAGAGCCGGCTCGAGGACGAAGAGGAGACGATCTCGATCAACTACACCTCGGGGACCACCGGGCAACCAAAGGGAGTGCAGTACACCTACCGTGGCGCGTATCTAAATGCTTTGAGCGAGGTGATCGTCGCCGGGATGAGCCCCGAGTCGGTTTACCTGTGGACGCTGCCGATGTTTCACTGCAACGGCTGGTGCTTCCCCTGGGCGATAACTGCGGTCGCGGCAACGCATGTGGCGCTGCGTGCCGTCGATCCCGGCCTCGTTTGGCGGCTGATCGACGAGGAAGGGGTGACCCACTACAACGGTGCGCCCACTGTGCAGCTGATGATCATCAACCATCCCAAGGCGCACCGGCTGGAGCAGCAGGTGACCGCAATGGTCGCCGCATCGCCACCGTCCCCGACGCTGCTCGCTCGTATGGAGGAGCTCAACTTCCGGATCGTTCATGTCTACGGACTGACTGAGACCTACGGCCCGATCACAGTGTGTCCAGTGCAAGAGGGTTGGCAGGAGTTGCCGGTCGAGCAGCGGGCCAAGCTACTCGCGCGCCAGGGCCAGGCCTACCCTTCGGCCGATCTGATCCGGGTCGTAGATCCCGACGGGCACGACATTCCTCGCGACGCTCAGACGATGGGCGAGGTGGTGATGCACGGCAACAACGTGATGAGCGGCTACTTCGCAGACCATGAGGCCACTCAGAAGGCGTTTCGTGGTGGATGGTTCCACTCCGGCGATCTAGCCGTCTGGCACCGCGACGGCAACATCGAGCTGCGCGACCGAAGCAAGGACATCATCATCTCTGGCGGCGAGAACATTTCGAGCATCGAGGTCGAACAGACCATATGCGCTCACCCGGCCGTCCTCGAGTGCGCAGTGATCGGGATTCCTCACGAGCGCTGGGGCGAGCGACCGAAAGCATTCGTCACGCTCAACGATCAGGCCAGCGCCAGCGCCGCCGAGATCATCGCCTTCTGTCGCGAGCGACTCGCCCACTACAAGTGCCCCAACGCAATCGAGTTCGGTCCGCTTCCGAAGACCTCAACCGGCAAGGTCCAGAAATTCGCGCTACGTGAGCGCGAATGGGCCGCACGCGACGATCGTGTCGGCATGACCTAGCAGCTTCTCTCGGGGAGGTCGCCGGGTGGCTGGGCTGGGCCTAAGTGGTCGCCGCTTGGGCGTCGGCGGCCGATGCTTGGCTCGCGGAGAGAGTGTCGCCGGTCTCAAGCAGCGTCTTGAGATTGGAGAGGATGTGCGGCCACCCTTGGCTGATCGTCTCCAGGACCTCGCTCCCGGGCTCGAAGCCGTCGTGGATCACAGTGAGCTTGACGAACTCGCCGAGATCGTCGATCTCGAAGGCGACCTTCGAGCGGGGCTCGGCGGCGACACGCTCGAGGAACTCCTTCGGGAAGCCGACGCGCTCGGCCGCTTGCTCTTGCCATTCGGGTGTGAATGTGTGCCAGGTGTACGCGAGCCGGCGGTAGGGCTCGGATTCGAGTACGACCTGGTCCGGATTGGAAATCGTCAGCCCCCACTGACGGAGGGTGATGCTCGAGCCCGGAAGCCAGTCGGAATCGAACGCGACACCCCAGTAGCGCTCGGTGAACGCGGGATCGGTCAGCGCCTGCCACAGGCGCTCAGGGGTGCTGCGGATGAAGGTCGTGGAGACGAAGGACGGCTTGTCCATGGGGTGATCCTCCAGGGCTCTTTTGAGGTCGGACAGGGCGCGAACCCGGTCGCGGTCGTAGTGGTTGATCCATCGCTCTGAGATCTCGTTGATGGGTGCTGGGTTGAGGTAGTGGAGCTTCTCCCGTCCTCGCCACACCGTGGTCACGAGCTGAGCGGCCTCGAGCACCGCAAGGTGTTTTGAGACCGACTGGCGGGCCATGTCCATGTCGGCGCACAGCTCGCGCAGCGTCTGGCCGTTCCGGGCGTTCAGGCTGTCGAGCAGCCGGCGACGGCTGGGATCGGCCAGCGCCCGGAACACCTCGTCGATCGCAGGTGGATAGGCAGCCACGAGGCCGCATCAACTATATGCAGCCGCGAGGCTGCATATCAAGGCCGGGGTCCGTGACGATCGAGAACCGCCGCGTCGATTCCCTTGGTCGCGCAGGCCAGCTCGCCCGGCGCACTACGATGGCCCGATGAGCGGCCAGAGAGTGCCCGGCGGGGTGGTGCACCAACTGCCGGCGGACCTGCGCAAGGCGCTGATCGCCAACGCGACGGCACTCGACGCCTGGAAGGACATCACGCCCCTGGCCCGCAACGAGTTCATCTGCTGGGTCGAAGATGCCAAGCAGGAGACGACCCGAGAGCGCCGCATCCGGCGTACCCAGGAGGAGTTGGAGGAAGGCATGCGGCGCCCCTGCTGCTGGCCGGGGTGCAAGCACCGGGAGCGCACCGGCAGGTAGCCGGCCGGGTGGGGCCCAGCTCCACGCCTAGACTCGGGCTATGACGCACGAACAGGCGATCGCACGCTGTCGACAGCTCAACGCTGATGCGGACAGGGAACGCCAGTGGTTTCCGAGGCAAGCCGGTGACGGCGACTGGGAAGTCGTGTCGGTGGCCATCCCCGGCGTTCACCGACGCGGCCCGCTCAAGGAAACAATCGAGTCGAGGCCTCTGCCATCTGAGCCGTCAGACCCTCGCCCGACAATCATTCGCAACATCCCGCCTTACGGCGCTGGCTGAACCGACCGATTGGCCGGCGGTAAGGAAAGATCGCGTGGCCCGCGCCGGACGCGCTTATCTCGCGCCGCTACGCGGCTTGGTTCGTCGAATCGGGCCAGCGCTGACCGGCGATCTCAAGCCGCCGGACCTTGAGCGACGCTATCTCGATCTCACCGGCCTGGAGCTTGCGGATGACCGCGTCCGCGACCGCCAATCGCCCAATCGCAACGGCACCGACGGCCGACGCCGCGACCGCCAGCGGCGCCATCGCCGACGGACCGAAGAGCCGGGAGCCGACGGCCATCAGGCCGGTGAAGCTGGCTGCGGTGAATGTGACCGGAATCGCCTGGCGGCGGGACTTGGTGCGAGACACTGTGGAGCCTCCTCGATTGGTGGTGCGGGACCGCGATCCGACAAGGACGGACGGATCATCTTGGTTCCGAGGCTCATCGAGGAAGCATCAACGCGAATCTGAACTGGGCACGGCCGTTAGGATCGTGCTCGCAGCAGCGGAGTTCACCTCCCCACTAGAAAGCGAGACGCAGATCGTGGCCGACTACAACCCCTACGAGCAACTCCCGCGGGTGGCGGCATTTGAGCTCGCCAGCGAAGACGTGCGGGACGGCGAGAAGCTCGACACGCCACAGGTGAGCGGGATCTTCGGCGCCGGTGGCGAGGACGTATCGCCGGAGCTGTCCTGGAGCGGCTTCCCAGATGGCACCAAGAGCTTCTCGGTCACATGCTACGACCCCGAAGCGCCGACCGCGAGCGGCTTCTGGCATTGGGCGGTCGTCGACATCCCGGCGGACGTGACCGAGCTGGCACGCGGAGCCGGTGACGAGCAGGGGAGCGGTCTTCCCGCAGGGGCGTTCCAGTTACGCAACGACGGTGGGGTCAGGCAGTACATCGGCGCGGCCCCACCGCCGGGGCACGGCCGACACCACTATTACTTCGTCGTCCACGCCGCCGACGTCGAGTCGTTGGGGATCAACAAAGACGCTACGCCCGCCTTCCTCGGTTTCAACCTGTTCTCGCATACGCTCGGCCGCGGGATGATCGTCGCCTGGTACGAGGCCCCGGGAGGCTAGTCCTCGGCGTTTGGCCGCACGCAGGGTCCCGCCAGGCGGTTGAGAGCGGACCAAACCGCCGGCAATGGTCTCCGTGCCCGGACGGGAGCGATGGACAGGCGCGACCATTCGCGCCATCATGGCTGTGTTCCCGGAGAAGCAGATCTCGAGGGGGGATGACTTGTCCCGGATATGGCACACAGCGACGTTCAGTCCCGACGACAGCCCGGCTCGGATCCGAGAGGAGCTCGTGTGTCCCGCCTGCGGGCACCACGATCCGGGTGACGCGCACCTGCGAATCACCGACAACTCGGTCCGTATCTTCTGCAGCTCGTGCGGCGCGTTCGTAACGATCATGCTGAGCGATGAGCAAGCCCGCGCGATCCGGCGCTGCTCGACCACGCTGTCCGCGATCGCTCCCGACGCCCCGTAGTCGCGGGGCCAAAGCCGTCCCAGCTTGGTCGTTGTCACGGTCGGCTCGCTACAACGCGATCGAGTGGTACTTCCCCGAGCACGCGCAGAAGTTCTCCGCGGGCAACTGGATCAATGCGTGCGCGGGGACTTACAACATGAATGGGCATCCCCTGCCTTGACCTAGGTCAGTGCCACAGCACGACCCAGTTGGCGGCGCGGCTCAGTCCGCAGGCCCCTGCGTTCGTGGCGGCATTAAGCGATTGCCGCAGCCTGCGCCCGCTCACGCTCGAGCTCAGCTCGTGAGCGAGAAGACAGGAAGGCGGGCGGGTCTCGAGAGACCCGCCCGCTCCTTCCTGTCCCGGAAGGATTTGGCCGTGCTACTTCTCTTCGGCGGCCTCGCCGGCGAGCAGGACCGGCTTGCCCCGCTGGGGGAGGAACTCGCCACGCAGCGCCCGGGCCGCCTTTTCGGATATGGGGTGCTGCATGGTCGTGGCGTACATTCACTGATCCATTTCCAGCTGTGCTTGACCTTTCGGCCGGAACCCATGCTCGTCCTCACGACATCGCCGCCCATCCGGAGCCAGTCCGCGTTCTCGTACGCCGAAATCGCGCTCGGCCGATCCGTAGTTCACCACGGCTGAGCCGATGAGTTTTCGGTCCTGGAGAGGTCAACACCGCCATGACCACGACACACACCCTTCAGACGGCCGAGGCCGACGTCGTGTACGACGTCCACGGTCCCCTGCCCACTGCCGACGGCCGCCCGCCACTGTTCATGATCGGTCAGCCCATGACCGCCGGCGGCTTCGGCACGCTGGCCTCGCACTTCGCCGACCGCACGGTGGTGACCTATGACCCACGCGGACTTGGCCGCAGCACCCGGAAAGACGGCCGGGTCGACAACACGCCCACGCTTCAAGCTAACGACCTGCACGCCATTATCGGGGCGCTCGGCGCCGGCCCGGTCGAGGTGTTCGCGAGCAGTGGGGGTGCAGTCACGGCGCTCGCGCTCGTCGCCGCCTATCCAGACGAAGTGACCATTCTGGTGGCACACGAGCCACCGCTGATCCCCGTGCTCGATGACGCCGCCGCCGCCGAGCGCGCTCGCGCGCGCGTTCGTGACGTCTACGAGGCCAACGGCTGGGGTGCCGGCATGGCGGCGTTCAGCACTATGGCGTCGTGGCAGGGCGAGTTCACCGAGGAGTACTTCGCCCAGCCCTCCGCGGATCCGGCGGTGTTCGGGATGCCCGGAGAGGACGACGGCTCTCGCGACGACCCACTGCTATCCGACCGCTCGTGGGCGATCACCAGCTACCGCCCTGACGTCGACGCGTTGAGCGCGGGGCCCACCCGGGTCGTGATCGCGGTCGGCGAGGAGTCCGGGAGCAACTTCACGGGGCGCACGTCAGTGGCCACCGCCGACCTCCTCGGTCAGCGGGCCACCGTGTTCCCGAGCCACCACGGCGGCTTTCTCGGTGGCGAGTCCGGATACGCCGGCCAACCGGAGGCGTTCGCGAGCAGACTCCGCGAGATCCTCGACGAGGGTCAGACTCCGCGAGATCCTCGACGAGGGTTGTTACGGGGCCGCCGGCAAGTTCAACTAAGGCGTCAGGCGCCGCCGACAAATTTCAATTCACGATCGGCCCTATAGCTGCATCGAGAAGATCTGCCCCTGCCAGCCGTTCAGCTCGAACCGGCCAGAGCGCTCGAAGCCCTGCTTCTCATACCAGCGGACGAGCCCTGGCGCGTGCGCCCAACAGTCGACGCGGAGAATCTCCGCCTTGCGCTCGTATCCCAGCTCGACGGCGCGGTTGACGAGCGCATGGCCGATTCCGTGCCCGGCCATGCGCCTGGAGCTGATGAGCAGGATGATGTAGAGCTCCGGCACCGATGCCGGCGGCGCGTAGGCCGGTGCGGGACCGACGACCAGAACGCCGACCGGCTCCTGGTCGCGTTCGGCGATTTGCAATCCACCGCCGACCCTGAACCCATGGACGCGCTCCCGGATCCCGGGCCGCTCTGAGAACGGCGTCGCACCCCACTGTCCGGTCTGCCCACGTTCCACCAGCCAGGCGACAGCCTCGTCGAAGATCGCGACGACGGTCGGTCCGTCGCTCTCGTCTCCAGGGCGAATCCGCAGGCGGTCCATTGACATGCGACGGCTCATTATCGGCTTCGCTGCGATTCTCGGCTCCACCGCGCGCTGGCGGGCACGTTCGAAGACCGGCAGTGGCGGGAATGCTCACGGAACGGCGGGTGGTGACCATAGCTCGGGATCCGGGGTCGCCCCGTCGGGAAGACCCGGGAACGAGAGGGAAGAGGCGCGAATTGAGAAGACAGCTGTGGCTCGTGACGGTGCTGACCGGCGCACTGACATGGCTCTCAATCGTCCCGTCGATCGCCGGCGCGGTGACCCCACCGAATGCCCCGCCGGCGGCAGTTGACCGGACGGTGGTGGCGGCAACCGCGCCCTCGGCGCGACGAGGTCAGCCGTCCTTGCGCTCGAGCACGTCGAAGGACCAGAGCTCGCTGGCCGTCCCGACCGGCCCGTGCTGACGGTGCTGGGAATGTCCGGCTGCGAAGTCGGCGCTTGCCACCCAGGCCTGGAAGTCCTCCTCCGAGCGCCAGCGCGTCAGTACTAGGCAGAGCTCGCGCTCGTCGTTGGGCCGTAGCAACTCGAACCCCTCGAAGCCGGCCGCGCCCTCGACCCTTCCAGCTCTCGACGCGAACCGCTGCTCGAACTCGGCGAACCGCTCACGCGGCACGGTGATCGCGTTGATCTTGACGATGCTCACCGCGCGATCCTACTTCGGTCCGCCTAACCCTACGGCGCCCTTCGAGGAGTTACGTGGACAATCCCGGATTCGAGCGCGAAGCACTCGCGCGGCGATGGCATCGATGCCGGAGCGCGCCGACACGGACGGCTTGCACGATGAGGAGATTCGCAAGCAGCTCGCGATCCGAAGGGGATTGAGCGCGATGGCCACAGAGGAGCGGGAGATGGAGGGCGCTATGACGGCGTTCGAAGAGGACGCGGACCAAGCCAAGCGATACATCGAGGCGAAGTGGCGCAGAGAGCACTGGGGACACGAACCCGAACATCCCCTGCCTTGCACACCGCTGACGAGCGCGATCATCGTCGCCGTTAGGCTCGTGCGATCGTGAACGCGCGCGTCGCGCTTGCGCATCGCTCAAGTTGTCTTCAGGCTCCGCAAGCATGATCAAGGACACCACCCAGCGTCTGATGCCCATCAACGAAATCCGTGACCAGTTTCCCGGTCTGGCGGCTGGACACGCCCATCTGGATGGCGCCGCGGGCACGCACGTTCCCGAGGCTGTGATCGCCGCCGTGGAGCAGGGCATGCGCCGGGCGATGGCCAACGTGGGCGGTGCCTTCGAGGGGAGCCGCACCAGCACCGAGGTGGTCGCCGAGGCGCGCAGCGCGCTCGCAGACCTCGTTGGCGGCTTGCCCGACGGGGTCGTCTTGGGCCCCAACATGACGACCCTCACCTTCCATCTCGCCGACGCGCTCTCGCGCACCTGGGCACCGGGGGACGAGGTCGTCGTCACGTCGCTGGACCACGACGCCAACATCCGCCCCTGGCGTCTGGCCGCCGAGCGCGTCGGCGTGGGCGTGCGGGTCGCCGACTTCGACCTCGACACGGGCGAGCTTCCGACCAGCGCCATCGAGCAGGTGCTGACCGATCGCACCCGGTTGGTCGCCGTCACCGCGGCCTCCAACGCGATCGGCACCCGCCCGGACGTTCCCGCGATCGCTGCGCTGACCCACGCCTGCGGAGCGCTCACCTACGTCGACGGCGTGCACGCCACCCCGCATGGGCCGATCGACGTCCGTGCGCTGGGCGCCGATTTCTATGCCTGCTCCTCGTACAAGTTCTACGGGCCGCACACGGGCGCAGTCATCGCCGACCCCGACGTCCTCGCGAGCCTCCATCCCGCGAAGCTCGCCCCCGCGCCCGCCGCCTCACCGGCCCGGTTCGAGCGTGGCACCGCGGCGTTCGAGCTGCTCGCCGGTGTACGGGCCGCGATCGACTGGCTCGCGGGCCTGACCGACACCTCCGGCAGTCGCCGCCGCCAGCTGCTGGCGACCTTCGTCGCGGTCGAGGAGGCGCTGCAGAACCTGCTCATCCGGCTCTTGGACGGACTGTCGCGGATCGAGGGCGTTCGCCTGCTGGGAGCGGCAGAGCACCGGACGTCAACGGTGTCGTTCGTCCTCGACGGCTACCAGCCCGATGAGCTGGCCGCGCACCTTGCGCAGCGCGGCATCGACGTTTGGGCCGGCGACAACTACGCCTACGAGCTCATGCGCCGGTTCGGCCTGGCGGAAACCGGTGGCGCCGTCCGAGCCAGCATCGTCCTCTACAACACCCCCGAGGACGTCGACAGGCTCGTCCAGGCCGTCGACGAGCTGGCCGCTGCCCGCAGGTAGGTCTTCGCCGACTCAGGCGGCTATTTCAAGATCGCGCGAGCACTCGCCGCGTTTCGCCGGCTCCGCGCCTCGTTTCTCGAACGAGTGCAGGTGACGTTCGCGATGTAGCTCGACGATTCGCTTCAGTCGAGTATCCACGTCTTGGCCCCCCAGGGTTGTCGTCCGTCGTTCGGTCCTTCGCCGGATGCCGCAAATAACGGATCGCATCCGCAAGATCTCGCGCGGATCTTGGCCCACCGGCGACTCGGGGCACGTAGCACCCTCCCAAGGATGCAGTAGCGGCCTACTGGCGACACAGTGCTGCCACGCGAGGACGATCGCGCAAGAGTCGTCTTCAAACCTGCGAGGTACACATGAGCACCATCGCCGAGACAGTCGCGCCGACCCAGCAGGGCGCTTCGGTGGTCGCGCTCCAGCACGAGCTTGCCCAGCTCAACTACTACGAGGGGCCGATCGACGGAGTCCTCGGGCCGGCCACGCTCGCGGCGATCAAGCACTTTCAGCGGGCCAACGGGCTGGCTCCGGCGCGCGAGCGCGATCCCTGGTCAGTCCACGGGCAGTGGCTCGTTCGCCGGCGGCACGACGACCTCGAGCACCGGAGGCATGAGCGTCGCTCAGTAGCTCCCGGCATCCGGCGAGGCGTGAGGGTGGCGGTCCGCCCCAAGGCGGGCCGCCGCTCCCCGCGCGCACCGGTGGCGCAGAGGCGTCCGGTGGGCTGCCGTGACACAGTTCGGGACGTGTCCCGCGCCGGAGCCGACCGATGCCCGCGATGAAGTGGTGGGGATGGGGTGACGAGGGACTCGAGTTCTCGCACGCGGATAAGCCCGCCCTCGCGCCGTTCATCGAGCAGGCGATCGGCGTGGACGTACGCGTCAAAGGCGCGGCGCCGGTGCGGTTCGATCAGCTGCACATCCCCGAACCGAACCTGCCGATCGAGCTGCGCTCCGAGCTCGAGGAGGCCGTCGGTCAATCGTTCGTCTCGAGCGATCCACTCGATCGCGTGGTGCACTCCCGCGGGAAGTCCCTCCGCGATCTGATCCGCCAGCGACACGGCGAGCTTGCCCGCCTCCCGGACGTGATCGTGCGCCCCGCCGACGAGGCGGAGGTGACCGCCACCGTCCAGGCGGCGCTGCGTGCCGACGCGGTTCTGATCCCGTTCGGGGGCGGTTCCTCCATCTCCGGCTCCGTGGAGGCCTCGGGCGGCGAGGCCCGTCCGGTCATCTCGGTCGATCTCGAACGCCTCGACGAGGTGCTCGAAATCGACGGCAGCTCCCGTCTGGCCCGCGTGCAGGCGGGTGTCTTCGGGCCGCATCTGGAGGCCCAACTCGCCGCCCGCGGCTATACCTTCGGTCACTTCCCCGACTCCTTCCCGCACTCGACCCTGGGCGGGTGGATCGCGACCCGGTCATCGGGGATGCAGTCGGACCGCTACGGCGACATCTCGGACATGGTCAAGGGTCTGCGCGTGGCCACGCCGGCCGGGATGTTGGTGACCCGGCCGGTGCCCGCGGCGTCAAACGGGCCCAGCGTGCGGCAGATGGTTCTTGGCAGCGAGGGGCGCCTCGGGATCATCACCGAGGGCACCGTGCAGGTGCGGCGGATCCCCGAGCGGCGCACGATCCTCGGCTACCTGTTCCCGACGTGGGCGGAAGGCCTGGCGGCGATGCGGGACCTGGCCGCCAGCGACTACTCGGTCTCGGTGACGCGGGTCTCAGACCCCAACGAGACGCAGTTCTCCTTCGCCATGCGGATCAATCCGACGATGCTCGACAAGCTGCAGTCGGTCGCGCTCCAGGCGTACCTGCGCCGCCGGCGAGGCTTCGATCCCAGCCAGATGTGCCTCTCGTTCATCGGCTACGAGGGCAGCGAGCGTCACGTCGCGGCGCAGCGCCGCGCCGTGGGAAAGCTGGTCAAGCGTCACGGCGGGCTATGCATCGGGTCCGGCCCGGGCGTGCTCTACGACCAGAAGAAGTTCGACATCCCGTACATCCGCGACTTCTTGCTCGACCGGGGGGCGCCCGGCGACGTATCAGAGACCGCGACCACGTGGAGCAACCTCATGCCCGTCTACGACGCCGTGATCGAGGCAGCGAATCAGGCATTCGCGCGCCTGAACGTTCAGGGCTACGTGATGTGCCACCTGTCGCACAGCTACCACGCCGGTGCCTGCCTGTACTTCACCTTCTCCTTCGGGGCGGCGAGCGACGAGGCGATGCTCGCCGAGTACGAGGTCGTCAAGTCCGCGATCCAGCAGGCCTTCGTAGACAACGGCGCCACGCTCTCGCACCACCACGCGGTCGGCACCGAGCACGCGCAGTGGCTCCTCGAGGACATCTCCGCGCCGGGGGTGGCGATGCTCGATGCGCTATTTGAAGGATTCGACCCGGGGCGCCATTTGAACCCCGGGAAGATCGTCTAACTCGGTGACCCATCCGCCCCCCGGGCCGGTTCAGCGGGCGGAGGGGGTGCGCGGGGCGGCGGGGAGCGCGGGCTCGCCGGCGCACGTCGGCCCAGAACGACCGCTGGAACTCGTCCCAGTCGATCGGCGGCGCGTCTGCACCGTCGCCACCGCCATTGCCACCGCCATCGTCGTCGCGGCGCAACCACACCGCCAGGCCGGCCATCGGCGTTCCCACCCAGAACATCGGGCTGCGGAGCGCGGCCGGCATCAGGGCCACTCCCGTTGACATCCCCTCAGCCCGGCGCGCGAACCTCAACTTGCTCGACCGGCGGCCGGGCATGGCCGCCGAGCGGAGCGGGTAGGCCGAGTGTCACGGCACCAAAGGAGGGAGAGACATGACCGCGCCGATCGACCGCCGATGTGGGCCGCCGTGGAGCTGTCCGCGGGCATCGGCCACAAGCGCACACCGCTCGTGCCACTGGCCCGGATCAAGGACGAGGGCGGCGAATTACGCGTCCCGTACAGCAAGCAGCGCATCGGCGAGGCGCCCGAGGACGAGGACGGCGACGGCATCTCCGCCGAATGCGATCGGTAGCGCTGAGATGCGCCATGTCAGCGCCGAGGACGTCGGCCACGACACCCAGGGAGGCCAGGACGACGGCGGCACGGCCGCTGAATAAACGCGGCCGACTCAGCCCACCGGGTGGCAGATCGTGTCCAGCCACGAGCAGCGCACGACGGTCCCGATGATCCACGCCCGCGGCACCGGCCCCCAGAAGCGGCTGTCGTCCGACACGCCCCGATTGTCTCCCAGCATGTAGTACTCGCCGGCCGGGACCGTCACCGGCGTCGGGAAGTTGCAAGGCTCATCGCCGGTGCAGGCCGCCATGTAGGGATCGCTTTCCCTGATGCCGTTCCGGATCACGTGGCCGTCGACGATCGACACCAGATCGCCCGGCCCGGCGACGATCCGCTTGACGAAGATCGCGCTCGACTCCTGAGGCACGGGCGCGCCACACGGCTGGCTCGACCCGGACCCCTCGTCGCTCACGCCGCACACGGCATTGACCGCGTGAGCCCCCACCGGCGGGTGAAACACGACGATGTCTCCGATCGCGGGGGCGCTCGAGCTCGTGGCGGTGAGGCGCTCGCCCACCTGCAGCGTCGGCTCCATCGAGCCGGAGGTCACCCGGTAGTTCGCGACGCTGTGGTGCGAAACCAATCCCAGGACGGCGACGGCGAGCGCGACCACGGCCAGCAGCCGTCGGCCAAGCCGGTGCCGGACTGGTGTGCCGAGTGCCGTCGGCACCACCGGCATGGACGATTGCTCCATCCTGAGCTGATCGGCATGGTTCGGGGCCCGCTTGAACCGAACCCGCCATGTGCACCGCGCCCGGAGCTGGGTAAGGTCTCGGCGGCATGCCCGGCGACGGCGCGCATCGAGTAGTGGTCATCGGCGGCGGCTTCGGCGGCCTGCAGGCCGTCGACAAGCTGCGACGCGCGCCTGTCGACGTCACGCTGATCGACCGGCGCAACTTCCACCTGTTCCAGCCGCTGACGTATCAGGTCGCCACCGGCGCTCTCTCGCCCGGCGACATCGCCTATCCGCTGCGGGCGATCTTCAAGCGCGCCGCCAACGTTCGCGTCCTGATGGCCGAGGTGGCGGGGCTGGACCTGAACGGCCGTCAGGTTCACCTTCGGTCCGTGGCGGACGTCCCGGCGCCGGATTCGATCCCCTACGACACGCTGATCGTGGCCGGCGGGTCGCGCTACTCCTACTTTGGCCATGACGAGTGGAGCGAGCACGCGGCCGAGGTGAAGTCGCTTGAGAGCGCCCTGGCGGTCCGAGGGCGCATTCTCTGCGCGTTCGAGGCCGCCGAGGAGGAGCCCGATCCCGAGCGGCGCGCCCCCTGGCTCACCTTCGTGGTCGTGGGCGGCGGGCCGACCGGCGTGGAGATGGCGGGCCAGATCGGCGAGCTTTCCCGGGACACCCGCCGCGACTTCCGCATCGCCGATCCGCGCACCGCCCGGATCCTGCTGGTCGAGACCGCCGACCGGCTGCTCACGAGCTTCCCGCCGTCGCTGTCGGCCAAGGCGAAGCGCTCACTCGAGCGGCTCGGCGTCACGCCGATGCTGCGCTCGACCGTCGTCGACCTCGATGGCGAGTCGGTGACCGTCGAGAGTCCCGGCGGCGGACGCCAGCGGATTCCGACACAGACGATCGTGTGGGCCGCGGGCGTCACGGCATCCAGCCTCGCGTCCGAGCTGGCCGAGGCGACCGGGGCCGAACTCGACCGGGCTGGTCGGGTCGCGGTCGAGCCGGACCTGACGCTCCCAGGTCATCCCGAGGTGTTTGCGCTCGGCGACATGGTTCGGGTCCGCGGCAAGGACGGCACCGCCATGACCTTCCCCGGGGTCGCGCCCGTGGCCATGCAGGAAGGGCGCTACGCGGCGAGGGTAGTCCGGGAGCGGCTCAGTGGCGGGAGCACGGCGCCCTTCGATTACCACGACAAGGGCAACCTGGCGACGATCGGCCGCGGCGCCGCGGTGGCGGACATCAAGGGGCTCCGGCTCAGCGGGTTCATCGCCTGGCTCACCTGGCTGTTCGTCCACCTCTTTTATCTGGTCGGGTTCGCTAACCGCGTGGTGGTGTACGTCCGCTGGTCGTTCAGCTTCTTCACCCACGGCCGCGCTGCGCGGCTCATCACCGAGCAGCCGGGGGAGGAGCCGCACGAAACCAGCGCCGGGTGACGCACCCGAGTCAGCGTCGGCAGACCACGAGCTGCGCGCGGACGGGCGGTGGTAGCGGGACGTTGGGACAGGACGAGCTCCTCGCCGCCAGCGCCAGTCGCCACACGCCGTGGACGTAGCGCAGGATCGTGGTCAGATTCACCCCGTAGTGCCAGCAGGGGCCGCCTCGATCGATCTCGGCCGGCCACGCGGCGGACACTGCGGCGTTCAGGCACCTGAGCGGTTCGCGAGACGCCGCCGCCACCGGCCCCGGGTCCGATGCATTCCCGCTCGCGTGCGCCGCGCCGGCTGAGCCGCCGGCGCCGTGTACCACGGCCACGCCGACCCCGACGCCGGCCAGGATCACCGCCAGCACGCCGATGACCGCGACCAGCCGTCTCGCCGGAACCGTCCGCGCGCGCGGCCCCTGCGTGACCGTGATCTCCACGATCGCAGGCGGGTCCCACTCGTCTGGGGCGCCGCGTCGCGCCATGCCACGGACTTTGGCGATCGAGTCCCGGGTGTGTCAACTGGATCGCCAAAGTCCTCGTCGCGTCAGCGAACTCTGCACGTGGGTCAGGCTGAGCTGCTGATCGGCGGTCTGCTGGTGGCGATCGCCGGGCTGGGCGCGCTGGCCCGCCGACTGGGGATCCCCTATCCGATCGTGCTGGTGATGGGCGGCGTGATCTTCGGGTTCATCCCCGGCGTTCTCGAGGTCAGGCTCAATCCGAACATCGTGCTCGTCGTGTTCCTGCCGGTGCTCGTGTACGGCGCGGCCTTCTTCGCCAACCTCGCGACATCAGGCAGAACCTGCGTACGGTCACGCTGGTTTCCGTCGGTCTGGTGCTGGTGACGATGACCGGGGTGGCGATCGTCGCCCACGCGCTCATCGGGATGCCCTGGGCGGCGGCGTTCGCGCTTGGAGCGGTCGTGTCGCCGACCGATCCGCTCGCCGCCGGGCTGATCATGCGCGCCCTCGACGTGCCGCGGCGGATGGTGAGCCTGGTCGAGGGCGAGGGCCTGTTCAACGACGCCACCGCGCTGGTCGCCTGTCGCGTCGCTGTCGCCGCGGTTGTGGCGGGATCCTTCTCGCTCGGCCACCGGCATCTACATGGGAATCCGAGGGCCCAGTGTGATCCCCGCGCGCGTTCGGCTCCAGGGCTTCTTCACGTGGGACATCCTCGACTTCATCATCAACTCGGCCCTGTTCGTCCTGGTCGGGCTCCAGCTGCGCGGGATCATCGAGGGCCTCTCGGGGTACACGACCGGACAGCTGATCGGCTGGGCGCTGGCTATCTGCGGAGCTGCGGTGCTCATCCGCCTCGTGGTTCTTCACCGTTCCCTACCTGATCCGTGCGCTGGATCGCCGCCCGAGTCAGCGGGCGCGGCGGGCCCCGGCCAGGAACCGGCTGGTGGTCGGCTGGAGCGGCATGCGCGGCGCGGTGTCGCTGGCGGCGGCGCTGGCGCTCCCGCTGACGACCAACAACGGGTCCCCGTTCCCGAATCGAGACCTGATCCTGTTTCTCACCTTCGCGGTGATCTTCGGCACGCTCGTCGTGCAGGTTCTGTCTCTCCCAACCCTGATCCGCAAGCTGGGCATCACCGACGGCGGAGAGGCCGATAACGAGGAGCTCAAGGCGCGGCTCGTAGCCACCAAGGCGGCGCTGGCCCAGATCGAGGCACTTCGCGCGGAGGACTGGACTCGCGACGACACGCTCGACCGGATGCATAACGCCTGCGACTACCGCAAGCGCCGGCTGGCCGCGCGCGCCGGCAAGATCGAGGACGACGGTTACGAGGACCGCTCGCCTCCCAGCAGGTCGTCCAGATGGTGCTGGCGGCCCAGCGCGACGCCCTGGTCGAGCTCCGCCGCGCGGGGACGATCTCCAACGAGACGATGAACCGCGTGATCCAGGAGCTCGACCTCGAGGAATCGCGCCTCGAGATCTGAGCCGACGCCCCGGCGAATCTAAGAGCGGACGATCAGGACCCGGGTCTGGCCGTGCGGGGCCACGCCCAGCTTCACGAGCGCGTCGCCCACGGGGACCGCGTCCAGCCACACGTCGTCGTGGTCGTTGACCTGTCCGAGGGCGGCCACCTGCCGCATCGCCTGGGCCAGCCGGGCGATCTCGTCATGGCTGCCCTCGAGCCGCTCGATCCCGCGCTCCGTTCCGAACGTGATGGCCAATCCCTCGGCCGTCGGCTTCGCGTCCAGTAGCTCCAGACTCATGGATCCCTCCAGTCTATGCGGAGAGAGAACGGGAGCGCCCCGGCGCCCCTTCTGCGGACCGAATACGCTCCGCGCTCCAGCAAGCAAAGGAGAGGCGATGAGCGAGACGCGCGTCAAGTTCGTGCTCGACGAACCGGACATCCCGACTCACTGGGTCAACCTGATGGCCGATATATCCGATCCCGCCCACCCCGCGCCGCCACCGCTGCATCCTGGAACGAAGGAGCCGGCGGGGCCGGACGACCTATCGCCGATCTTCCCCATGAGCCTGATCCTCCAGGAGGTCTCGGCCGAGCCCGAGATCGAGATCCCCGAGCCCGTGCGCGATGCCTACAAGATGTGGCGCCCGACGCCGCTCTACCGCGCCCGTCGCCTCGAGCGCGAGCTCGACACCCCCGCCCACATCTACTACAAGTACGAGGGCGGGTCGCCCCCGGGATCGCACAAGCCGAACACCGCCGTCGCCCAGGCCTACGAAAACGCCCAGGCCGGGATCAAGAAGCTCACCACCGAGACCGGCGCCGGCCAGTGGGGCTCGGCCCTCGCCTTCGCCTGCCGGCTGTTCGGACTCGAGTGCGAGGTGTGGATGGTCGGGTCGAGCTACGACCAGAAGCCCTACCGCCGCTCGATGATGGAGACGTGGGGCGCCACTGTCCACCGCTCTCCCTCGGACGTCACCGAGTCCGGCCGCTCCCAGCGCCAGCACACCACGGGCTCGCTCGGCATCGCGATCTCCGAGGCGGTCGAGGTCGCGGCCCAGAACCCGGACACGAACTACTCGCTGGGGTCGGTGCTCAACCACGTGCTGCTGCACCAGACGGTGATCGGGCAGGAGGCGCTGGCGCAGATGGCGATGGCCGGCGAGGAGCCCGAGACCGTGATCGCGTGCGTCGGCGGCGGGTCTAACTTCGGCGGGCTCACCTTCCCCTTCCTCCGCCGGGTGATCCGGGGTGAAGCGCAGACGAAGTTCATCGCGGCCGAGCCGGCCGCCTGTCCGACCCTGACCCGGGGCGTCTACGCCTACGACTTCGGCGACACGCTTGGGCTGACCCCGCTGATGCCGATGTACACGCTCGGGCACGACTTCGTCCCGCCACCGGTGCACGCCGGCGGCCTGCGCTACCACGGCGACTCACCGCTGGTGTGTGGCCTCGTCAAGCAGGGACTCGTCGAGCCGCGCGCCTACCGCCAGAATGAGACCTTCGAGGCCGCGGTGCGCTTCGCCCGGGCCGAGGGGATCATCCCCGCGCCCGAGCCGGCGCACGCCATTCGCGCCGTGATCGCCGAGGCGGACGCGGCCCGCGAGGCCGGCGAGGAGCGCGTGATCCTGTTCGGGCTGTGCGGGCACGGGCACTTCGACCTGAGCGCCTACGACGCCTACCTGGTCGGCAAGCTCGAGGACCCCGAGTTCTCGGAGGCCGACCTGGAGGCGGCGCTGGCCGGTCTGCCGGAGGCGCCCGCGCTGGTCTGACGGGACGTCCCGTGCGAGACGGACGCGGCCGGTGAGGTGGCCGTGGAGTGACCGCGACCGAGACGCCCCCAGCTTCTCCAACGCTGGACAATCCTCATCACGAACGGCTTTGGCTGATCCTCGCGCTGCTCGGGACCGCGCAGCTGATGGTGGTGCCTGACGCGACGGTCGTGAACATAGCGCTGCCCTCCGCCCAGAACACGCTCCACTTCTCCGACGCCAAGCGGCGCGGCGCAGAGCTCGGGATGCTGGTGACCGCGCGCGCGTTCCAGGGTGCGGCGGGCGCGTTGCTGGCGCCGTCGGCGCTGTCGCTGCTGACGACTACGTTCACCGAACCGCGGGAGCGCGGGATCGCGTTCGGGATCTACGGCGCGATCGCCGGCGGCGGCGGAGCCGTAGGCCTGCTGCTCGGCGGCGTGCTGACCGAATACCTGTCGTGGCGCTGGTGCCTGTACGTGAACGTGGTGATCGCGGTGCCGGCGGTGTTCGCGGCGATGGTGCTACTCATCAATCAGGTTCCGGCCGAGCGCCCGAGGCTCGACGTGCCCGGTGCCGTGGCGGTGTCGCTCGGTCTGTTCCTGATCGTCTACGGCTTCTCACAGGCCGAGCCGCGCACCCGCTGCTCCCGCTGCGGATCGTCCTCGACCGCAACCGCGGGGGCTCGTACCTATCGGTGCTGATCGCCGGCGCCGGCCTGTTCGGCGTCTTCCTGTTCCTCACCTACTACCTCCAGAAGACGTTGCTGTACAGCCCGGTGGTCACGGGGCTGGCGTTCCTGCCGATGGTGGCGATGATCATCGTCAGCTCGACGACGTCGAACGCGGTCCAGCTCCCGCGCTTTGGCCCGAAGCCGCTCGTTCCCGTCGGCATGCTGCTGGCGGCGTTCGGCATGGTGATCCTCGCGCAGCTCGGCGTCCACTCGAGCTACGCCCCGCACATCCTGCCCGCGCTGCTCGTGACCGGGCTTGGGCTGGGGCTGATCTTCGCCCCTTCGATCAACACCGCGACGCTCGGCGTTGGCCAGGACGACGCCGGCGTGGCCTCGGCCACCGTCAACAGCTGCCAGCAGGTCGGCGGCTCGATCGGCACCGCGTTCCTGAACACGATCGCGACGACGGCCGTCACGAGCTATCTCGCCGGCAAGGCGCTCAACCCGCTGGTCACAGCCCAGGCCGCGGTGCACGGGTACACGGTCGCGTTCTGGTGGGCCGCGGGCATCTTCCTGCTCGGCGCGCTCGTCTCGGGAACCCTGCTCCGGCCCGGCACGGCTCTGGCCGCAGCCGGTGAGGCTCAGCCGGCCGCAGTGGTGGCATGAGGACGTTGGTCACGATCTCAGCCTCCTACGGCGCCGGCGGCAGCTGGGTCGGACCGCAGGTGGCCGAGCGGCTCGGGTGCCGGTTCATCGCCGCGTGCTCGACTCCACCGCCTTGGCGCTGCCAACCTGCGTCGAGCTGATCGTGAACGCCGCGCGCCTGGCGCCAGACACCGTGCGGCTGGCGCCAGGTTAGAGAGCCGCGAGTTCCTCGAACAGGGCCCGCGCTGCTGCGATCCCCAGCGGGACGTACTCCGTCCGCAGGCACTCGTTCGGCGAATGGATGCCCGAGTCGGGCAGCGAAAAGCCGGTGATGATCGTCGGGATGCCGCGGTCGGCCAGCGCGGCGGCGATCGGGAGGGTGCCGCCGGTCCGGACCAGCGCCGGCCGCGCACCGACCGCGCGCTCGAAGGCGCGCACCCCGAGCTGAATCGCCGGGCTTCCCGGATCGAACACGGCGGCCGGGGCGAACCCCATCCGCTCCAGCTCGAGCTCGGCGCCGGTCGGTGCGGCGGCCCGCAGCAGGCGCTCGAACTCGCCCGCGATCTCCTCGGGTTCCTGCCCGGGCGCCAGTCGGATCGAGACGTTGGCGTCGGCCCGGACAGGGAGCACCGTCTTCTGGGCGAACGGGGAGCCGCCGGCGAGCCCGTTCACGTCGAGCGCCGGCTCGGAGGTCGTCCGCAGGTAGAACTCCTCGGCCGCCCGGGGATCCATCGGGCGGGCCCCCTGATCGGCGAGCTCGTCGGCGCCGGCGGGCAGCTCGCGCCAGGTGTCGAGCTCCGCCTGCGCCGGCGGCACGATCCCCTTGCGCAGCGGCTCGGCCAGCCGTCCGTCCGCCGGGAGAACGCCGGCGAGGGTCTGGATCAGTGCGTGCTCGGCGTTGAGCGCGGCGCCGCCGTAGATCCCCGAGTGCAGGTCCCGCGCGCCCGTCCGAACGGTCAGGTGGAAGTAGGTCAGGCCCCGCGTGGCGACGTTGAACGCCGGCCGGCCGGGGCCAATCATGCCGCTGTCGAAGATGATCGCCGCGTTCGCGCCGCGGTCGTCGGCGGCCAGGAACTCGACGATCGACTCACCCCCGGTCTCCTCCTCGCCGTCGCAGGCGAAGCGCACGTTGACCGGGAGCTGCTCCGACCGGGCGAGCTCGCGCGCCCCGGCGAGCAGCATGTACAGCTGCCCCTTGTCGTCGGCCACGCCGCGGGCGTACAGGTGCTCGCCGCGGATCTCCGGCTCAAACGGCGGCGACTCCCACAGCTCGAGCGGGTCGGGCGGCTGCACGTCGAAGTGGCCGTAGCAGAGGACGGTTGGCGCGCGATCGCCGTCGCGCGAGGCGCGGATCTCGCCGATCGCCAGCGGCTGGCCGTGCCAGTCGACCAGCTCGCACCCGCCGCCCGCCTCGATCACGCGCTCGCACACCCACTCGCCCGCCTGGCGCACCTCGGAAGCGCGGTCCGAATCGGCGCTGATCGATTCGATCGCGAGGAATTGCGCCAGCTCTCCGAACCAGTCGGGAGGCATTGCTCAGTAGACCTCGGGCACGAACGTCTGCTCCTCGAGCGGAGGCCGGACGTAGGCCTCGTCGACGCGCGGAGGGAGCTCGACGGGCGGCGGCGTCAGGTCCTCGTACTTGACCATCGAGAGCAGGTGCGCGACGCAGTTCAGCCGCGCGCGGCGCTTGTCGTCGGCCTGCACCACGTACCACGGTGCCATCTTGATGTCGGTGTAGCGGAACATCTCGTCCTTGGCCCGGGAGTAGCCGACCCAGCGGGCGCGGGACTCGAGATCCATCGGGCTCAGCTTCCACCGGCGCATCGGATCGTGCACGCGCGCCTGGAAGCGGCGCTCCTGCTCGGCGTCGGAGATCGAGAACCAGTACTTGATGAGCTGGATCCCCGAACGCACCAGCATGTGCTCGAAGTCGGGACAGGAGCGCATGAACTCCTCGTACTCGGCCTCGGTGCAGAAGCCCATCACCCGCTCGACGCCGGCGCGGTTGTACCAGGAGCGGTCGAACAGCACCATCTCGCCGGCGGCGGGAAGGTGCTGCACGTAGCGCTGGAAGTACCACTGGGTCTTCTCGCGCTCGGTCGGCGCCGGCAGCGCGACGACGCGGCACACGCGCGGGTTGGTCCGCTCGCTGATGCGCTTGATCACGCCTCCCTTTCCGGCTGCGTCGCGGCCCTCGAAGATCACCACGATCTTCAGCCCCTTGACCTTGACGTACTCCTGCATGATCACGAGCTCGCGCTGGAGCTTGAGGAGCTCCGACTCGAAGCGCTTGCGGGTGAGCTTCTCGGGTTGGTGATTGCGCTCGGTCTTAGCCATACGCGTACCTTACGCGTCCATGGAAGACAGCTTCACGATCAACCGCTCCAATTGGGACGAGCGCGCGCCGGCCCACGCCGCGTCACCCGGCTACGCGGTCGAGCGATTCCTGGGCGACCCGGAGTTCATCAGCGCGGTGCCGGTTCGACCTCCCGCTGCTCGGCGACATCGCCGGCCTCGACGGTGTGCATCTGCAATGCCACATCGGCACCGACACCGTGTCGCTCGCCCGCCTCGGGGGCGGATGACGGGGCTCGACTTCTCGCCGGCGTCGCTGGCCGAAGCCCGCCGCCTGGCCGCCGGCGCCGGGCATCCGATCGAGTTCGTCGAAGCCGTGGTCTACGACGCTCCGAGCGTCCTCGGCCGCGAGCGCTTCGGCTTCGTGTTCACTGGGATCGGGGCGCTCTGCTGGCTGCCGAGGATCCGGCAGTGGGCGCAGGTGGTGGCGGAGCTGCTACGACCGGGGGGGGCTGGCTGTTCCTCCGGGAGGGCCATCCGATGCTGTGGGCACTCGACGAGCGAACCGACCGGCTGCTCGTCGTCGAGTACCCGTACTTCGAGCACGAGGAGCCGATCATCGAGACCGACGGCGGGACGTACGTCGAGACCGACGTCGCGTTCGAGCACACCGTCAGTCATTCGTGGAACCACGGATTGGGCGAGATCGTCACCGCCCTGCTCGACGCCGGGATGCAGCTGACCACGCTGGTCGAGCACGACATCGTGCCCTGGGAGGCACTTCCCGGGCAGATGGAGCGCACCGACGAGAAGGAGTGGCGGCTCCTCGACCGCCCGTGGCGCCTGCCCCACACCTACACGCTGCGGGCGATCAAACGAGCCTGACTCACCCGAACGGGCCACTCGGCAGGAACGGATGCAAAGGGCCAGGCCGGCCGCGCACGCACAGCGCGCCACGCGGCGCGAGGGTATAGCCGGCCTTCAGCAGGACGTCGATTGCCCAGTCCTGGCCGCCCGTGATCCAACGGGCCGTGGACCGGTCCCCACCGAGGTCTCCGACCAGCTCGAGCGCGCGCCACAGCAGCGCTTGCGCCGCCTCCGGATCGCGCGCGACCAGTAGCCAGACAGCGGCGAAGCTCGGCATGACCACGGCGAAGCCACGATCGCCGTGTCGCAGCAGCTGCCCGCCGCGCTCGAGGGCGAAGGAGAGCTCGCTGGTGTGAGGACCGCCGCGCACCTCTCGGGAGATCGCGGCGAGCGCCTCGAGGTCGCTCCCGTCAGCTTCGCGGACGGCGGAGTCAGCGCCGGGCAGGGTCCCGCGGTCGAGACGACCGTTGCTCTCGAAGGCCGGACGGAGCGAGAAGCCTGCCAGACTGTACAGCCGCAGCGCACGTGGATCGCTCGAGCTGATGATCAGCCCTGCGTCGCCGTGCGCGCCGTAGCGCAGGGTGCGCTCCAGTGGCGCAGGGCCGGTGCCGGCGCTCTGGACCCTCGGGTCGACTGCCAGCATCGAGAGGACCCACAGGCGCTCCCGCCGGATCGCCTCGGCCAGGCCGATCAGCCGCCCTTCGCGCTCGGCCACGAACGCTCCCCCGGGGTCGGTCTGAAGCGGATGGGCCAGTCGCTCGGTCCAGCGCCGGCGGGTCGTCGAGATGGTGACCGAACGCTGCGGCCGACAGTTCGGCGACCGCTTCGAGGTCAGCCGGCTCGAGCGGACGTATCCGGAGCTGGTCGGTGGCGGCGCGGGAGGCCACCGTTAGAAGTTAGCCGGTTGGCGCTCTCGATCACGTGGGCGACGAACGCGGCCACTGCCCGGCGGCGAACGCCCGGGTGCCGGCGATAAGGCGGGCTCGCGGGCGCTCCCCGCCGGAAGGCCAGCGCCTTCTCGATCAGCGGCCGCCATTCCGACGCGAAGGCCTCGAGTTCGCCGGCGAGGATCGCGACGAAGTCGACGTCGCTCCGCCCCTCCCGGAACGCGCCCGCGTAGGTTGAGCCGACCACGTAGAAGCGCTCGATCCGGCTCGGGAGCTCGTGGTCGAGCTGGGCGAGCAGGTCCTCGACCGCCGCCCGCGCCGGCGCGGGAAGCCTGGCGGCATTCGCGCTCGCGTCGCCGAGGTGTGAGGCGCTAATCCTTGGGGTAGTAGCCATCCGCCGGATCAAACGAAAAACTTCGTCCCGCACGAAACATGGCTGCTCGTCGGGGCGAGCGGCGCAGGCAGGCAAACCCCAGCGTGGAGGAACGCCACGGCGTGAACTCTGGCCGATCGCCCCGACGGCGCCGCACTAGCGCGGCCCGCCTTCCGGCTGGCTGTCTATCCAAGCGAGGATCGCGCGCGAGTGCTTGAGCACGGTCCCGTCGGGGAGCTTCAGCGCCGGCAGCTCGGTGTCGCCGGTGGCGGCCCGCAGATCCTCGCGTGAGCCCTTGCGCAGGAACGGCAACGGGCTCCCGTGGCCGGCGATGACCTTCTCGTAGGCGATGTTCTTGGCGTGCATCGCCTCCTGCACGCGCCTGCATGGGTGCACCCGCGGGCCGCCCTCGTCGCCGTGACACACATACAGCGTGGGGGTGGTGACATCTGCGCTCATCTGCCCTCCTGGAGCTTTTCGATCGAGTCGATCCAGGCCGCTGGCGACATCACGCCGTCGCCCCCCCGGGCCAGTCCGATCCTACCGCGATGACCCTTGGGCCCACTTTGGTGGTGAACGGCGTGCGGCCTATGATCTGACGACGTCCCGCTCAACTCAAAGACTGGAGGAGCGATGAAGATCGGCCGCTTGCTGCTGAGACTCACCGTCGGAGGCTTTTTCTTCGGGCACGGCACCCAGAAGCTGTTCGGATGGTTCAACGGACACGGGCTCGATGCCACCTCCCAGATGTTCGAGGGACTCGGGATGCGGCCTGGGCGGCGTAACGCCGTCGCGGCCGGGGTCGCTGAGGCCGGGGGCCGAGCCGCGCTCGCGCTGGGGCTGGCCACTCCGCTGGCGGCCGGGACCCTCACCTCGGTGATGCTGACGGCGATCAACCGCGTCCACCTCAAGAACGGGCCGTGGGTCACAAACGGCGGCTACGAGTACAACGCGGTCCTGATCGCCGCCGTGCTCGCGCTGGCCGAGGGTCGGGCCGGGCGACCTGTCGCTTGACCACGCGCTGGGACAGGAGCGAACCGGACCCGGTTGGGCGCTGCTCGCCGCCGCGATCGGCGTCGCCGGCGCCGTCGGGGCGCATCAGGCCGCTGCGGCCTATCCCGCCCCGCCGGCCCCACCCGCTGAGGCGGTCACCGACTCCGGACCGGACGGCGCCGGGGAGCCGGCCGAGGCCACGGCGACCTCGCACTAAGGCGCCGCCGTGAGGCGCCGCCGACCAACGCGATTAAGGTCGGTGCTTGTGTGAGCGCGACCCGGGCAACGGTCGGAGACGGGGCGAGCGCGTCGGCATCCGTCGGCACCGAAGCCCCGCGCGTGCGCCTGATCTTCGGGGCGCTGCTGCTTGTACTGCTGCTCGCCTCGCTCGACCAGACGATCGTCTCGACCGCCCTGCCGACGATCGTCGGCGACCTCGGCGGCCTGTCCCACCTGTCCTGGGTGGTGACCGCGTACCTGCTCGCCTCGACGGTCTCGGGGCCGCTGTACGGCAAGCTCGGGGACCTTTACGGCCGCAAGCGGGTGCTCCAGACCGCGATCGTCCTCTTCCTGATCGGCTCGGCACTGTGCGGCCAGGCGCAGAGCATGACCGAGCTGATCGCCTTCCGCGCGCTCCAGGGGTTGGGAGGCGGCGGGTTGATCGTCACGACGATGGCGGCCGTGGGGGACATCATCCCGCCCCGGGAGCGCGGCCGCTACCAGGGCCTCTTCGGCGCGGTGTTCGGCGTCGCCACGGTGATCGGCCCACTGTTGGGCGGCTTCTTCGTGGACAGCCTGAGCTGGCGCTGGATCTTCTACGTCAACCTACCGCTCGGGCTGGTCGCGCTGGCGGTGATCGCGGTGGCGTTCCAGCCCCGCACCGACCACGTTCATCACCGCATCGATTACCTGGGCGCGGCCGTCCTGACGGCGGGGCTGTCGGCCATCGTGCTGTTCACGAGCCTGGGCGGGACGAGTGGCTACTCCTGGAGCTCGCCGCTGATCGTCGCGCTGATGATCATCGGTGCGGTGATGCTCGTCCTGTTCCCGTTCGTCGAGCATCGCGCGGCTGAACCCATCCTGCCGCTCGCGCTGTTCCGGAACCGGATCTTTGTCGTCGCAAGCGCGGTCGGGTTCATCATCGGGCTCGCGCTGTTCGGCGCCGTCACCTTCCTGCCGCTCTACCTCCAGGTGGTCAAGGGGCACAGCCCGACGGTCTCGGGGCTGCTGATTACGCCGATGATGGCGGGGCTGCTCGTCACCTCGATCCTGAGCGGGAACCTGATCGCGCGCTTCGGGCGCTACCGGCCGTTCCCGATCGCGGGCACGGCGCTCGCGACCGTCGGCCTGTTCCTGCTCTCGCACATCGGGCTCTCGACCTCGACCGTCACCGTCGCCCTAGACATGGTCGTCCTCGGCCTCGGGCTGGGGATGGTCATGCAGGTGCTCGTCCTCGCGGTTCAGAACGCGGTCGACTACCGGTATCTCGGGGTGGCGACCTCCGGCTCGACCCTCTTTCGCCAGATCGGAGGATCGATCGGCGTTGCCGGGTTCGGCGCGATCTTCTCGAACAACCTGGCCCGCGAGCTGGCGAGCCGGATTCCTGCGAGTGTCCACGTTCCGACGGCCGCCAACCCGGCCGTGGTCAAGAGTCTCCCGGCCGCGATCAAAGAGCCCTACATCTCCGCCTTCGCCGCGGCGCTGCAACCTGTGTTCACGACCGCCGCGGCGGTCGCGCTGGTGTCGTTTTTCCTCAGCTGGCTGCTGCGCGAGATACCGCTCCGCCAGACCGCGGCCGCCGAGGGCGTCGGCGAGACCTTCGCGGCCCCCCGTCACGACAGCTCCGAGCGCGAGCTCGAGCGGATCCTCAGCTCGCTCATGCAGCGCGAGGAGCGCCAGCGGATCTACAACGAGCTGATCGACCGCTCGGGTGTGCAGGTCACCCCACCCCAGGGCTGGCTGCTCAACCGCATCGGCGAGCGGGCACCGACCACCGAGCGGGCGCTGGCCGACGAGCTGCACCTCTCGCCCGAGGAGCTGCGCGAGCCGCTCGGCGGGCTGGCGCAGCGGGCCTATGTCGTCACCGACCCCGACGGGCAGCTCGAGTTGACCCCGGCCGGCCTCCAGGCGCGCGAGCAGCTGATCTCGGCCGGCCGCGCGGAGCTGTGCCGGCTGCTCGACGGCTGGCAGCCCGAGGAGGACGAGGACCTCCAGCCGGTGCTACGGCGCCTGGCCGGGGCGCTCGTGGTTGAGATGCCCGACGGCTACGCCGGGACGGTCGCCCGCGACGGCGCCGCCGCCCCCGCCAGCCACGGGTAGCGCGCGGTGTCCTTGCCGGCGTAGTCGGGATCGAGGTAGATGAAGCAGCGCTGGATCTGCCAGTCGCGGATCTCGAAAACGTCGCACCAGCGCCCAGCGCCCCACTCGGGCACGCCGGCCCGCCACGGCCCGTCCTCGTGCTCGCCGTAGCTCGTTCCCTCGCACACCACGAGGTCGCTGCCCGAGAAGATCCAGTTGAAGTTCGCGTAGTCGTGACGGATCGATTTGAGCGTGGCGCCAACGTCGCTGAACATCCGTCCGATCTCATCGCGGCCATTGGCGATCCCCCACTTCGGGAATGCCACCTGCGCGTCCGGCGCAAACAGTTCGAGGATGCTGTCCCCGGTGGACGTGACGCCGCCGTTGTCGAACGCCTTGAGGTACTCGAGCGCGACCGACTTGCGCTGCTCGTCGGTCATCGTCTGACGGGTTAAGGTCACGACCGGCTCCTTCCTCTAGAGGTCCGTCTTCCGCGGCGCATAGCGGTGGTGGAGCATCAGCGCGTTGCCGTCCGGGTCGGTGAAGATCGCCATGTGGCAGACGCCAGTGTCGATGATGTCGCCGTGGAACTCGACGCCCCGTTCCTCCAGCGCCTTGCGCGCCGCTGCGACGTCGTCGACGTGCAGCGCGATCGCGTTCCGGTTGGGGTTGTGCTCCAGCCCCATCTGCTCGGCGTTGTAGATGCTGAGCGTCAGGTTGCCGGTCTCGAACTCCGAGTAGTGGCGCTCGGGGATGTACACGGACCGGGGCAGGCCGAGCGTCTCGCCGTAGAACGCGACCGCCGCGTCAAGATCGCGGGTCGGAAGGCCCGCGAAGTCCACGCCGCGCACGAGCTCGGAGGCGCTCATGCGTTCTTGATGACAATGCCTTCGAGGATGAAGGCCGCCCGCTCTGTCGAGTCGATCGCGTTCTCGAGTCGCTCGAAGATGTCCTTCCACCGGATCACCACCATCGGGTCGATCCCGCTCTCGAACAGCGATGCGATGGCCTCGCGGACGATCCGGTCGCCCTCGTTCTCGAGCCGGTGCACCTCGACCATGTGGTCGGTGATGTCCTTGAAAGTCCGGATCAACGGGATCGCGGCAGCGATCTGCCGGGTCGCATCGCGCAGCACGCCCGCGAGCCGCTGGGCCTGGGCCATCGGCGCCTCGATCTTGTACAGCCCGAGGTAGTCCGCGACCTCCTCGGTGTAGTCGACGATGTCGTCAAGCGCCGAGGCCAGGTGCAGGACGTCCTCGCGGTCAATCGGGGTGACGAAAGTCTGGTTGAGCCGATTGATCACGTCGTGGGTGATCTGGTCGCCGTCGTGCTCGCAGGTCAGGATTTCGCCGGCCAGCTCGGCGCTCTCGGGATAGCGCGCGAGCATCTCGTCGAGGAGCTCGGCGGCGTGGACGATGTTCGCGCCGGCGCGTTCGAACATGTCGAAGAACTCGCGATCGCTGCCCCGAAGGAGGTTCGCGATGGACGCCACAGCTACCTCGTGGACGGCCGGCGTGGCCGCCGCCACCGCACCCGGATCAACAGCCCACTCATCGCCTACGTAGCATAGGCGCGGATGGCGACGCGATTGAGAAAATTCCGCGACGGTTCCGGGGGCACCCCCGGGCCGGCTGGAGACTGATCTCGAGGCGATGGCTTACAACGCCGGTGAAGCGAGGCGGCAACTGCTCGACGACGTCGCCGAGGCGACGGACCAGCTCGCGCTCGCTCTGGCCAGCCTGGGCGAGGCGTACGAGGAGCTGGACGAGCAGACCGCGGATCGACTCGAGGAGGAGCTGTTCCGGCCGGTCCAATCGGCCTACGGCCGCCTGCGGCGGACCCACGCCGAGTTCGCCGAGCGCTACGGACTGCCCGGACGGGCCTTCGACCGCAGCTCGGGCGGGATGCATTCGGCGGACCCACGGGTGTACGTCGAGCGCGCGGTCGAGGCGATCGAGAGCGCCGATAACGGCCTCTCCGAGCTCCAAGACTCGATGATGCCGGTCGAGGTCGGCGACCGAGAGCTCCGGGAGGGACTCTCAGAGGTGCGCGGAACGATCTCCGAGCTGCCGGCTAGGGCACGTCGGCTGATGCGCGCTCAGGGTCGCTAGGCCAGTCGCGTTAGCGACCCGCCGCCGGAGGCAAGGCGGAACTAGGTCTCCCGGGATTCAGGCATGGATGCCTGAATCCACGTGAATTCCGTGTTTGACGTTCATTGATTCCACTTGTCCGCCGTCTTCTTCTTGTGACCCGAGCTCTTGGCGCGGACGCTCTCGACGTCGGGCGGCCGGTCGGCCTCCTCGAGGGAATGCTCCTCGGATCGGGCCCGGGCCTCCGCGTTCTTCTCGTCGAGGGCCTCGCGCATCCGCTCGAGTTGCTCCTCTCGCTTATTGGTCATGTCTTTGCCTCCTGTTTCTGTCGCTTGGCGGACTTCCCGCCGCGCATCTCGGCCAGCGTCTGCTCGCGCGCGGCCATCAGGTCGGGCGCCTCAGGAGCCGGCTCGCGCGGCTCGGGCGCCTTGATCGTCTGGCCCTTGCGCTTGCGGGCGACGACGTCCTGCAGGCGCCGGCGGTACCGGTCCTTCCACTCGCCGGGCTCCCACACCCCAGAGAGCTCCTCGATCACCGCGGCCGCCGCCTTCAGCTGCTGAGCCGACGGCTGGTGCGACTTCTGCGTCGCGGCGTCGACGTCCTTGCTCGGTCGCACCTCGTCGGCGAACAGCATCGTCGAGAGGATTAGCGCCCGACCGTGGGCGCGCACGATCGCCAGGTACTCCTTGGCGCGCATCACGAATTGCCCCAGTGCGGCTCGATCGGTCTGCGCCATCACCTCGTTCAGAAGCCGGTATGCCCGCGCCGATCCGTCGACGCGAGTGTGACCATCGCCGCGTCGGCCCATCAACTGAGCGCGCGCGAGCGTCATGTCCTTGCCCTGCGATTCATGCAGGACATGACGCAGATCCAGATCGCCGAGGAGATCGGCGTCTCGCAGATGCAGGTGTCGCGAATCCTGCGTCGAGCGCTGGCTCGTCTGCGCGAGATGACCGAGACAGGCGACGAAGCGTCCGTCGCCTGACGGATCTCGTCTAAGACACCATGCCCGGGGCGGGGGCCAGATGGGGTCGGCGCCTTCGCCGGGGGGCCAGATGGGTCGGCGCGTTCGCCCGATGACCACTGGCGTGACGCCACCACGGCGGGACGTCACGTCACGCGCACGGGCGCTCGAACCATACTTCGGTGCGCTGTGGCGAACACTGCATCCCCAGCGGTCAGACAGCTGCTCGACGAGCCGCAATCCCCACCAGCCGCGCCGGGTGGGGAGGGTCCGTTCCATGCGCGTCGCGAAACCGGCACCGTGGTCGATCACGGGCAGCGTATGTCGCCGTTCACGCACAGGTCGAGCGTGACCGGGGCCTCCACGCCGTTCCCCGCGTCGACGACGCCGCTGGTGACCAGCTCGCTGACCATCAACTTGATGTCCTCCAGTATTCCGTCGGGGAGACGCGAAGAGAGCTCTTCGGCGATGATGCTTCGTGCCTGGGCTGGCGCCCCCGGCTGGGGCTCGATCTTGTAGAGGGCACGAACGCGCGAATCCATGACTCAGCCTCAGCGTATGTTTACCCAGCACACGAGGCTCAAATGCACGCCGAGGCGCGACTGTCGAGCGCTCCAGCGCCGACCTTCTGGCCGGTCTCGAGCCACGGAGATCGCCTGACTTGACCGAAGACTCTCCCGCCGTGAACGCAGCCGCGCCGGCCGTCCGGCTCGAGCTCGACTCCAGGCCTGAGACCCTGACGCTCGTCCGCGGCGTGCTTGCCGGCGTCGCCGAGCTGATCGGGCTGGACCCCGAGCTGCTCGACGACCTGAAGACTGCGGTCAGCGAAGCCTGCAACAACGTTGTAATGCACGCTTACGAGGGCGAGACAGGTCCGCTGGGCGTTCGCATGTACATCGATCCCGAGGCGATCGAGGTGGTCGTCGTGGACCACGGGTCGGGGCTGCCGCCCCTCGCGTCCGCCGATGAGTCGATTCGCGGGGTTGGCTTGTCCGTGATCCGGGCGCTGGCCGAGCGCGCGGAGTTCCGCGCCGTCCCCGGCGGCGGCACCGAAGTGAGGATGTCGTTTGTCGGCCAGCGAGACGGAAAGCCGCTCTTTCACCTGCCGAGCCGGCCCGGACCTGATGATGAGGACGCCTCCTGGCTCGCCGGGGACGCGGTGGTCTCGCTGTCGCCGATCAGCCTGCTGGCCGGCGTGCTCGGTCGCGTGGCCCGGGCGCTCGCTGCCCGCGCGCGCTTCTCGCTGGACCGCTTCTCCGACGTTTACCTCGTCACCGACGCGATCGCGGCGCACGCCGGCCGTTCGGCCGGGAGCGCGCGTATGTCGTTCGCGATCTCCACCGACACGCAACGCCTCGAGCTGACGATCGGGCCGTTCGTCGACGGCAGCGGCGACCAGCTCTCGCACGAGGCGCCCGACTACAGCGCGGCCTCCGCCCTGACGCTGCTCAGCGACGAGCTGGACGTCCGCCGGGAGCACGACGGCGAGATCCTGCACGTGGTCATGGTCGACCGCCGGCGGAACTAACGAACTAAGGCGCCGCCGTCAGGCGCCGCCGACGACCTCGAATCATCCGCCCCCGTCGCTTACTCCTGGTCGATCAGGTCCTCGGGTCTATCGACGACCGTCAGCCGGTCGGCTACCCCGGTCAGGCTGAGCAGCCGTTGGACCTGCTGCGGCCCCTTCACCATCGCCAGGCGCCGGCCCTGCTCCTCGGCGCGCTGGTGCGCGCGGACGAGCACGCTCAGCCCGGTCGAGTCCATGAAGTCGAGCTCTCTCAGGTCGATGATCAGCAGCGTCGAGTCCGCGGCCACGCGATCCAGCTCCTCCTGGAGCGCCGGGCTCGACGCGAGGTCGAGCTCGCCGCTCACCGCGACCACGGTTGCCTGATCCTGGCTGTGAACCTGTACACGGAAGTGGCTCTGCACGTGCCGCGAGCCTACTGATCTTGGCCGTCCGGTGCTCGACTTGTCATCCGTGCCGCGCGGCGATCGGCGGCCGCGTGAGCGCGCAGCCGTCCCCCGAGGAGGAGCCCGACAGGACCTTTCCCTACAAGGCGCCAATGCGTCGCCGCATCCGATATCGCTGGTAGGACACCAGCGGGCCACAAGCTGAGATCCGGCGGAGACTGCCTGCGGGCGCTCCGCCGGACGTCGTCTCCCCGGTGAGCTGACGCAGACGCTGCAGCGAGCGGCGCAGGAGGCGTGAGACCTGCATCTGGGAGACGCCGACCCGGTCGGCGATCTCGGACTGCGTGAGGTCCTCACCAAACCGCGGGTAGAGGATCTCGCGCTCGCGCTGGGGCAGGTGCTTGGCGGCGGCGAAGATTGTCGTCTGGTCATCGACCAGGCCCAGGCGCTGGTCCTCGTCGCCGATCGCGTCGAGCCGGCTGGCGTCTTCCTCGTCTGCGAGCGGCGCGTCGAGCGAAACGGTGCCGTACGCCTCGGCCACCTGAAGGCCGTCGAGCACTTCCTCTTCACTGAGCTCGAGGTACTGGGCGAGCTCGTCGACCGCTCGCGACCTGGACCAGGTCGTCGTATGGCTCGCTCGATTGCACGTATCGCCGGGCGAGCTTCCGCGCGAGGGGAAGAAAACGCGCGATCAACTCGTCGCGGGCGTCCGGGTCGCGATAGCGCCTCCACCGCTCGAACAGATCTTGCGAGTCAGCGGTCGACACGGGCTCGCCCACTGGGGTCCCTGACACGGGGAGCCTCCTTTCGCAGACTGCCCTCTTTTCCGACGGCGGTCAGCACCACCCGCTGTGCCCCGGTGGCCACCGCGCCGAGCTGCGTCCCCGCGGCGTCGACTCCACGAGCTGCGGTCTCGGTGGCGCGAGTGCGGGTCGTGCCGGCGGTGCGCGCCGTGCTCCGCGTGTTGCTGCGGGCGTTGCGGGCGGCGCGTGAGGCAACGCTGCGTGTTCGCTGCGCGGAGGCGCGGGTGCTCGAGGCGCTGCGCTTGGCGACGTTGCGCTTGCGAGTTGCGGCGGCGGCTTGCCGGCGGCCCGGCGCTGGACTGGAGTCTGGGTTGCCATCTCTCTGCTCACTCCTCTTGTGTTGGGGGTCTGGGCGGCCTCTGCCCCCCTCACGTTGCGATACTCACCGCGATGCCCGCTTCCTACACCTCGCCGCTCGCCCAAGAACTCGCCCCGGACGTCCTCGCTCGCTTCCTGCGCTACGTGCGAATCGACACGCAGTCACGACGTGATCGCACCTCGTCGCCGAGCACGCCCGGGCAGCTCGAGCTGGGTCGCGTGCTGGTGGCCGAGCTGCGGGAAGCCGGCCTCGACGACGCTCGGCTCGACGACAACGGCTACGTGGTGGCCACGCTCGACGGCACGGACGGACCTAGGGTCGACGCCGACGGGCGCGCGATCGGGCTGATCGCGCATATGGATACCAGCCCGGACGCTTCCGGCCACGACGTCGAGCCGATCGTCCACCGTGAGTACGACGGCGGCTTGATCGAGCTGCCGCGTCAGGGCACCGTGCTCGACCCCGCTCGCATGCCTGAGCTCCAGGAGAAGGCCGGTCACGACATCGTCACCTCGAGCGGTGACACCCTGCTCGGGGCCGACGACAAGGCGGGGGTGGCCGAGATCATGGCCGGCGTCGCACACCTGGCCGCGCATCCCGAGCTCCCTCGCCCGACGCTTCGCATCGCCTTCACCCCCGACGAAGAGATCGGAGAGGGGGCGAGCCTGTTCGACATCAAGGGCTTCGGGGCGCGCTGCGCCTATACGCTCGACGGCTCCGAAGTGGGCGAGCTCCACGACGAGACCTTCAGCGCGCTTGAGGCGATCGTGAAGGTCCGCGGGGTGGAGGTGCATCCGGGACAGGCCACCGGGAAGATGGTCAACGCGCTGCGATTGGCGGCGCGCATCGTCGCCGCGCTTCCGTCGGACACGCTGACTCCCGAGACGACCTCGGAACGCCAGGGGTTCATCCACCCACACGAGATCACCGGCGACGCGTCCACGGCGGAGGTGAGGTTCATCCTGCGCGATTTCGACGACGAGGCGCTCGAGCGCCACCGCGCATTGCTCGAACGGACCGCACGCGAGGTCGTCGGGGCCGAGCCGCGGGCGCGCCTGGAGTTCGACGTGCGCGAGCAATACCGCAACATGCGCCGCTTTCTGAGCTCGGTGCCGGAGGTGACGGGCGCCGCCGAGGACGCGATCCGCGCCGAAGGGATCGAGCCGATCCGCAAGCCGATTCGGGGCGGCACGGACGGGTCGCGCCTCAGCGAGATGGGCCTGCCGACCCCGAATATCTTCACCGGCGGGCACGAGTATCACTCGGTACGCGAATGGGCCTCGCTACAGGACATGGCGGCCGCCGCGGCGGTGGTGGTGCGCCTGGCCGAGGTGTGGTCACGGGACGGCGATGGCTAGCTCCCCGGGCTCACTCGCGTCGGTCGACGGCGCCCTGATGCTCGCCTCGGAAGCGACGATCCCGGCCACGGACGAGGGCCTCTTGCGCGGCGACGGCGTGTTCGAGGTGATCCGGCTCTACGACGGGCAGCCGTTCGCGTTCGAGGAACATCTGACCCGGCTCGAGCGCTCTGCCGGCAACATGCGCCTGCCACTCGACGTCGAGGCGGTCCGCGCCGAGACGTGGCGGCTGCTGGCGGAGGCCGGCAGCGCCCCCGAGCACGAGCTGCTGCGGATCGTCATCACTCGTGGCGGCCACCGTCTGCTCCTGACCGAGCCGGCGCCGGTCATGCCCGAGACGGTTCGTCTGGCTTCGGTGACGTACTCGCCGACGCGCGTGTTGGATGGCGTCAAGTCGCTCTCATACGGGGCGAACATGCTCGCTTCCCGGCTGGCGAGAGAGCGGGGGTTCGACGAGGCGCTGCTCGTCACGCCGCACGGCCGAGTGCTCGAGGCGCCCACGAGCACCATCTTCTGGGTCGCGGACGGCGAGCTCCTCACTCCGCCGCTGGACGAGCACATCCTGGCCTCGATCACCCGGGCGATGGTGATCGACGCCAGCGGCGCTGCCGAGCGTCCGTGTCCGCTGGACGTGCTGCTGCGCGCCGACGAAGCGTTCCTGGCCTCAACCGTCCGGGAGGTGCAGCCGGTGGCTGCGATCGACGGGCGGTCGTTCGATGCCCCCGGGCCGGTCACCCGGCGGACCGCCGAGGCGATTGAGTCGGTAATTCGCGAGCGGCTGGCCGAACCAGCGCGATGAAGATCCTCACGGTGGTCGGGAACCGCCCCCAGTTCATCAAGGCGGCGGCGGTCTCGCCACGCCTGCGCTCAGAGCACGAGGAGCTGCTCGTCCACACCGGGCAGCACTTCGACGACGACCTATCGGCCGTCTTCTTCTCAGAGCTCGGGTTGCCGGCGCCCGATTTGGAGCTCGGAATCGCGCTCGGGTCGAACACCTCGCAGACCGCGCGAATGCTGGGGGCCCTGGAGCCGGTGCTGCGCGATGCCTTGCCCGATGCGGTGCTCGTGTACGGGGACACCAACTCCACGCTCGCCGGGGCGCTGGCCGGCGCTCAGGCGGGCATTCCTGTTGCCCACGTGGAGGCCGGGATGCGCTCGTTCGACCGCTCGATGCCCGAGGAGCTCAACCGGGTACTCGTGGATCATGCCTCGTCGCTACTGCTGTGCTCGTCCGCGGTGGCCGTCTCGAATCTTGGGTCGGAGGGCGTGCGCGGCGGGATCGAACTGGTCGGGGACGTGATGGTGGACGTCGCCTTGGCGGTGCAG
>DASPPG010000312.1:0-47398 GCA_035625625.1 Solirubrobacteraceae bacterium
ACCCGCGCCCGCAGCCCCGCTACCGCGTCGAGCGCCGTACGAAACACGCCGACCGCCTCCTTCAGGTGGCCGAGCACCGTGCCGAAGGTCACGTACACGAGCGGCTCCTCTTCGCCCGCCCCCCAACCGATGGCTGTGTCGTCCGCCGGCTGCGCCGTCCGGAGCCGGCGCGTGTCGGACCACGGTGACGGGTCCAGCGACGGCGGAAACGAGCTCAGGTACGGGGACGAGCCGATCTTCGCGGACACTCCGCGCGAGAACCGGTCGATGACCGGGGCGACCATCCCCAGGACGTCGAACTCGACCGATGCCAGTGAGATCGCGACCTGCGCCTGCGGGACGTCCGCCTCGTGCGCCGCGACCGCCGACGCGTACTCACACGGCTCTCGCAACACCAGATCGTGGCGCCACGCGTCCCGCGCCTCTCGGGCCGCGGGGAGCATGGCCGCCGTGCACCTGTCGCCGAACAGCTCGCGGTCCATCAGGCCGACGACGGCATCCGCCGGCCCGGCACGAACGCGCTCCCACACGGTGGCGACAACCTGTCGCGAAGGCTCATCCCCCACCCGATAGGGCAGCCCCGACCGCTTCGCGCTCGGCGCCAGCGCGGGAACGACGAGGAGCATCGCCTCGTGGCCGGCCCGCTGCAACGAGCGCCCGACGTTCACGAGCGGAACGAGATGTCCCTCTCCGCCCATCGAGCACGCGAGCATTACACGCACGGTCACCTCAGCGAATCACACTCGTGGGCAACGTTGACGAGCCAGCGGGTCGTCTGGTTGAATCGCGCGAGGGGGAATGGGGTAGCGGGCGGCGCCTCAACCGGAGGAGGATCGATGAACGATGACGTTCGGCGTGACGACGCGCCCAAGCCACGGCGTGTATGGCGACACGTACCTGTGTCGTGGAAGGTGGTGGTCCCGACGGCGGCCGCGCTCTTCTGCGGCATCGGCGGAGCTGTCGCGGCCGCCTCGATCCCCGGATCGAACGGGGTGATCACGGGGTGCTATGTGACGCCCGCCGGCGTTAGCAATGAAGACTCCGATCAGCCCGTTGGATCACTTCGTGTCATCGATCCCAGCGACAGCACCGACGACATTCAAGGCGTCAACGGCTGCACAACTGGCGAGGCCGAGATCACCTGGAACCAGCAGGGTCAGACGGGACCGGCGGGTCAGAACGGCCAGAACGGCGCGAACGGCCAGAACGGCCAGAACGGACTGCAGGGACCGCAAGGACCGCAAGGGCCGGCCGGAGGAGTCTCGGCACAGTCCGGCACCGGCACCGACGTGATCATGGAGCTCACTCCCACAAACGCGAACCTGGGCGGGCTCACCCCGGTCGGAGAGAGTGTTCAGAGCCCGAGCACAAACCAGATATTCGACCTGGATTCATTCGACCTCGGCGCCGATAACTCGGTGAACCTCGGCAGCCAGTCGACCGGCGCCGGCGCCGGCAAGGCGACCTTCCAGAAGTTCGTGGTCACCAAGCCGGTTGACAAGTACAGCTCAGACCTGTTCGAGGATCTCGTCAAGGGCACGTTCCTGAAGTCCGCGGAGATCATCGTGCGCGAGCCCGGTCATACGGGGATGTCGATCCCGGTCGCCCAGTATCTGATGAAGGACGTGGCGATCACCGACATCCACGTGTCGGGCGGCTCCAAGACCGCGACCGAGACGATCCAGGGCGAGTATGCGGCGATCCAGTTCGTGATCTATGAGCAGAATGCCAACGGTACGACGAAGGTCGGCTCGACGGGCGGTTGGAGCCAGGTGACCAACTCTGACGCCGGCGTCACGCCGGTGGGCGGAGTCACCTCCAAGCGGCATCGCCGCCGCTAGCCAGCGCCGGACGGGGCAGCGGTTATCGCCGCCGCTGTCCCGTCCGTTCGGCCCCGGCGTCACGTTTCCTCCCAACTCTTGCCAAACCCTGCGCCGCTCCGTAGCTTGTGCGCGTGGGCGATACGGGGGCGTTGCTCAGTGGAATGAGGCAGGTCGGGGATCCGAGTGCCGACGCGATCGTTGATGAGCTTGCGCGCACGCAACAGATCCGCGGGGTCAGCGGCATCCTCCGTAACCTGGTCGACAACGACCAGCCGGTCCCGGCCGAGCTGCCGCTTTCGATCGCGCGGTGGCTCGAGACCTCGGCCGAGGTGCCCGCCTGGGCCGATCGGGATCGGCTCGCGCGCGGGTGCACCGTCGTCGTCGAGCACGGCCCCCAGGTGTGCGTGGCGTTGGCCACCGCATCGCTCGTGTACTGCTACGCCGGTTACCCCGGCGTGAAGGTGCTGACCTTCAGTCGCCGCCTGGATCACGACGCGGTTCGTCGGGTCGGCGAGACGGCGCAGTTCGTGCTGGCGGTGATGGCGCCGGGATCGCTGCACCAGCGCGGTCGCGGGATCCGCAAGATCCAGAAGGTTCGCCTCTTACACGCCGCCATTCGCCACCTGGTCTCGGCCAGCGGCCGCTGGGACACGGCGACGGACGGGATCCCGATCTGCCAGGAGGACCTGGTCGGCACGCTGATGTCGTTCACCTGCGTCGTCGTCGACGCGCTGCGCAAGCTGGGCGTACGCGTCGACGACCGCGAGGCGGAGGACTACTACTACCGCTGGCGGGTGATCGGAGAGATGATGGGCATCGCGCCCGGCGCGATCCCCGCCGACCTTGCCCACGCCCGCGAGCTGACCGAGGCGATCGCCCGGCGCAACCACCGCCGGTCGCCCGAGGGAATCGAGATGACGCGCGCACTGTTCGAGCTGCACGCGGCCTCGCTGCCGGTCGGGTTCGCGGGTGCGGCGCCGGCGCTCGCTCGGTTCCTGCTCGGCGACGAGGTGGCCGCGCTCGTCGACCTGCCGCGCACCCGCTGGGATACCGGCCTCTGCTGGCAGGCCGGCGTGGGACGTGCACTCGACCGCGTCCAGTCGGCGCGGGGACCGGTCGGGTCGCTGACCAAGATGGTGGGCGCCGGGATGCTGAACCAACGCGTGGTCGAGATGGCCGGTGGTCGCAGCGCCAGCTTCTCGATCCCGGTCCCCGCCGAGCTCCAGCGCCGCTGGGCCGCTAGCGGGATCTTCCCGAGCATCGACCAAGAGCTGATCGCGCTCGCGCGGAGCGAGTCGGCGTGACCGTCGCCGACGAGATCTCGATCGAGCGCGCCGCGGTCCGGACGGCTGTCGACCGCGGGCGCGAGGTCCTGTGGCGGACGCAGCGCGCGGATGGCTCGTGGGAGTCGCGCTGCGACATGGGCACGACGCCGACCGCTCAGGTGCTGGTGGCGCTCCACCACGTCGGGTGCTTGGAGCCCGCCGACGCCGCCGCGGGCGCCCGCTGGCTGCGCGCCCACCAGTCGGCAGACGGCTCCTACCGCTCCCACCCGATCGCGGACGTCGGCGACCTCGGCGCCACCGCATCCGCCTGGGCGGCCCTGCACGTGTGCGCGCCGTCCGACAGCGCCGACGCGATCGCCGCGGCCCGCGCCTACGTCGAAGCCCAGGGCGGCACCGCCGCGGTGGTGGACGCGTTCGGGCGCGGCGACCCGGCGGTTCTCTACCTGGCGCTGGCCGGTCTGCTCGACCCCAGCGCCCTCCCGTGTCCCCCGATGGCGCCGGCGCTGATCCCGCCCCTCGTCAGGTTCATGGAGCGACGTTTTCACTCGGGGATCCTGATGGTCAGCGGCGCGCTGACCCTGATCGCTCATCGGCTGCGCGGAGACTGGGTCGCGGACGGGCCACCGAGGGGCGAGCTCGCGCGGCGGTTTGCCACCCGCACGCTGACCTTGCTCGCCACCTTCCAGAACCGCGGCGGCAGCTGGAACGCGAGCACGGTGCAGACCGCGCTGATCCTTCCTGCCCTGCGCGCCGCCGGGCTCCCAGCCCACCACCCGATGGTGGCGGAAGCGGTGGGGTGGCTCGAGGCCCAGGCCGAGCGCGACGACGCGGGCCTTCACTTCGCGGCGTTCGGCAGTCCCGTCTGGTGCACCGCGGCGAATGTCCGCGGGCTGATCACCGCCGGCGCCTCGCCGGCCGACGAGCGACTCGTCCGCGCGCTCGACTGGATGATCGGCGCCCAGTCGCAAGTCGACCAGCCGGAGGTCGACAACCGAAACCCCGGCGCGCCGCGGATCGGCGGCTGGGCCTTCCAGCCGGGAAACGAGACGATGGTCGACAACGACGACACCGGCGCGGTGCTCACCGCATTCGGCGAGGCGCTCGCGCAGCGCGCGCCGGCGGGTGACGCGCTCGGCCCGGAAGTCCGCTCGCGCGTGAGCGCCTCGCGCGACCTCGGTCGCGACTGGCTGCTCGGCATGCAGAACCCCGACGGCGGCTGGTCTGCCTTCGTCCACGGACTCCCTGCCAAGCGGCCGGGACCGCTGTTCACCGGGCCGGTTGAGGTGTCCCTCGAGGATCCCTTCGCCGCGGTCCGCACGCTGATCGACCCGCCGCGGGAGTTGGGCGACCCGTCGACCGAGGATCTGACCGGCCGGGTGCTGGACGGCCTGGGTCGGCTCGGCCTCACCCCGGATTCGCCGGCCGTGCGGCGCGCGATCGAGTTCCTGCGCGCGCAGCAGTTCGACCACGGCGGCTTCTGGGGACGCTGGACGGTCAACTACCTGGCGTCGACCGCGTGCGTGCTTCAGGGCCTCGCCCGCGTCGGCGTCGACATGTCCGAGCCGTGGGTGCGGCGCGCGGTCCGGTTCGTGCTCGAGCACCAGAACGACGACGGCGGTTGGGGGGAGCTCGCCGGCTCCTACCGCGACCCGGAGCTAGCCGGCCGCGGCCCGAGCATGCCGCCGCTCACCGGGCTGGTGCTGACCGGGCTGATCGACGCGGGCGAAGCGTCGTCCGAAGCCGTCCTGCGAGGCGTCGCCTATCTGCTCGACCAGCAGCACGCGGACGGCAGTTGGCCGCACGGCGACTGGCTCCAGGCAATCGTCCCGCCCGACACGTTCTACATCCTCGCCGAGGCGGCCCGGCACTACCCGATGGAGGCTCTTGCCCGCTGGCTCGCGGCCGCCTGACGGCGCCCGTACCGAACTGCGCTACGAGGACGGAGCGACGTTGTACTCCTCGTCGGTCACGTGCTCGCCCCAGGTCACCGGACTCCCGGTCGCGTCGACCTCCTGGATCGCGATGTGGGTCATGAAGCGGTTCGGGGCAGCGCCGTGCCAGTGGTGTTCGCCGGGCTCGAAGTACACGCGATCACCCGGCCGGATCTCCTCGACCGGTCCGCCGCGGCGCTGGCAGCGGCCAATCCCTTCGGTCACGTATATGGTCTGGCCGCAGGGATGGGTGTGCCACGCGGTCCGCGCCCCGGGAGTGAAGTGGACGCTCGAGGCCGCCACGCGGGATGGATCCGCGGGTGTCGCCACCGGGTCCAGGTACACCGTGCCGGTGAACCAGTCGCTCGGACCGGGACTGGTGTCGAGGGAGTTGCGGGTGATCTGCATGTCGGTTCCCTTACGCGCGGTCAGGAGGCTTCGGCGATCATCAGCGTCGCGCCGCCGCTGGCGAACGTCGCCACGTCGGCACCCGCGGCCTCGCCCTCGGAGCTCTGCATCCCACCCTGCAGGTCGGCGGGGCTGTCGAACCAGAGCTCGGCCAGGTAGTAGTAGGGCGCCGGCGCGCCGTCCGGGGTCCCGACCACCTTCCCGTGCTCGAAGCGCCGGAGGTTCGGGATCTTGTGCACGAGGGGAACGTGCGTCTCGGCGTAGTGGCGGTCGAAATCCGCCGTGTCCTCCCGGCGTGCCGTAGCAAACCACGAGCTTCACCATCTCTTCCTCCTTGTCGGGTCCGGGGAGGCTAACCGAGGCGCCTTTTCAGCGGCCCGGACAGACCGGCCCGAGAATCGGCTTGGGATCTACTCGATGACCACTACCGCGCGCGCACACCGAGACCAGATGACCACCGATCCTGCGGCAGGTCCCGCTCGTCCTGTTCAAGGTCGCCGTCTGCACCCTTGGCGCGCTGGCTCTCTACGGCTCGGGCGAGCATGCGCTGGCGCTGGCGCTCGAAGCCGTGGCGCTGATCAACCTCGCGCTGTGCGTGATCTGGAATCAGTGATGTGACGGGCCCCGCCGCGAGCCATCAGGGGTGGAACAGCATCCCCTGTGGCTCGACGGCCGGGCCCTGGAGCGTGACCGCGGTGATCGTGCCGGTGTCCGGGTTGAGCTGGCCGAGGAAGTTGGGCGGGAAGCCCTGAGCGGGGCACACGCTTGGGGCGTCGTTGGCGTCGCACGGGGTGTCGGCTACGAACACCTGTCCCGGGTAGAACGGTCCGGTGATCTCGTTGATCGTGTTATTCGAGTTGTCGGTGGTGAAGATCGCGCCGTGGCGATCGGACGGCCACGCGGTGTCGTCCACCGAGTCGGACAGGTTCAACACCGACAGGCTCTGGTGCCGGGTCCCGGCGTCGCGGACGAAGATCTGCTGCTTGTCGCCCTGGCTCGTGAGCATGAAATCGCCCGCGAAGCGACGGGCGTAGAACGGAACCACCTCGTTCGAGTCCGGATCGGTCAGCGCCAGCGAGACAGTGCTTCCGTACTGAGCGCTGCCGCGGTTGGCGACCGTCGCGGAGTCCTCGTCGTAGAACAGCGGCTGCACCGTGGCCACGTCCGTCGAACTGTCGAGGGTGACCCGATAGACCGCCGGATAGGTCGGCTGCGGCGCGGCCGCGCCGGTGGTGCCCGGAGCCGAGGCGCTGATCAGGATCATCCCGTGGTAGATCGAGATCGCGTCGGTGCCACCGTTCGAGGGCAGCGACTCGTTGTACGAATAGTGCACCACGCTCCCGCTCCCGCTGCCGTGGGGATCGATCGTGTAGAGGCTCGAGTTCGCGTCCTCATTGACGGTGGCGATCACCCGATGGATCTCCGGATCGGCGGTCAGGCCATCGCACTTTCCGACGACGTCCCACTGGTTGACCTCGTCGCCGTGCCGATTGAACTCGACGATCGTCGAGTCGGTGTTGCCGGTCGTGCTACTCGGTTCGCCCTGCGGCCCGACGCCGTTCTGGAAGCCGACGAAGATGTGGCCGTCGAGATAGGTGATGTCGTCCGGCTGGGAGATCGCCTCGGGACCTTTGGGGCCCGGATGCATGATCGTCGCCCCGCTCGCGAACACGGTGTTCGTGAACTGTCCCGACCCCCCGCGGCCATGACCCCTCCCATGGTCGGCGTGATGGTGCCCGGGTCGGTGGTTGCCGCTCCGATCGTGGGCCGCCGCGGGCACGACTGTCGCTACCGACACGACCAGTCCGATGACCGCGAACAGCAGGGCCCCCGCCGGTGATTTGCTCCGCCGTTCTGTCAACCACTTGCGCATCGCGCACCTCGGTTTCGATAGACGCCTGGGACGTGGGCACCAGCCCGCAAGACAGCCGACGAGGCTAACGAGCGATCACGCGCAAATGAGGCCAGCTTGTGACCACGGCCCCGCGAGCGCTTTCCGCCGGCGCCGGGCAATCCTGGGATGCTTGGCACCATGCCCTGGCTCCCCGAGTTGTTCTCCGTTCCGGCACTTGACCAGCTCGAGGAGAGGTTGCAGCGCAAGCTCGAGACCGTGCCGTACTACGAGGGCATTGTCGCGGGGGAGCTCGACGCCCTGGTCGAGTCATTCGCGGGCGAGCCGGTGGTGCACCATCCCGTACGCGGACGCATCTCCGGCGTGCGGCCGTTCCTGGCCTACGCCGATGAAATGAAAGCGTGGCTCACCCAGCGCCACATTGCGATCGAGGCCATCGACCATGTCATCGGACGGCGCTCGGGCTTCGAGGAGGTGGTCCTCCACCTCGACGCGGCAACCGGCCGAGTCGACGTCCCGGTCGCAATCAGCGGCAACAGGGAGCCCGACGGTCGCCTGGACGAAATACGGCTCTACTTCAGCAGCTGGCCGTTCACCGGCCGCCATTTGAACCGGCCGCCGCTGCTCCAGCCCGACTCGGACCTGCGCCAAGCGGATGTCGTCGCCGAGTACCTGCGTGCGCTGTCGGCCGCCGATGTCGAGGCGATCGTGGCGGCCTTCGAACCGGACGGCTACGCTCGCGAGCCGGCGGGCGCGCAGTACGTCCACTCAGGCCGCGACGGCGTGCGCGCCTTCTACGCATACCTGTTCTCGAATGGTGGCGGCATCCCGCTCGAGCTCTGCGCGATCGTCGACGACGGGAGAGCGTGCGCCCTCGAGTACAACCTGGTCCGCTGGGGCGTTTCAGACCTGCCACCTCAGGCGGGAATCGTTGTCTACGTCCGCGGTAGGAGCGGCAAGCTCGCTGCCGCCCGCATCTACGACGACGTCGACCCGCCGCTGGGTCCACGTGTGGTCGGGCCGCTCTAACGTCAGCCGGGCCGACCACGCGGCCCTTCCTTCAAGCTTCGGTCAGCTCGCAGCCATCGGTGGACCCGTGCCGACCGGCTTCGACGCCGCCGCGATCGCCGCGCGGAGCTCCTTGAGCGCCTCGACGTAGATCTCCGAGAAGGTCGGGAACGGCTGGATCGTGTCGGCCAGGACGTCGAGTGGGACGCGGGCGCGGATCGCCAGCGTGGCCTGCTGGAGCCACTCGCCCGCCTCGGGCCCGAGCGCGTATGCCCCGGTCAGCCGTTCCCCGTCGCTGAGCAGGGTCAGGAATCCCTTGCCGTCGGCGTAGGCGTGCGTATAGGTGGCGGTCTTCGCCACCCCGGACAAAGGAACCATCGCGGCGAACCGGCCGGCGGTAGCGCCCACCGCCGCGGCTTGCGGGTCGGTGTAGACGACGCGCGGGACGGCCTCGTAGTGGGCCTTCCGAGACGCGCCGAGGATGTTCGCTGCGACCACCTCCCCCTGGTACTTGCCCACGTGCGTCAGCGGCCACAGCCCGTTGACATCGCCGATCGCCCACAGGCGCTCCGCCGCGCGCAGGTGCGCATCGACGGGAACTCCGTGCGCGTCCGGATCGACCCCGACGGTTTCGAGGCCGATCCCCCGCACCCGCGGACGCCGGCCGGTCGCGACGAGCAGCCGGTCCCCGCGCAGCTGCCGCCCGTCGTCGAATTCGAGGACGTAGTCCTCGCCGTCGCGTCGCGCTGCGGTGGCGTTGGCCGACAGGACGAGCTCGATGCCTTCACCGCTGAGAACCTCCCCGAGCGCCTCGCCGAGCGGCGCCGGCTCCCGTGAGAGGAGGTGCTCGGCCATCTCCCCTATCGCCGCCTCGCCGCCGAGCCGGCGCACGGCCTGCGCCATCTCCACGCCAACCGGCCCACCGCCCAGGATGATCAAGCGGCGAGGTACGGCCTTCATCCCGGTCGCCTCGCGATTGGTCCAGATCCCCTCGAGCTCACGAAGACCCCTAACCGGAGGCACGACCGGATCGGCGCCGTTCGCGAGGACCACGTGGTCGGCCGTGTGCTGCACCCCGTCGACCTCGACCACGCCCACGCCGGCGAGCCGCCCGGTACCGCGAATCAGGTCGATGCCGCGGTCGGCCAGCCAGCGCTCCTGTCCGGCGTCGGAGTAGTCCGAGACCATGAAGTCGCGATAGGCGAGCGCGGCCTTCACGTCGACCTCGGCGGTCGCAGCCGCTTCACGCGCGCCGTGGACCGCCTCGCCGGGCCGCAGCAGCGTCTTCGACGGAATGCACGCGTAATACGAGCACTCCCCTCCGACGAGCTCCCGCTCCACGACCGCCACGCGCAAGCCCCCGTCCGCCAGCGCCCCGGCGCAGTGCTCTCCCGGCGAGCCACCGCCGATCACGATCACGTCGTAGTCGTTGCTCATGTCGGCAGCTCCTCCCCGGCGCGCTCGCGCACCATGTAGAGCGCGTACCAGTCCGGCCAGTTCGCGTCCGCGTGCCCGATCCGTTCCTCATGTTTCCCGTGCGCGGCTTCGGCACGCCGCAGGGCGGCGGCGAGATCCGAGACCGACGCATACGACGTCTCGGCGGGATCGACGCGGCCTGGTAAACGCGTGGTCACCTCCTGGAGCAGCCAGCCGTTCCCGTCCGGATCGCTGAACGAGGCAAACGAGCCGTAACTCTTGTGATCGGGCGCGGGGCCGCTGACGCGATCGTCCGCACCGGCCGGGTGGAACCGCCCGCCCGGAGCCCCCTCGTGGAACACCTCGCTTACCTCGACGCCGTGGGCGACGAGCGCGTTCCGGGCCGCGCCGATGTCGGAGACGACCAGGTATAGCCCCCGGGCCGAGCCGGGCGCGGCCGAGGTCAGGTTCGTCCCGAACTGAATCGAGCACCCGGACCCCGGAGACGTGAACTGAATCAGGCGGAACTCCTCGCCTCTGGTGACGTCTGCGTCGAGCCTCCATCCGATCCGCCCGTAGAAATCCTTCGCCCGGTCGACATCTGAGACGGGGATGACCACGACCTCGAAGTTCATGCCGACCGTCGAGGCGTCGGCGGTCGCCCCGGCCTGTTTACCGCTGACCTCCGTTGTGCTCATCTCGGGCCTCCTGTTTGTTGGTGGCGCCCTGCGTGGCCGATACGGGCCGGCCGACCCGCTCGACGCGGCGCTCCAGCGGCGCGGTGCCAACGCTTCGCAGAAGCGGCGGGGCAGGAACACCACGGCCCGGTCCTATCTCCCCCCTCTATCTTCGACCGAGGATGCTTGCGCTGTCAACCCTTTGCTCCGGTTCGCCGGGAGGCAAGGTCGTCCGCGCATGAGCCGGACCGGCGGTGGTTGCAGCCGCTGCGCGACGGCTGCAACCTCCCCCGAAATTCCCTCTACTCGCGTGAGCTGCAGTTCGCGTTCCGGTCCGAAGTACGGCTGGGGGCAAGCGCGATCCGTGCGATACGGGCCGAGGTACAAACGATGTTCCCAGCTGCCCGACCGGGACGTGATCCCGGATGGAGCATTCGCACAGCTTTTCTGCCCGCGGCTCCATCCACCGCACCGGACTTGGCCCGGACTCAGGTGGAGGGCGGCGGGAGCGGTCCCGACAATTTGCGTCGCACGTGCGACGCTCGGGCTTACCTCCGGAGCGATGTCGAGCTGCCAGCCCGTCCAGCGGGCGTCGGCGAGCGCGACGAGTATCGCCTGGATCCCAGAGCTGTCGATGAACGCCAGCCGCGAGAGGTCGAGACGGACTGGGCCGCCCCCTCCCTTGAGCTCCTCCAGGCGTGTGGTCAGCCTCTCCGCCACGGCGAGATCCAGGTCGCCCAGGAGGGTCAGATGATCGCTGCGGAAGACGATCCTGATGACCCCGTCGCAGTCCGGATATTCGCGGCGGTGCGCAGCGGCAGCCTCCAGCCTGAAGGCGGCGCTCGCGAACCCGCAGAGCTCGCAACCGCCGCGAAGCGGTTGCCGGCGGGCTGAAGGCGCCGCTTGGTCCAGAAGACGTAACCGCCCAGCCGCTGCGTGGACACGAACACCTCGATCGACCGGCCGGACGGTGTCCGCACCTCGAGCTTGCTGTCGATCCGACTGCTCGGCGTCTGGACCGTGCATCCGAGACTCTCGAGTCGTTCGGTGACGATTCTCCTGCCAAGGGCGATCAGTTCACCCCTGCTCAGCTGCGACCACCGGTCCTCGGTCTGGTTACGGGTAGCGGTCACGGACTCTCGCTTTCCATCTCGCGGCGGCCACATTCGGCCGCGTCTGGGCAGATGAGTGCGCCATGCGAAGCGGTTCTTACCGGCGGTGGCACTACATCTACGATCGACCCTGAACCATGACTTCGTCGAGCGTTAGGTTGCGGTCAGCTCCGTGCGATATGACCTGCTGACCTGGCGCGAGGTGTTGTACGAGGCCGTCGATCACCACGGTCACCTTGTCTGGCTCGAACGAGACCATGCCGGCGATCCGGTCGACCTCGCGGTATGGCTTACGGTAGGACACGATGCGGTGGTACGCATCGGCGGCGTGACCGACGATCCGCTCATCTTCTTCGTAGAAGGCGTCCATCGCCCGCCAGGCGAAGGCAACGCTCCCGAGCGTGTTGTCGGTGAGCGTGAAGAGACGGAAGCCGTGGTCGCGCAAACGGCGCAGCGCCGCCGGCACCTCGGGATGGGGCGGCATCGATGCGAACCGCTCGGTCAGCTCGGCGCCGTCGGCGTCGCTGACCGTGATACCACGGGTGGGCGCCAGCATCCGCAGCACCGCCGCGCCGATGTCGGTGAACGGTACGTACCGGCCCGCGAGCGTGAGTGCCTCGGAGTAGGTGATCAAGTTGGCGAACCACAGCCGCATCGCGGCGGGATCGTCGAAGATGCGCTCAAAGGTGGGACGGATGGTTTCCAGGTCGAGGAGGGTCTCGTTCACGTCGAACACGATCAGCGGCTGCTGAGCCATCGCGGGCCTTTCGTTCGTCGGGGTGAATTTCGACCAGCTCAGTGTCTCCGCGCCACCGTTTCTTACCCCGATGCCGAGCCCCACCTTCTTTGCGCTCGCTGTGAGTAGCATCGGCGCGTGGGCCCATCCACCAACCAACGTATCGTCGGCGCTTCGCCGGATCGTGAGTCGGAGCTGTGGCTCGAACAGCTGCGGCCAGGACACCCCCGCCACGATCAGACCCTCGCGCGGCTGCACCAGACGCTGCTGCGCACCGCCCGGCACGAGCTCTCACGGCGACGTGGACAACTCGGGTCGATCAGTGGGCCGGAGTTCGACGACCTCGCGCAACAAGCGGCCAATGACGCACTGATCAACGTTCTCGGCAAACTGGATGAGTTCCGTGGAGACAGTCGGTTCACAACCTGGGCGTACAAATTCGTGATCTTCGACGTGTCGGGCAAGGTGGCGCGGCACGCGTGGCGAAGGCACCCACCCGGCCACAAAGAGCTCGACTTCGAACAGCTGCCTGACCGCATGGGGCCGCGCCCAGGGGACCGGCTCGAACAGAGGGAGCAGCTCGATGCCCTGTCGCGAGCAATCGGCGAGCTGAGCGATCGTCAGCGGCAGGTGTTCGTCGCGATCGCGCTCAACGACGTCCCGATCGACGTACTTGCCATCCGACTGAGGACCAACCGCAACGCGATCTACAAGAACCTGTTCGACGCCAGGCGAAATCTCCGCGCCAGGATGGCCGCTGCCGGACACCCGGTGCTTGAGGAGGAGGAAGCGTGACGGCCGATCCGCGCCACCTCGATGAGCTGCTCCGGGCCCGCGACGGCGATGCGGGGTGCACCGCCGGCGAGGACGTACTCGACGCCTATGTCGAACTCGAGCTCGCCGGAGAAGATCCAGCTCGCGTCTACCCGGGCACGGCGATCCATCTCCAGAGCTGCCCGGGCTGCCGGAGCGACCACGACGGGCTGCTCGAAGCCGCTCGCCGGTTCACCGATATCGAGCCTGACTAGTCTCCCGAATCAGGCGGCGGGGGCGTGTGCGATCAGCACGGTCCGACGCGAGTGGGCGGCGACGGCGCCGGCGACGCTTCCGGCCAGGACGGTCGCGAACCCCCTGCGACCGTGGGAGCCGAGGACGATCACGCTGGCGTCGCGCTCCTCGGCGACCTCGACGATCCCCTTCCAGGTCGGGGCCGACTCGATCGCCAGGCTTTCGGACTGAAACCCCACCTTCGCGGCCAGAGCGGCACCCGCCCCCGCGGTCCGTGCTGCCGCCGCCCGGACGGCCTGCGCCTGCGTGGCATCGAACGGCTCGTCGTCGATCGGCACGAAGCCGACGTCGACCGGCTGCCAGACGCACACCACCAGCGCATGCCGTCCCGCGCTCAGCAGCCGACCGGCCTCCTCGATGCCAATCTTGGAGAGCTCCGATCCGTCGTAGGCAATGACGACGGGGCCGCGCGGCGACTGCGGCCGTTCCTCAATCACACTGCACGAGGTCCTGGGCAGCGACACGCGCCGGCGCCCGCCGGCGCACCCGCGCCAGCAGCGGCGGAGAGGGCCACGCCGGTGACGCACCGGCCAGGAAGGTCGGGATGTCGGGCGCCTGCGGTCGCGCACCTCCAAGCGCGTAGATGGTCACGGCGAGCAGCGCGCCGGCGACGGCCAGCCCCGCACCGATCCACAGGGCGATCCCGACCCCGCCGTAGGGCCCCGAGCCGACGGTGGCGGCGAAGTGAGCGAACACGGGCGCGATCATGAACGCTGCGACGGCGCGCAGCAGCTCGACGATCGCGAACACCCGCTGCAGGTTGGCCGACGGAAGCGAGAAACCGGCGACGAACAGGGCGGGAGCAACCGTGGCACCTACGCCGATACCGGTCAGTCCCGAGCCGACCAAAGCGAGCGCCTGACTGGGCGGGAGCTCTATGCGGAAGACGAGGATGCCGGCCGCCAGGAACCCCATTCCGGCCAACGGCAGGTATTGCAGCGCGCGCCGTTGCAGCACGTACCCGAGCACGAAAGCCGTCACGACCGCGCCGGCAAACTCCGGCAGGTATAGGAGCCCGACGTGCAATGGCCCGTAGCGCGTAGCCAGTACGCCCTCCGACAGCTCGGTGGCCGACACCGATGCCGCGGCCGCGAACAGCGCGACGACGATGCCGGCGACGGGGATCGTGCTCGTCAGCATGGTGCGGATCGTGAGCAGAGGATTGGGGCGGACCGACTGGGTGACGATCAGGATCACGATCAACGCCAGGCCGGCGAGCAGCGGCGCAATCGTCACGTCGTCCAAGAATCCATGGGTGAGCAGCATCGAGGCCCCGAAGAAGGCAGCGGCCGCGCCGCAGGCCGCCAGCGCGATCGCCAGCGGATCCTTCGGCGCGGTCGGGTCGGCCGGCGGGGCGTCCTCGAACGTGAGGAGCGAGAGCACGAGGGCCGCCACGGAGATCAGCGAAACGATCCAGAACAGCGGTCGCCACGCGTGTGCGCTCGCCTGGATTCCCCCGATCAGCGGGCCGAGGGCAACGGCGCCGAAGATGCACATGTTCATGATCACCGCCGTCGAGCGAAGCCTCGACATCGGGAAGCCGAGGAACAGGGGCGGCGCCGCTGCGATCAAGAGGAGGCTCGTGCACAAGCCCTGCAGGACCCGCCCGCCGATGAACATGGCCGGACTCTGCGCGGCGGCCGTCAGCACCGAGCCGAGCACCAACACGACGGCGTAGATGACCATCATCCGTCGCTGAGGCAGGAGAAGAGCGAACTGGACCGCGAGCACGGTGCCGACCGCGTAGGCCGCGTTCGCGAGTCCCGAACCGAGGGCCATCGTCTGCAGGCTCATGTGCAGGTCGCCGGCGATGATCGGAGTGATCGGCCCGAGCGCCCCTGAGAGCGCCAGGTAGGGCACGAGCGCACAGACGACCATCGCCGCCACCGCTGGGTAGCGACCCGCGAGCCGGCCCTGCCGCATCAGAGGATCGCCGCGGCCGCAGCCGGGTGGGGGTTGGTCATGGTTCGCTCCGAGATCAGAGGGGTCCTCGACCGGTGTGGCCGGCGGAGGGGTCTGACAAGCGACGTAGCGGAGAGCCACTCGCCGCCTCCGTCCAGCCTACCGTATGCGGAGCCGCCCTCCGGAATCCCTGCTAGATCGCGGTTATCGACCGTCGAGGATGTCGACCGCGCTGATCTTGGTGAAGATCGGTGCCCAGACGGGCGAGGTGGCCCGCATACGAGGATCTCGCCATCGCGCACCTCTCCAATCTGCTCCACGCCGCGTACGACCCCCACTGCCGGCGGCGGCGTCTCGATCTCGTACGGGCTCGGAAACGAGCCATCGGCGGCGTTCGTTGCCATCGCTCCCTCCTAAGGGCCATCCGCTCGACGATCTCGAGTTCGACGCCCGCACGCACGGCGATCAGATTGCTTTCGGCTTGACCAGGCCAGGCAGCAACAACGGCTCGCCGACCGGCCAGGTATAGCTGCGCGACGCCATCTCACCTGCCAGCGCACGTTGACGTCATATTTCGGGCGGTACTCCTCCGTACGCATTCCGAGTAGGTACCGTCCCCATCACGACGACGATTCGCGGTCTGTCCACCGAAGTTCCCGTCGGAACCGCTAACGGGCTGAACGAGGGAGGAGTCGTCGCCAGCGACCACGTCACAACCATTCCTGCGCGTGCACTCGCGGGTGAGCGGTGAAGGTTTTCATTTCGAGTGACATCGAGGGGGCAGCCGGGATCGTCGACTGGGAGCAGGTGCGCGCTCCGGGCACCGAGTACGAGATCGGCCGGCAGCTGCTGACCGACGAGGTGAATGCCGCGATCGACGGCGCGGTGCAGGCGGGGGCCAGCCACATCCTGGTCAACGATGCCCATCGCGCGATGTACAACCTGCGACCCGGCGAGCTGCACCACCGCGCGTCCTACCTGTCGGGCCGGCACAAGCCGCTCTACATGATGGAGGGTCTCGACGAGACGTTCGACGCGGTGTTCATGGTCGCCTACCGCGGCGCCATCGGGGCCGAGCGCGCGATCCTTTCCCACACCTACAACCCGGCCGCTGTCTGGGAGGCGAGGCTCAACGGCGTCGCGGTCGGGGAGAGCGCCCTGAACGCGCTGGTCGCCCTGCACCACCGCGTGCCGGTCGTGCTGATCACCGGCGACGAGGCCACCGCCGAGGAGGCGCGTCCGTTCCTGCCCGAGATCGAGGCCGTGGTGGTCAAGCGCTCGATCACCCGCTTCGCGGCCGAGAGCTTGCATCCCGATCGTGCCTGTGAGCTGATCCAGGCCGGCGCCGCCCGCGGCCTCGCCCGTGCCGCGGCCACACCCCCGCCGGCGATCGACCTGCCGGCCACCCTCGAGGTCGCCTTCCTCACCTCCGACATGGCGGAGATGGCGAGCTGGATCCGGGGGGTGGAGCGCGCCGGCGTACGCACGGTGACCGTGACCGACGACGATCCGCTGCGCCTCTACCGCACGTTCGTCACGATCATCGCCCTGACCCGATCGATCGTCGACCGCTAAGGCGCCGCCGGGCCGCGGTAGCCGCGAATCCGTAGGTAACCCGGTGTCGGCCCGACGAGGCCGCGTGTAGGGTCGTCGTGGGTCGCCGAGGGGCCACCTGAACCTGACCGGAGGAACCATGACCGCGATCGAGCACGTCCACGCCCGCCAGATCTTCGACAGCCGGGGCAACCCGACGGTGGAGGTCGATGTCCGGCTCGCTTCGGGAGCGTTCGGTCGAGCTGCCGTCCCGTCGGGTGCCTCGACCGGTACCCGCGAGGCGCTGGAGCTCCGTGACGGCGGATCCGCATTCGGCGGCAAGGGGGTCACACACGCGATCGACAACGTCAACGGCGAGATCGCGGAGGCGGTGATCGGGCAGGACGCGAGCGATCAGCGCGGACTCGACGAGGCCTTGATCACGCTTGACGGGACCGACGGAAAGTCGCGACTGGGCGCCAACGCCATCCTTGGCGTCTCGATGGCGGCGGCACGCGCGGCGGCGGCGGACGCGGGCAAGCCGTTGTGGCGCTACCTCGGGGGCAGCTCGGCCCGCCTCTTGCCTGTGCCGACGATGAACGTCCTCAACGGCGGGGTGCACGCCGACAATCCGGTCGACTTCCAGGAGTTCATGATCGCCCCCGTGGGCGCGGAATCGTTCGCGCAAGCGGTTCAGATCGGGACGGAGGTCTATCACGAGCTTCAGCGCACGCTCAAGCGCCAGGGCCTCGGCACGGCGGTCGGCGACGAGGGCGGCTTTGCGCCGTCGCTGGACTCCAACGAGGCCCCGCTCGAGCTGCTCGTGAATGCGATCTCCGCCGCCGGCTACCGGCCCGGGGACGACGTCGCGATCTGCCTGGATCCAGCGGCCAGTGAGTTCTTCGAGAACGGCCGTTATGAGCTCGCGGGCGAGGGCAGGTCGCTGACCTCCGACGAGATGGTGGAGTACTGGTCGTCGATCCCCGACCGCTATCCGGTGCTGTCGCTCGAGGACGGCATGGCGGAGGGTGACTGGGAAGGCTGGCGCAAGCTGACCGACCGCCTCGGCAGCGAGCTTCAGCTCGTCGGCGACGACATCTTCGTGACCAATCCCGCGATCTTGCGCGAGGGCATCGATCGGGGCGTGGCGAACTCGATCCTGATCAAGCTCAACCAGATCGGAACGCTGTCCGAGACGCTGGACACGATCGCGCTCGCGCACGACGCCGGCTACAAGGCGGTGATCTCTCACCGCTCAGGGGAGACCGAGGACACCTTCATCGCCGACCTGGTGGTGGCCACCGGCGTCGGCCAGATCAAGACCGGAGCGCCGGCCCGCAGCGAGCGCGTGGCCAAGTACAACCAGCTGCTGAGGATCGAGGAGGAGCTGGGCGAACAGGCTCGCTACGCCGGCCGGTCGGCAGTCGCGCTCGCCTGAGCTGCGCCCCGACGGGGCAACTGACGGGCGGCACATGCCGCTCGAGTATCCTCCGGGCAGGCGATGAAGCTCGCCGTTGACCGCGCCTTCTGGCGCTGATGGCTTCTAAGGTAGGCCCTTTCGGGGCGCCCAGCAGCGATCAGGAGAGGTGGTTGACACGGACGACAGGCGGATAAGTACCTCGCCTTCAGGCCCGACAGCCGGTGCCGTGAATGCAGCTCGGCCGAGCCGCCCCGAGGTCACACGCATCTTGTCGGAGCTCGAAAGCCTGTTCACCGAGCCTGGATGTCCCGTCTGCCGGCACGTTGCGGACGCCGAGCGCAGGTTCTTCTCGTGGTTTGTGATCGAGAGCCACACGGTCGCCGAGGTGCAGGCAGAGCTGCGGGCGGCGATGGGGATGTGCCCTGTTCACGCGCGGCGGTCAGTCGAGGAGCTGGGCGAGGGTCACGTAATGACCATCGTCATGCGCGAGGCGCTGGCCGGCGCGCGGTCCGCGGTCAAAGACAACACCCGGGCCGGCACGTGTCCGGCATGTGCTGCGGTCGCCGCGGCGTCCAACCGGGCACGCTCGCTCCTGCTCGATGGTTTGCGGAACCCGGCCGTCGCCCGCCTGTACGCCGAACATGAAGGCGTATGCCTGGTCCACCTCCTGGACACTGTCCCGGTCGCGGAGCCTTCGACGCTCAAGAAGCTCACCGAGCGACTGCTCGCGAGCCTCCACCAAGCCGCCGGCCCGGCGTTGGTCGGGCTGCTCGCGGGCCTGGACACGGACGCGCCGAGGCGAGCGATGTGGCGCGAGCGACTACCGAGCTTGCCGGCCGCCGGGACAACACTGGAGAGACTCGCCGATCGGCTGGCGCTCGACGCCTGCCCGGTCTGCCTCGAGACTGGCATCGCCGCCCGCGCTTACCTCCACTGGTTTGCGGACCACGCCGCCGAAGCCGACCCGTCGCTGAAAACCGACCCCGGGGAACTGTGCCCCGCGCACCTGCACGATGTGGCGCTCGCCGGAACGTCGACAGCGTCGAGCCAAGCCGCGGAGCACAAGCGAGCGGCCCGAATCGGCCAACTGGAGCTATTCCTTGGGAGCCTGGCTCACCTGCCCGCTCCCGCGCGGCGTGGGCGACGGAGCAACAGCGATCCGCTCGACGAGGCCCGCCGGAATCTGCTGGCCGCACCGCACTGTGCCGCGTGCCATGCGCGCGGCGGGGTCGAGCGAGCCCAGCGCGAGTTGATCGCGGCCTCGCTCGCGCTGCACCCCGTCCGGGCGCCTTACGAGGAGAGCCACGGGGTTTGCGTCCGGCACGCGAGGGCGCTTCAGGATGGCGCGGCTGCCGGTTTGGCCCGGCACCACACCGATGCCCGGCTGGCCGTGCTCGCCTGGGAGGTCCAGGAGACCGCGCGGAAGTACGCGTGGGCGTACCGGCATGAGCCCACCGGTCCCGAGCGAGATGGGTGGCTCCGCGGCCTCGCGCAGATTGACGGGCGTGTGTTCGAGGGCGGCCCGGCGCCAATCGGTGGGCACGAGGTGATCCCACGCAACGATGAGGCGAGCAGAAATGACCGGAACGGCTGAACGGCGCCCGCTCGAGGACGTCGCCGCGCGCGCGATCCTCATCCTGGACGAGGTCGAGCGGGCAGTGGTCGGCAAGCGACCGGCGCTCGAACTGGCGCTCTCCGCGCTGCTGGCGGACGGCCATGTGCTGATCGAGGACTATCCGGGCCTCGCGAAGACGCTCATCGCCCGGTCCTTTGCGACCGTGACCGGCACCCAGTTCTCCCGCGTGCAATTCACGCCCGACTTGATGCCGACCGACGTCACGGGCGCATCGATCTACAACCAGCGCATGTCGCAATTCGAGTTCCGCCCCGGCCCCGTGTTCACCAACGTGCTCCTCGCCGATGAGATCAACCGCGCCCCGCCGAAGACCCAGGCCGCGCTGCTCGAGGCGATGCAGGAACGCCAGGTGACGACGGAGGACCAGACTCGAGCGCTCGAGCGTCCCTTCCTCGTGCTCGCGACCCAGAATCCAATCGAGTACGAGGGCACCTATCCCCTTCCGGAGGCCCAGCTGGACCGTTTCCTGATCCGGATGCGCGTCGGCTACCCCTCCGCGGATGACGAGTGGGAGATGCTCGCCCGGCGCCTGGAGCGGCGTGAGGATGAAGCCGAGTTGCGGGCGGTGGTCGATCGTGACGAGCTGATGGCGATGCAGCGCGCGGTCGAGGAGGTGCACGTGTCCGAGAGCGTCGGCCGCTACATCGTGGCGGTCGTCGCCGCCACCCGCGAGAGTCCGAGCATCCAGGTCGGTGCCAGCCCGCGCGGGAGTCTCGCGGTGATGAAGCTGAGTCGCGTGAGAGCACTGCTGGACGGGCGCGACTTCGTGGTGCCCGACGACGTCAAGGCCATCGCGGTTCCGGCGCTCGCGCATCGACTCGCCTTGCGGCCCGAGCTCTGGGTGCAGGGCATCCAAGCCGAAGATGTGGTGCGGGACTGCATGAACTCGGTACCGGTGCCGACGAGCACGAAATGAAGCTGCGCTTCCGGCGCCAAGCGCCGCCAGACGGTCGGCGGCTGAGCCAGAGCAGCAGCGATGACGTAGCCGCGCGCCTCGGGAATCGCATCAAATCGGTTTGATGTATTCTCCGCTGGCGTGCCCACGGAGACATCGCCGGCCCAGGGCGCTCCGCCGACTTTTCTCGGCCTGGCCGGGCATCCTGTGCGCTGGCGCCTGTTGAGCGAGCTCGCGTACAGCGATCGGCGCGTCGGGGAGCTGTGCGCGCGGCTCGAGCTGCCGCAGAATCTCGTCTCTTACCACCTTGGTCGTCTCCGGGCCGAGCGTGTGGTGTCGCGCCGCCGCAGCGCGGCCGACGGGCGCGACTCCTACTACGTGCTCGAGCACGGTCGCTGCGGCGAGCTCCTGGCCGGCGCCGGCGCCGCGCTCCACCCCGGGCTGCGGCTCTCCCCGGCGCGCCCGGACCGTGAAACGGCTGCCGCCCGCCGGCGGCGAGCGCGTGTGCTGTTCCTGTGCACCGGCAACAGCGCGCGCTCGCAGATCGCCGAGGCGTTGGCCGAGCAACTCGGCGGTGACGTCGTCGACGCGCGCAGCGCCGGCAGCCACCCCAAGCCGCTTCATCCGAACGCCGTCCGCGTGCTCCGCGAACGTGGGATCGATATCGCGGATCGCCGCTCCAAGCACCTCGACGAGTTCGCCGGCCGGCGGTTCGATTACGTGATCAGCCTGTGCGACCGGGTGCGCGAGGTCTGTCCCGAGTTCCCCGGCCACCCCGACCTGATCCACTGGAGCATTCCCGACCCGGGGCGTGAGGCCGGCAGCGACCGTCAAACCTACGCGGCGTTCCAGCGCACGGCCGAGGAGCTCACGACGCGGATCGGGTTCCTGCTCGAGCTGATCGAACACACCAAGACCAACCGATCCGCGGCCCGCTGATGGAGCACGCGGGCGAGCGCGCCGGTCCGGGCGCCCGCCAGGCGTCGCTCGGGACGGTGGCCCGGGAGTGGACCCGGGTCGGGATCACCGGGTTTGGCGGCCCGCCGGCGCACATCGCACTGCTGCGGGCGCTGGTGGTCGACCGGATGAGGTGGATGGACGCGCGCGAGTTCCAGGACGCCAACGCCGCGTGCGGCCTGCTCCCCGGCCCCGCGTCCACGCAGCTGTCGATCTTCTGCGCCTACCGCGTCGCCGGGCCCGCCGGGGCGATCGTCGGCGGCGTCGGGTTCATCGCCCCGGCGGTCGTCCTGATCCTCATCCTCTCGGTGCTGTTTCTCGCCCACAATCCGCCGTTGTGGGTCCGGGGGGCGGGGGCGGGCGCCGGCGCGGCCGTCGCCGCGGTGGCGGTCCAAGCCGCGCGCGGTCTGATTGGTTCGAGCTTCGACCACGTCCGCGGGAACCGCGCGCGGATCGCGCGCTGGACCGGCTACGTCGCGATCGGCGCCGCTGCCGCGGCGCTGGTCGGTGCCTATTTGGTCCTCGCGCTTCTCGCTTGCGGCCTCGTCGAGGTGCTCATCCAGCGCCGCCCGCACCACGTCGGGTCGGTCGCGCTGCTCTTGCCGGGATCGATCGCGGTCGGCGGAATCGGCGCGCTCGCCTGGACCGCGTTCAAGGTCGGCGCGCTGTCGTTCGGAGGCGGCTTCGTGATCATCCCCCTGATGCAGGGTGACGCCGTGCACACCTACCACTGGATGACGAACGCCCAGTTCCTCAACGCCGTCGCGCTCGGACAGGTCACTCCGGGCCCGGTCGTCGCCACCGTGGCCGCCGTCGGCTACGCCGCCGACGGCGTCGCGGGCGGCCTGCTCGCCGCGCTGGTTGCGTTCACCCCCTCGTTCTCGTTCATCCTCCTCGGCGGCGGCCGCTTCGAGCAGCTGCGCACCGACCAACGCGCCCGCGGTTTCCTGGACGGCGCCGGCCCCGCCGCGATCGGTGCGATCCTGGGCGCCGCGATCCTGCTCGCCGGCGCGCTTCGAGAAGGCTGGCAATTTGCGATCCTCGCCGCCGCCGCGATCGCGCTGCTCATCCTCAAGCGCGGGATCGTCCAGACCCTGCTCGCAGCCGGAGCGCTCGGCGTCATCGCGGCGCTCGCAGGGGCGCCCCTTCCGCACTGAATCAGCACCCGGCGGATGACGTCTTAGCCTTAGCCCAACCGAGGTGCAACCACGAGCAGCGCCACGAAGGCCAGCAGCAGGTAGAGCAGATACAGGCCGAGCGGACCGGCCTGGATCTTGCGCACGAGGTCGGCGATACGCGTGAAGGTGCTGGTGATCGGCCGGTAGAGCCAGCCGGGATCGAACAGGCGCGGCTCGGCGCGGATCATGCTCAGTCGTTCGGGGAAGCGCTGATCGCCGATGGTGCGCAACTGCGTTCGGACTCGGTAGACGACGTTGAAGATGACCCGGACCATGTTCGCGTAGCCGATCGCGGTGTACTGCGCGCGCCGTCCCGAGACCGCCACCCCGGACGCCCACACGGGCACGCGCCGCGCCCGACGCACGCTGGCGAGGTAGCGAATGGCGGCGGCACCGAGGGCAAAACCGGTCAGGGTGAGCGCAAGAACCGTGGGGCTGATGCTGGCAAAGCCCGCATAGCCGGGCTCGATCAGCCAGCCGGGTTGGCTGATGTGCCCGACTGCCGTGACCCCGCCGACCGGCAGCAGACCGGTCTGGAGGATCTTGACCACCCATGGGGCGGCAACGCCGATTGCCAGGGACCCGAGCGCCAGCACGCCCATCCCCCAGCGAGCAGGCCGGGCCTCCGGCCGTGGCTCGATCGAGCGGTCTCTTGGCATTCCGAGGAACGTCATCCCGGTCGCCCGGACGAACGCGAGGGCGGCGAGGCCGGCGGTCAGCGCGACCAGCGCGCCGGCCAGTGCCATCGCGAGGTGAGAGCCGGTGCCGCTGACACGGAACCCCTGCATTAAGGCTTCGAGTCCGAGCCACTCGGAGACAAAGCCGCTGAACGGCGGGAGCGCGGCGAGCGCCGCACCGCCGGCGAGCGTCGCGAGCGCAGCCACCGGCAGCCGCCGGTAAAGGCCGCCGAGACGTTCCATGTCGCTGGTTCCGGCGCTGTGTTCGACAGTTGCCACCGAGGCGAACAGCCCGCCCTTGGCGACGCTGTGCGCGGTGATCTGGAAGGCGGCGGCGATCAGTCCCAGTCCGAGCAGCCCGGGCCGGTGCTGGGCCTTTCCCACGAGCGCGATCCCGAGGTCGGTGACGATCAGGCCAGAGTTCTCGATCGACGAGTAGGCGACGAACAGCCGGAGCTCGCGCTGAAGAACGCCTCCCAGGATTCCGATCAGCGCGGTCAGCGCGCCGACGAGCAGCGCGACCACCGCCCACCACACGGCGGGGTGGCCGAGGAAGCCAAACCAGATCCGCAGCATCGCGTAGAAGGCGATGTTGAGCGATACCGCGGCCACGAACCCCGAGCTGTCGGCATCGGTCTCGCCGTAGGCACCGGGAAGCCAGGTCTGCAGGGGGATCAGCGCCGCTTTGACCGCAAAGCCGACGAACAGCAAGCCAAAGCACACCCCACGCACCCCCGATGACAGATGTGGGCCGGTGTGCGCGAGCTGCTCGAAGGAAAAGCTTCCCGCCTCCACGCCGAGCAGCACCAGGCCGGCGAGTACCGCTCCTCCACCGAGCTTGGCCAGGGTCAGCGTGAGCGCGGCGGCCCGATCAGCGCGTGGATCCTGGTAGCGAACGCTGATCAGCGCGTAGATCGCCACGACCGTGAGCTCGAACAGGATCAGGAATTCGAAGATGTTGTCGACGACGATCACCCCGACCACGCAGAGCACGAGCAGCGGGCGCAGAACGCGGGCCGCACCGGGCCCGTGCCCCGCGGCGGCGAAGAACAGCGGCGCCGACACGATCCCCGCAAGGAGGAGAAACAGTCCGGCGAGCTGGTCGATCTGCACTCCGCCGCGCCCGAGGCCGAACCAGTGGAACGGCTGCCACACGAGCTGCTGGTGGAATATCGCCACGAGGCCGGCCGCGGCCACCGCCACCGACCCCCCGAGCGCGAGCACGACGCCGAGTCGCCGTACTGCGACGGCACGCCCGGCGGCGACGGGGCCAGACAGCGCGAGACCGCCGGAGCCGGTGATCATCAAGATCGCGAGTGCGCTCACGCCGCACCCCCAGCGCGCGCGGCAGCGGCGCTAGCGCCACGCTGCAGGCGCGGCGCGGATGCTTCCTGCACTCGGCCCGCGGCGAGTAGGAGCCCGTGCAACAGCGCGATCGGGCTGGGTGGGTCGCCCGGGATGTACACGTCGACGGGTAGGACGCGGTCGACGCCGCCCGCGACCTCCGGGCCGCTCCAGATGCTGCCGCTGCAGGCGTCGGTGCCGGCGGCGACCACGACCCGCGGCTCGGGCATCGCCTCGTAGGTCCGGCGTAGCGGCTGCAGCATCGGCGTCGTCACCGGGCCGGTCACGAGCAGGACGTCGGCGTGGCGCGGGCTGGCTGTGAAGAAGAGCCCGAGGCGTTGCATGTCGTAGTAGGGATTGAGGAGCGCGGCGATCTCCTGCTCGACGGCCCCGTCTGAGCCGGCGTCGACGTGGCGGATGTGGAGCGAGCGGCGGAAGGCGCCGCCCAGGGGGGAGGCCGTGATGTCCGCCTCGCGGCGGTCGGCGCCGACGATCAGCCGGTCTCGGCTGCGCACGGCCAGCTCGTAACCGGGATCGAGCGCGGTCGCTCGGGCGGGATCCGTATTCCCCATGTCGACGCACAAGCCACAGCCGATGCACCGGCTCGCATCGAGCCTGAGGTTCCCGTGGTGGTCGCGGGCGAGAGCACCGGGCAGGCACGTCGCGGCGAGCCTGGCGGCCTCGTCGCGGTCCACCGCTTCGAGTTCGAGCAGCGCCCGGGCGCGGAAGCCCGGAGGCGGTGGCTCTTCCCGGCGCGGGTAGCGGGTAGTCACCCGGGGGCGCGAGACACCGCGCAAGAACCACCTGATCACGCGTCGCACCCCGCTGGAGAGAGGCCCAGGCTGTGCTCGATGAACGAGAAGTCCGTCAGCACCTGCGAGTCGAAGACCCGGTTGAAGACGCCGAAATTCACGAACGACGCGGCACGGAGCTTGCAGAACCGCAACGCGTGCGCATCGGCGGGCTCGAGCCAGTAGAGCGTTTCCCCGCGCGCCGACTCGGCTGCGCCGAGCGCCGAGTCCTGGGCCAGCGGGCCGAGCGCCGATCGCGTCGGACCGGACTGAAGCGACGCCACCGCCTCGCGGATCAGCTCGAGCGAGGTCCGAACCTCCTGGAAGCGGACCTCCACACGGGCCATGGCGTCTCCGTCGGAGTGACGGGCGACCTCGAACGCCGGGTAGCCGTCGTAGGGAAGGTCACGCCGCGTGTCGACGTCGACTCCGGAGCCGCGCGCCACCGGCCCGACGCATGCGAAGTCGCGGGCATCGCGCTCCGACAGCGGCCCTGTACTCACCAGCCGGTCGAGGAAGGAGTCAGTCCGGAGCAGGACGTCGAGCAGTCGGTCCCAGTCGCGTGCCCACGCCTTGAGGGTGGTACCGATCAGATCGACCGCGCTCGCATCGAAGTCGAGTCTGGTGCCGCCGGGGACGACCGCGCCACGCAAGTAGCGGTTGCCCACCACCGCGCCGGCGAGGCGGTGCAGGCGCTCCTTGAGCGCGGCGAACTGTGCCTGGCCGACCGACAGGGACGCGTCTTCGCATTCGCGCACAGTCGCCTCGAGGTGGTTGTAGAGCCGCTCGAGCTCGGCGAGGATTCGCCGGATCGCCGCGGCGCGCGGCGGCACCTCGGCGTGCGCGAGCGACTCCACGGCGTGCGAGAACGCCAGTGCATGCGCGACGCTCGAGGTCCCCGACACGCGCTCGGCCACCAGCACCGCCTGCTCGAGCGGGACCTCGCAGATCCGGCGCTCGGCGCCCCGCCGCTTGAAGAACAGGCGCTGGGCGCAGTAGGCGACGTCCTCGCCGCCGGTCTGGACAAGGAACTGCGCGGTCTCGAACACACCCGAACGTACGGGCCCGTAGGGGATCACGAAGACGCCCGGGCCCGCCAGCCGTTCCGCGCCCCGATGCTCCAGACGCACGTCCTGCTCCCCGGGCAGATTCACCTCCGCCTCTTCAGGCGCATGACGCACCAGGGGCTCCAGCCGCGGATGGCCCTCGGGCACGAGGCCGAACAGGTCGTGGATCTCGCGCTCGAACCAGTGGGCCGCCGGCACGCGGGGCGTCACGGCCGGGTAGACCCTTCCCTGCATCGGCGCCCGCAACCTGGTCAAACCGCCGGCTGTACGCACGAGAGCGTCCAGCTCGCGCGGGGCGGGCGGGGAGTCATAGCCCCCGGTCGCGAACAGCATCATCAGCCGTCCCCCCAGCCGCTCCAGCTCGGCCGCGAGCGCGCTTGCGCTCGTGGTGTCAGTGCGCCACGCGGTCACACCCGCCCTCCGATCACGCTCGCCGCCGCGTGCAGCAGCCGATTCAACGGGCTCGGAATCCAGAGGCCGAGCACCAGGACGACGGCCAGGCTGATCAGCATCGCCGCCGCCATCAGGGGCTGCTCGCGGCGGCCGAGTCGCGTCCGATCCGCCGCGGGCGTCTCCCCCGGAGATATCACCATCCGGTGGAACACCTGGTAGACGCCCACGAACGCGACGTTCGCGAACACCACCAGCAGACCGGCGAGCGCGTACTTCGAGTGCGAGAACCCTCCGGTGACGATCAGCAGCTCAGAGCGAAAGATCCCGAACGGCGGAATGCCGGTGATCGCCAGCGCGCCGAGAAGCACCATCACCCCAGTGAATGGCGCGGCCCGGATCACCCCCCGGACTCCGTCGGCGTCTCGCGTCTCGTAACGGCTCAGCAGCCCCCCGGCTCCGAAGAAGGCGAGCGTCTTCCCCGCGGCATGCACGATCACGTGGAAGAACGCGCCGTAAGCCGCGATCGGGCCCCCGATGCCGATCCCGAGCGACACGATTCCCATGTGCTCGATCGAGGAGTACGCGAGCAGTCGCTTGTAGTTGGCCTGGCGAAGCGTGAAGAACGCAGCCAGCAGCAGCGACAGTCCGCCGAACACGAGCAGCAGCACGTGGACGTAGGTTGGCCCGACCGCCAGCTGCGTCACCGCGCCGAGCCGGAGTACCGCGTAGAGGGCCGCGGCCAGGAGGGCGCCCGAGAGCATCGCGCTGATCGGGCTCGGGCCCTCAGAGTGGGCGTCCGGTAGCCAGGCGTGCATGGGCACCAGTCCCATCTTGGTCCCGAATCCGACGAGCACGAAGGCGAAGCCGGCGCGGACCAGCGTTCCGTTCAGGTGGGGCGCGGCGTGCGCGAGGATCGTGTAGGTCGGCGTGTAGTGGTCGCCGAGGCTGGGCACCCCGGCGGCGTAGATCACCACGATCCCCAGCAGCCCGACGGCCAGGCCGGCGGACCCGATGACGATGTACTTCCAGCCGGCCTCGAGCGACTCGTCCGACCCCTCGGCGGTGACGAGCAGCGCGCTCACCACGGTGGTCAGTTCGACGGCGACCCACAGCACCCCGAGGTTGGCCATCACCGGCGTCGCCAGCAGGGCGAGGCCGAACAGGTTGAGCAACGGCCAGTACCAACGCCGCAGCCGCACGTGCCCGATGCCTGGGAGCAGGTACCCCACCGAGTAGATCGCGACGACGCCGTACACGAACGCGACCGCGATCAGGAACACGCCACTCAGGCCGTCGACGAAGAAGGCGCTGCCGAGTGCATGCCGCCCGCGCACGGCGTCGTCGGCGAATACGACCACTAGCGCGCACGCGAACGAAGCGGCCGCGCCGGCCACCGACAGCCAGCCGCTCGCGGGACGATCGCCGATCGCCGCACCGGCCGCCGCCGCCGCAGCCGGCAGCGCGAGCATGATCAGAAGCCAGACCGCCATCAGCCCCGTAGGACGGTCATGTCCTCGATGCTCGTGGTCTTGGCGCGCGCCGCGATCAGCCGCGCAAAAACGCCGTAGAACACGACCGCAGGCAGCAGGTCGAGGAGCAGCAGGAAACCGATCGCGAACGGGAGGCCCGGAGCGATCGCCACCGTGGCCAGGAACACTCCGTTCTCCAGCGTGAGCAGGCCGACGATCTGGCTGATCACGTTCTGACGCGTGATCATGAAGAAGAACCCGACCAGCACCAGCGAGAGCGGCATGCCGAGCGCGGGCGTCGGCAGCAGGGCTCCGTGAATGGGGAGAGCGGCAGCCGACCAGTACGCGAGTCCAGCGAGCGTGACCCCGATCAGCAAGGACAGCGGCACCTGCACGACCAGCGGAACCTCGTGCTCGGATACCTGCCGCGTGACCGCCCGGTCGATCGAGACCGGTATCACGATCACCTTGATCAAGGCCGTCCACACCCCGAGCACGATCAAGGCCACATCGACCCGATCGATCCCCACCAGCAGCGTGTAGCCGGCCGCGAAGACCGAGAGCACCGCGTACACGCGCACCTGCTCATGGACCTGCTTGACGAGGAGCAGCGAGAGCCCGCTTAGCAGCGCGAGGATCGCCAGCAGGGCCGCCGTGGCGTGCGCGAAGTCGTAGTGCGGTGCCGCGAGCATCGCTCGGGTCAGCCGTTCGCGAGGTAGTAGACGAGGATCGCCAGCACCGACAGCACGAAGCCCGCGCCCATGAAGTCGGGGATCCGGAACAGCCTGAGCTTGGCGAAGCTCGATTCGATCACCACCATGACCAGACCGAGCCCAACCATCTTGACCAGCAGCCATCCGAGGCCGACGGCGACCGCCCCGGCACTCCGCGTCCCGGCGAGGCCCCAGGGCACCACCAGCACGTTCAGGAACACGACGTAGAGCAGGAACTGCTTCATCGTCGAGGACCAGCGGAACAGCGCCATCGCCGGCCCGGAGTGCTCGAACAACCGTGCGTCGTCGATCATCCCGAACTCGAGCGTCGAACCCTGGCTCTCGATCGGCACCCTGCCGGTGTCGACCAGCAGCATCATGAAGAACGCGGCCGCGGTGAGCAGGTGACTCGGCCGGAAGTACTCCGAAGAGGAGTGCGCGAGCGTTGCATTCAGTGCATACGGCAGGTCGGTCCCAGTGACCAGCGCCACCGTGAAGAACACAAAGATCAGCGTCGGCTCGACGAGCGTGGCGACGGACTGTGTGCGACTTGACCCCAGCGCACCGTAAACGGACCCCGAATCCACCCCGGCCAGTGCGGTGACAAAGCCGGCCAGCCCGAACAGCAGCGCCCCGCCGAGGATGTCACCTGCGGTGCCCAGTGGAAGCGGGAAGTTCGTCAGAACCGGGATCAGCAGCGCAATCGAGCAGTACGAGGCGAACGCGATCAGCGGCGCCAGCTCGAAGAACGGCGACGCCGTCTGCGGTCGCACCGATTCCTTGCGAAAGAACTTCCAAATGTCGTAGTACGGCTGGAGGATCGACGGTCCCGTCCGCCACTGCACCCGCGCCTCGGCCTTGGCGATCACACCGCTGATCAGCGGCGCGAACACCAGCAGCGCCAGCACCTGGCAGACCTGAATAACCCATGGCGGCAGCATGCTTCGTGACCTGGACTCCTACGCGTGACGATGTCTGCGAAGGAGCTATTAGCCCGGAGGCGGTTCGGTCACAAGACCCGGCGAACTCCATCGCCGCACTGCAAGCCTCGAGCCAATATAGCGAGGTCGGGCGACGACGTTGCGGCCGGATCACATACGGTTAGTTACACGAGTGCTCCGTTGCGCCACTTCGCGCACCATGAAGGAATCACTGTGCGCCAACTGCTCGAGCCAGTCACGCAGATCCTCGCGTCCAGCGATCTCGATCGCGCTACGCAGAGCGGCGACGGGACCGCTCTCGTCCCGGTTCACCGCATAGCAGAAGTAGCACCAATGCATGGTGACTACGTGCGGAGCGTCGCGGACAGGGCCTTCGGATCGAGCAGCAGGTCGAGCGCGTCGGCGACCGACCCGCAAACCACATCGGCGGAGCGCAGCGCGGCGCCGCTCGCGCCCTCCGGCCCGAGCACGGCAACACCAAGTGCTGCCGCCGCGAGCGCGGGCACGTCATTGGCTCCGTTCCCGATCACCACACAATGCTCACGACCGAGCCCGTCGAGCACCTTCACCTTGTCCGCGCCACTTGCCGCTCGGACGGCGCCGACCTTGAGCCGCTCGGCGATCGCGTCGAGGGTCCCGAACGTGTCGGCGGACACCAGGCGGATGTCGAGGACGTCACTGACGCAAGCGAGCCTCGCTTCGACGCCCTCCAGCAGCACACCTCGGTTCGTCAGCGTCCCGTTCACGTCCAGGAGCAGGTGCTCGAGGCGTAACTCGCCCCGGCCTGGGATTGAGACCAACAGCGTCATGCCGGATCGCTCGGCTGAACACCGACGATTCCGGCTACCGGATTCCGGGCTTCTGCGCCCACCCGCGGATCGGAATGGAGCTGTTCGAGCTTCAGAAGCTGGACTCCTCGAAGGGCGATCCTTGCCGGTTGTTCGTCCGCCGTGTCACCGGTGGCCCCGATCGGCTCGGTCATGCGGACGGAGCCTTGGACGAGGTCGACTGACCCGCCGCGCCGGGCGACTGCACGACGGGCGACGAGCGGAACCGTCGGCGGGCCACGCGGACAATCGCCCCGACCGCCACGACCGTGATCAGCGCGCCCAGCGCAGTCAGCGCCACCGAGCGCGCCGGTCCTCCCGTCACCGCGAGCGCGGCGACGGCAGCCGCGCAGGCACCGGCCGCCGCGACCGCGAGTGTCGCCCCGACGCGCGCGCCGATCACCCCGGGGGCGATCCGGCTCACGCCGCTCAGCTCCATCGTCCTGATCGCAAGGTCGTCCATCAGCAGTAATCCGGCGCCGTACACCGGCGCGAGCAGCAGCCGGGTGTCGTGACGGACCAGGAAGGTGACGCCGAGGAGCGCCACCGCCAGGTGCACGGGAGCGGGCGCCTCCACAGCCATCCCCGCCGCCAGCAGCACCGCCGCCAAGCCCGCGCCGAGCCAAGCCACCTGGCTCGTGCCGCCGGCATCGGTGAGCACGAGCGCAGCCAGCGAGGCGAGCAGGGCCATTGCCGCAAGCGCGATGGCTAGACGTGCAGCGCGTGCCGAGTGGAGCGTCGGAATGCGTTCACCCCCTCCAGCGCGGGTCCGAGGGTGCCGTCCCGCTCCCACACCGCAACGCCGATCCCCAGCGCCTGGAGGCGCGCGCGCAGCGCCTCCCGCTGAAACCGCCAGAGCTCGTAGGCGAGGACATCCGATGCCGACGGACCCGGCGAGACGTGATCGAGGGGCGACACCTCGATCACCGTCAGGTCGCAACCGCGCGTTCGCAGGTCCGTGACCAGCGCGATCGAGCGCTCGTCGAGCAGAGGCGTAATCGCAAGAACCAGGGCTCCGGGCGGCAGGACCCTGCGCGGGATGCTGTCGACGTTCCGCCACGCGTAGCTGAATGCGATGTCGCTCGCGAGCAGCGCGTCGATGATGCGGTACATCTGTGTCGTCCCGAACGCGGGCTCGAGCCAGTGCAGCGTGCCGCCGAAGTCCACGAGTCCGACCCGGTCGCGCCGGGCCAGATGAACCCGCGCCAACGCGGCGGCCGTACGGACCGCGGAGTCGAGCGTCCCGCTGGCCTCGTCCCGCGCCTCCTCGAACGTATCGAGGAGGAGCACGACATCGCTCGAATGCTCCGGATGGCGCTGGTTCACCTGGAGGGAGCCGCGTCTGGCCGTCGCGCGCCAGTTCACATGCCGCACGCGGTCGCCGACCCGGAACGGGCGGATATCGGCGAACTCGATGCCGTTGCCGCGCGCGCGGGCCACGTGCGCACCGAGAAACGGCTGCGTCCGCAGCGGCGCGACGAGCTCTCGCAGCCGCTGCTCGCGCGGGAAGACGCGCAGATCGACGCGCCGCGCCAGCCGGCCCTCCCACGTCGTCACCCCAAGCGAATCGCGGGCGCGGACGACCAGCGGGCCGGCCGCATGGGCGCCCCACCGCCGCGGCCGCGCCGAGAAGGTAACCCGGGTCTCCGATCGAGCCGGCACGCGCACCGCAACCCTGTCCGCCGGGTCGAGCGCCAGGTGCCTGGTCCGCACCGGCGCCAGCTCGAGCTCGACTGCCTCTGTCCCTGCGTTGCTCAACCGGACCGTCGCGGTGACGTCTTCCCCCTCGAGTAGTCGCCTCCGTTCGAAATCGATCTCGGCCGTCACGCGAGGCTCGCGGGCCATGACCAGTCCCGCGCCGGCGAAGATCAAGAACGGGACGGCGAGCAACACGAGCTCGGGGCGGCCGGTCGCCAGCCCCGCGATCAGCCCGGCCGCCGCCAACGCGAGCAGACCGGGCGTTCGAGGCGACAGGGATCCGCTCATAACCGCTCGAGCACCTTCAGCATCGCCCCGAGCTCCTGCACGGGCACCCCCGGTCCGTATCTGTCGTCCGGAAACGGACGATCCGGGCGGACGAGGTCCCACAGGCGATCCCCGAGAAGCTCTCGTCCGGTGGCGGCCGGCATCCGCTCGAGCGTTTGACCCCTCGCGGCTAACCGATGCGCGGTGACCTCGACCAGCACCGGGCGCAGATAGGCGTGTGCATGCGTCGCGCTCGTCCCCGCGGTCGTCACCAGCCGCTCGAGTCTCGCCAGCTGATCTGGCCGTGCCGGCTCGGGGGCCTTTCGGGGTCGCCGCCGTATAGGGCGCGGTTCGGGGAGAAGCGCAACCAGGATCGCCAACGCGATCCCGGCGAGCCCGACCACGGCGATCGACGCCAGCAGCGTCACGCCGGCCCCTCCACTTGCAGCCGGCTGCGGAGCGAACGCAGGGCCGACAGGGCGACCTCGCGTAAACGTTCGGGAATCGCGTGCGTGCTGTAGCGGGCCTCCTCGAACAGATCGGTCAGCGTCGTCGCCTCGCCCTCCGTGGCACGGCTCGCCGCGAGCACCCGCTGCAGATACTCGCGTGGCGCCTCCGCGGGCGACCGCACGATGCCGTGCTCGCCAAGCGTCCGCTGCATCGCCCCGTACGCGGCGATCACGGCACGGCGCGGGTCGGTCTCGGTGTCGAGCGCATCGATCGCCGCCTCGACGGCCGCGCGCGTCGCGCTCGCCTCCGCCGCCGTCTCCGAGCGCCGCTCCCGGCGCAGCCACAGGACGATCAAACCGGCCGCCACGGCGAAGGCGACGATCCCGAGCACCGTCCACGGGAACCAGCTCGGGAGCACGAAGCCGTTGCCGCTGCCGCTCGACGGTGTCGCGACGACGGACCCCTGACCGGACCCGGCGATCCCAAAGCCGGCGCTCCTGGGCCCCGTCGAGGTGCGCGCTGGTCTCGCGCCGATCACCGCCCCGGTCACCAGCGCAGCCACGAGCGCGAGCGGCAGCAGCGTGGCCACGAGCTTCACGAGCCAGTGCACCTCCATCGGCGCGGCCTCGTGCTCGGGGGGGTCGTCCTTGCGGCGCCGCCCGGCCCAGGCCACCATCACGAGCGCCGCGAGCATCAAGATCCCAGCGCCGATGAGCACCATGAACACCGCGATGGTCGGAGTCTGGGCGGAGCGCGCGTCCACGGGCGTCGCACGCGACAGCGGGGCCCGCGCAGCCGCGGCCACGACCACAGCCGCCGCTCCCAGCGCCACGGCTGCGATACCCGCCCTTGCCCTGCCGGATGTGTGCGTTCCCAGAATTGCTTCCTTACGTCTCGCGAGGCGGGCTGGGTATGATCAGAGCAGGCGATGAGGCCCGCCTCCTGAACCGCCACGCGGCTGATGGCTTCTACCGAGACTGGTTCCGGTGGAAGCTCATGATCTCACCTGATGACCGCGCAGCCGCTGCGGCGCCTCCATTTCAGAGCATTCTGTTCGACCGCGGCAAAGGCGCCGTCGACGGATCAGTCGGCGAGCCGGACTTCTTCGCCGACCTGCGACTCGACCAGGTCGTGTCCTCGCTCACGGCCGGGCGCGAGGCGTATGACCTTGCGTCGTTCTTCCATCGGCCTCTGCACGAAGTCGAGGCCGTTCACTACCGCCACCACGTCCTGAGAGACTTGGAGCACGAGCGTGTGCTCGAGGTCGTGCGCAAGTCCGCGCGCGGCATGCAGGAGATGAGGGGCCACCTGGAGCTCACTGCGACGCTCCGCCACGCGCGCCAGCAGCAGCGCTGGTTCGTCGAGGCGGCGTCGGTCTACTGTCGCACGGTTCGAGCCCTCCGCGAGGAGCTCGACGCGTTGGAGCTTCGTTCGCGCGGATTCCTCGCCTTGCGCGCTTATCTCGGTAAATACGTCGATTCGGAGGCCTTCACCGCGCTTGCACGGGACGCGCAGGCGGTCGAGGACGATCTCGCGGCGGTCAGATATACCGTCCACCTCAGGGGCAACCGGGTGAGGGTGAGCCGGTATGAGGACGAGGTCGACATGAGCTCGGAGATCGAGCGCACCTTCGATAAGTTCAAGCGGAGCGCCGTTACCGACCACCGCGTGCGGTTCCGCGAGCCGGCGGAGATGAACCACATCGAGGCCCAGATCCTCGACCTCGTCGCGCAGCTGCATCCGGAGACGTTCGCCACGCTCGAGCAGTTCTGCACGGGACATGCGCAATATCTCGACGAGACGATCGGGCGATTTGACCGCGAGATCCAGTTCTACATCGCCTACCTTGAGTACATCGAGCCGCTGAAGGCCAGGGGGCTCGAGTTCTCGCTCCCGCGCGTTTCGGCGCGATCCAAGGACATCGCGGCAAGCGCGACGTTCGATCTGGCGCTGGCGGCCAAGCTGGCGAGCGATGGCGGCGTGGTGGTGGTGCGCAACGACCTCCACCTCACCGACCCCGAGCGGATCCTGGTCGTGAGCGGGCCGAACAACGGGGGCAAGACCACGTTCGCGCGGACGTTCGGGCAGCTGCACTTCCTCGCCAGCCTGGGGTTACCGGTGCCCGGCGTGGACGTCCGGCTGTTCCTCCCGGATCGGATCTTCACTCACTTCGAGCGCGAGGAGGAGATCGAGACGCTGCGGGGCAAGTTCGAGGACGAGCTCCATCGCATCCGCGACATCTTCGATCGCGCGACGGGCGCGAGCGTGCTGATCATGAATGAGAGCTTCGGCTCGACAACGCTGCGCGACGCCGTGCTGGTCGGGAGCGAAGTGGTGAGGCAGATCATCGAGCTCGACGCACTGTGCGTGTTTGTGACCTTCGTGGACGAGCTGTCCACGCTGGGCCCGAGCACGGTCAGCATGATGAGCACAGTTGTTCCGGGAGACCCTGCGGTGCGGACGTACAAGATCGTGCGAAAGGCGGCCGATGGCCTTGCCTACGCCGCGGCGATCGCCGAGAAGTACGGCCTCACCTACGAAGGGTTGCGCAAGCGAGTCACCCGATGAAGACGTTCCTGATGCACGCCGAGAGCGATTTCGACCTGGCCACTGCACTGCCGGAACAGGAGCCGATGGTGACGCAGGACCTCGAGCTGGAAACGCTTCTGAGGGCGATGGCAGCTGGAGACCAGCTGATCTTCGAGGTCGCCAAGCGGGCGCTGCTTCTCGGGCTGGATGACCCCGAAGCGATCGTCTATCGCCAGCGAGTGCTGAGCGAGTGCCTCGAGCATCCGGAAGTGGTCCGCGGTCTGTACGGCTTGGCGGGCGACGCGCTGGCCGCCGAAAAGAGCATCTGGGGATCGCTGCTCAGGGACTCACCACGCAACCTGCTGTCAACTTCGGTTCAGAAGATGGAGGCACTCGTCGATTTCCTCTGGCGGCTGCGGCAGATGTCCGACGAGCATGCCGAGAATTTCGACTCGCCCGGGTTCACTCGCTTCTTCGCGATGCTGCAGGCGGAGCTTGACGAGTCATATTTCGAGCTGATCGAGAGCCATCTGAAGGCGCTCAAATTCACTCGCGGCATGCTGCTCAGCGCGCGGTTGACCGCGGGCAACAAGGGTACCGGCTACACACTTCGCCACCCGCGGGAGCAGAGCCTCCTCGGGCGGATGTTCGACCGCTCCGGCTACACCTTCACGATCCCGGATCGAGACGAGAACGGCTTCAGGGCGGTGAGCGCGCTGGAGGAACGGGGGGTGAACCTGGTAGCCGACGCGGCGGCCCAGGCGGTCGACCACGTGCACAGCTTCTTCGTCATGCTGCGCGTCGAGATCGGGTTCTACGTCGGCTGTCTGAACCTCGCCGAGCGGCTCGCCGAGATCGGAGAACCCAGCGCATTCCCCGTGCCGGTCGCGAAGGACGAACTGGCTCTGTCGGCGCGCGGGCTGTACGACATATGCCTGCGGCTGACCACCTCCGACGCGGTCGTCGCCAACGACGTCGACGCGGATGGCAAGTCGCTGGTGATGATCACCGGAGCCAATCAGGGCGGCAAGTCGACCTTCCTGCGTAGCGTCGGCTTGGCGCAGCTGATGGCCCAGGCCGGGATGTTCGTGGGTGCCGACTCGCTGCGGGTAAACATCTGTGAGGGCGTGTTCACGCATTACAAGCGCGAGGAGGACGAGACGATGGAGAGCGGGAAGCTCGACGAGGAGCTTGCCCGAATGAGCCGGGTAGCCGACCGGATCGCCCCGAACTGCCTGCTGCTCTGCAACGAGTCGTTCGCGGCCACCAACGAGCGAGAGGGATCGGAGATCGCCCGGCAGGTCGTGAGCGCTCTGCTCGAGGCGGGCGTGAAGGTTCTGTTCGTAACCCACATGTTCGACCTTGCGAGCAGCTTTCACCGCCAGGGGCTCGAGGCCGCCCTGTTTCTCAGGGCCGAGCGCGGTGCCGACGGCGCCCGCCCGTTCAAGATCTCCGAGGGCGAGCCGCGACCCACGAGCTACGGCGAAGACTCCTACCGGAAGATCTTCGGCAGGGAAGTCGGGCGGACGCCCGCGCCGTCGGGGGGGCCTAAGGCGCCGCCGTCAGGCGGCGCCGACCATCTCATTTACGATGCCGACCCGTGCCAGGCCGCGACCGACGCGAGCTGGGGGCGATCTTCGCCGGCGGGGTAGTCGGCGCACTGCTGCGCGTCGCCCTCTTGCAGACGCACGCCGGCGCGGCTCCCGGATGGCCGTGGGTCACGTTCGCCGAGAACATCCTCGGCACGTTTGTGCTCGGCTACTTCGCCACCCGCCTGCAGGAACGCCTGCCGCTGTCGGCCTACCGCCGCCCGCTTCTCGGCACGGGGTTCTGCGGAGCCTTCACCACCTTCTCGACGATGCAGCTCGAGCTTCTCGAGATGCTCGACGCGCATCGTTACGGGCTCGCGGCCGCCTACGCCGCCTCCAGCGTCCTGCTCGGCTATGGCGGCGTTCACCTGGCCACAATGTTCGTCCGACGGGTCAGGATGGTGGCGTGAGCGCACCGGTCTGGATCGGGGTCGGGCTGCTCGGCGGGATCGGGGCGCTGCTCCGGTTCTTCGTCGACGGCGTCGTCTCCGCTCGTCTCCGACGCGACTTCCCGCTGGGCACCTTCGTGGTCAACATGACGGGGGCCGCGATCCTCGGATTGCTGGTTGGCCTCGGACTGACCGGCGATCGGCTGCTGCTAGCTGGCACGGCCACGCTCGGCTCCTATACGACATTTTCCACCTGGATGCTCGAAAGTCACCGTCTCGTTGAGGACGGTGAGCTCGCGGTCGCCGCGGCCGACATCGTGCTTAGCCTCGGGGTGGGGCTCGGCGCGGTGGCGCTCGGCCGCCTCATCGGAGCCCATCTTTGAACAGCGACTGCCTGAAGCTCACCACTTACTTCGGCGAACGCCACCGCACCGAGCACGAGTTCGTCGCCGACGCGCTGCTCGATCTGTACGGACGGAGGCAGGTCGAGGTCAGCGTGATGCTTCGCGGCGCCGAGGGTTTTGGCCTCAAGCACCACTTACGCACCGACCGGCTGCTCACGCTGTCGGAGGACCTACCCCTGGTGACAGTGGCGGTCGACACGCGAGCGCGGATCGAGAACCTGCTCGAAGAGGTCATTCAGGTCAAGCGTCACGGCCTGATCACCCTCGAACGGGCGAGAATGCTGACCGGCGACGTCGGGTCGATCGCGCTCCCCGAGGAGTTGCACGAGGCGACCAAGCTCACGATCTACGTCGGACGCCAGGAGCAAATCGCGGGTTCTCCAGCCTTTGTCGCGGCGTGCGACCTGCTGCATCGCCGTGGGATCGCCGGTGCAACGGCGCTGCTCGGCGTGGACGGCACGGCCCACGGGGTGCGGCAGCGGGCGCGGTTCTTTGGCCGCAACGCCGAGGTGCCGATGATGATCATCGCCGTCGGCGCCGGCGAGCAGATCGCGCGTGTACTGCCGGAACTCGGCGGGATGCTGTCGCATCCACTGCTCACGCTGGAGCGCGTTCGCGTGTGCAAGCGTGACGGCCAGCTTCTGTCGCCGCCGCGCTCGTTTCCGCCCACCGATCAGCAGGGTCTGGCGATGTGGCAGAAGCTGATGGTCTACGCCTCCGAGCAGGCCCGTCATGGCCGAAGCCCGTTGCACGTGGCGCTCGTTCGCCGGCTGCGTGAGAGCGGGGCGAGCGGGGCAACGTGTCTACGCGGAGTTTGGGGCTTCCATGGCGATCACGCGCCTCACGGCGATCGCCTGCTCCAGCTGCGCCGGCACGTTCCGGTCGTGACGATCATCGTCGATACCCCTGAGCGCATCGCGGAGTCGTTCAGGATCGTCGACGAGCTGACTGACGACGCGGGGCTGGTCACGAGCGAGATGGTGCCGGCGATGGCGGCGCTCAGCGAGGGAGAGAAGCAGCGCGGCGGGCTCCGCCTGGCCCGGCATTGGTTCTGACCGCGGCGAACAGACGGTATGCTTCGAAGAGAGCGATGAGGCTCGCTCGGAGTGCGGCTCCCGGCCGCTGATGGCCTCTACAGAGAAGTCGACGGCTGTGGAGGTTTCGTGGAGCCAACGGTTGTGAGTGGTGCTGAAGGGGCGCGTCCCCGCGCGGGCGCGATGGCGCCGGTCCCAGACGAGCGAGAACTGTGGTTGGGCGTGCTCGACGAGCTCCTCTCGCTCGCCGACGGCCTGCTGCCCCAGACCCCGCTTCGGCACCTTGCGGCGGCGCGGGCGCGGGTGGCCGAGGACCGGTTCAACCTCGTGGTGCTCGGCGAGTTCAAGCGCGGCAAGAGCACCCTGATCAACTCTCTGCTCGGACGGAACGTGCTGCCCACCGGAGTGGTCCCGCTGACGTCGGTCGTGACCACGATCGCCTCCGGCGACGACGATCGGCTCCGGGTCTACTTCGAGGACGGCCGCGAGCGGGAGCGCCCGCTCGACGAGCTGGCCGAATACGTGACCGAGGCCAGGAATCCGGCGAACCGGCTCGGCGTGGAGCTGGCGCGGGTCGAGCTCGATCACGAACTGCTGCGCGCCGGGCTGGAGCTGGTCGATACCCCGGGGATCGGCTCGATTCACTCTCACAACACTGAGGTCGCCCGCGGGTTCCTTCCCCGGGTCGATGCCGCCCTCTGCGTGCTGGATGCCGGCCAGCCGCTGTCTGAGGGCGAGCGTGAACTGTTTCGGGAGGCGGCCGAACGGGTCCCCCGGCTGCTGCTTGTGATCAACAAGATCGACCACCTCGACCACGCCGATCGCGAGGTGGCGGTCGAGTTCGTCCGCTCGGCGCTGCGCGACCTGCTCGGAGGGAGCGAGGTCGAGCTGTTCGCGGTCAGCGCGCGTCGCCGCGAAGGGCTCGAGCCTCTGCTGGCGCGCCTGCGCAGACTGGCCGCGGGCGAACGTCACGCGCTGCTCGTCCGCTCGGTCTCCCAGCTGGCCCAAGCCGCGGCGGGCGAGATCGCGCGGGTGGCGCGCTTTGAGTCACACGCGATCGAACTCCCGCTCGATCAGTTGGGGGCGCGGGCGGAGACGTTCGAGGGGAGGATCCTGGAGCTGACGGCGGCCGCCGCGGAGGCCGGAGACCTACTTGAGCGCGGGATCGAGCGGGCGGTCAAGCAGCTCGTCAACGAGCCGCTCGAGCAGTACGCCCGGAGCGAGGAGGCCCGCCTGCGCACCGAGCTGCGCAAGCACCTCGACGAACTCGGAGCGAAGGCCCCGCCGCGCGAGCTCTCAGCCGAACTCGAGGGGTGGGTCGACGCGACCGTCCGCGCCGATTTCGAGCGGCTCGTTCCCCGCTTCGAGGCCGCCATCGCCGAGCAGCTCACCGAGCTCGAGCAGCGCTACGCCCAGCGCATCGAGCGGATCCTCGAGCAGGTCCAAGAGGCGGCAGAGGACGTGTTCGGTGCCCGGGCGAGCGATGTGCTGCCCGACACAGGGCTACGCGCGCCCTCGCGCTTCTCGTTCAAGCTCCGGGATGTCGAGCATGCACTCGACATGATCGTCGGGTTCGGGCGCACGATCGCCCCCGGTGCGCTTGGACGCCGGCTCGTGATCCGCGACGCCGAGCAGCGCCTGATCGACATGACCGACCGCCACGCCGGCCGACTGCGCTCAGAGCTGGCCGGGCGCGTGGCCAGCGCGGTGCGCGACTACCGTCGCGAGCTGACCGCCGCAGTCGACGAGGCTGCGGAGGCGATCCGGGCTGCGATCGACCGCGCCACCGCCGACCGGCGCCGCGGCGAAGAGCACGCCCGCGGGCGTTTGAACGAGCTCGCTCGGATCGAGCAACGTTGCGCGCAGCTCTCGACCGACCTTGATTGCTGCTATGAGCGCGTCGCTCGCAGCAGCCACATCTCGGCGCCCTGGCGCACCGCCTGATCGGAGTCGGAGGCGAGGTAACGCATCAAGGATTCGGGCTTCTCGAACAGTGCGTCGGCGCTGTGAACCAGCGCGAGCCGGACATCGGGGTCGGGGTCCTCGGCGCACCGCGCGAGCTCGATGGCCGCCTCCCGAGCCTTGAGATGAGCCAGCGCGTAGACGGTGGCGCGCCGTCGCTTCGCCCGATCGCTACCGAGCTCGTCGCAAAGCCGCCTCACCGCCGTCGCCCGCGTCAACAGTTCCTCCAGCGCGCGTAGCACGGCGGCCCGGACGAGCGGGTCCGGATCTTCGAGGCCTGGGATCAGCACATCCGCGACGCGCCGATCGCGCATCGCTCCGAGCGTGCGCGCTGACGCACGTCGCACGTCGGGCACCGGATCGTCCGTGAGCAGCACCGCCAGCGCACCGACCTCTCGCGCGCCCGCCGCTCGGGCCGCAGCCTCCCTGACCCGTACCTCCGAGTCTGCGAGCAACGTCTTGGCGGCCCGCTCCGGAAGCCCCGCCACGTGCCCGGCGACCTCGAGGCGCACAAACCGGTCCTCGTCCTCCGCGGCCGGCGCAAGCATCTCGCCGGGGTGTGTCACCAGACGCGCCACCGCCCGGACGGCGGCGATGCGGACGTGCGCGACGGGATCGGCCAGCAGCCGTGCGCAGTCGGAGCCGGCATCCGCGCCGGCACGCGGCCCGAGCCTCGCCAGTGCGTCGAGGGTCGCACTGCGCACGCCGGCAACGTCGTCGTCCAGCATCGTCCGGACCCGCGGCGCGGCGCGTGGGTCGCCGAGGGCGCCGAGCGCCCGGACGGCTGCGAGCCGGCGGGAGTACCGGCCATCGGCGAGCGCGTCCACCGCGACCTCGACGGCTCCGCCATCTCCGATTCGCCTCAGGGCGCCGGCGACGTCTGCCACCAGAGACAGGTCGACATCGAGGAGCCGCTCGCGCAGCGCTCCGGCTGCCCGTGGTCCCTCGAGGTCAACGAGCCGAGTGATGGCGGCGCGGACGACCTCGGGGCTTGGATCCTCGAGCGACGCGACCAGTTCTCCCGGTGCTCGCGTCGTTTGCACGGCCCGTAGTCGCTCGGTCGCGTCAGCACGGCGCACGACCGCCATTCTCCGGTCGTCAGCCCGCGAGTACCGCCCGAATACGGTCTGCGGTCGCCTCGAGCTGCTCGTCGGTTGCGGGGGTGGCGCGCCGAAAATCGATGTCGTTTATCCCGTCGATCGGCACCAGGTGGATGTGTGCGTGAGGGACCTCAAGCCCGATCACGGCCATCCCAACGCGCGTCGCGTGGGTGACCTGTTGAATCGCCTGCGCCACAGGTCGTGCGAACAGCAGCAGCCCCTCGAGCAGCGAATCCGGCAGATCGAACACATCCGGGACCTCGGTCTTCGAGATGACCAGGGTGTGTCCCTCGCGGATCGGACGGATATCGAGGAACGCCAGGTAGTCCGAGTCCTCATACAGGATGTGAGCGGGAAGCTCGCGCGCCACGATGCGACTGAAAATCGACGGCATCGTCAGGAACCCTAGTGAAATCGCTCCCGGATCCGTTCGGCGATCGCCTCCGGCGCGAGATCGATTGCACCCTCCCAGTGCAGGCGCTCGAGCAGCGTCGAGTCGGACCGGTAGTAGGGCCTGAGGTTCGAGCGGCAGGCGATGCGCAGATTCAGCGGATAGCCGGCGCTCCCCGGCGGCGCGCCGTACATCGCCAGGTTGAAGCTTTGGAAGCCCATCTCGGCGTATGCGTTCAGGGTGAGGCTCAGACCGTGCGCCAGCTCCTCGGTCAGGTCGTCCTCGAGCTCCGCGGGCGACGCAACGCCCTCGACGAACGCCCGGAGCTCGGCGGGCGCGATCGGCGCGAAGCTCACCAGCCACTCCACGCGGCCGGTGTTGCCGAGAAGGCGCTCGCCGGTGCGCCGCTCGGTGCGCAGGTAGGCCTCAAAGCGCGCCGCCGGTGCAGCCGCCAGCAGACGCTGCATCGTCGTCGGCTCGGAGTCGACGATGCCCTGCAGGTGGGGGTGAAACAGCGAGCTGCCCGACGGAAGCATGTGGTTGGCGTTGATCGAGGCCCACTGGGATTCTGGATCAGCCGCCATGACCGCCTTGCCGTAGGTCACCTGCGTGGTCAGGTTGTCCGCCACAAGCCGGTCGGTGACCTGATCCAGCGGTAGGTAGTGCAGGCGCGGCGAGTACACCGAGACACTGCTGTGCGACGAATAGGCGTGCAGGTTGGGGAACAGCACGGCCTCCCCCTGGGTGATGCGCCCGTCGGGATGGATCGCCGGCGGCAGCCTCGGCGTAAGGCTCTCGATCCGCTCCGGACAGAACGGACACCGTGGCTGGTTCTCCCGCGCGAACGCCTCGAGGTCGAAATCGTTCGGCGGCATCAGCCCCCGGTTCGGGACGATCCGCGACGTGTAGCCGGTCAGCGGATCGACCCGAATCTCGATCGGGGTGCAGACGATCTCGCCCGTGTCCGGCGCGATCATCTCAGCGGTCAGAACCCTACGTTCAAGCTCCACGGGAATCTCCGACGAGCGGGTCGGGAGCTTATCGTCGCAGTAGCGCACCCTTTGTGCTATGGCCCACGCCCGGCGTCGAACACTCCGACACCGTTGGCCACTTCCCGCTCCGGGCCGTCGCTTGGCTCATTGATCAGCTCGAGCGGACCATGCGGGCGCAGCCGGGCGACCATCGTGCTCGAGCCGCCGTCGTCGAGCGCGACCGCACTGGCGACGCCGAGGCTGCGCAGGAAGCCGGCCTCCTGCGCCAGGCTGAGGCCGGGGACGCCTGGCTGCTGACCGGCCGTGACCGACAGGAACAACTCGTGCCCGTGGTCGGCGATGCGCGGCCTCCCTGGTCCGCCGGGGATCCCGGGCGGCACGCGTCCGTCATCGAGCAGCAGGTACTTGCCGCCGACCGCGAACCGGAACGGAACCACCGCGTTGGTGCCCTCGCGGTAGGCGACGGTCACGGATTGGCCGTTGTGCAGCCGGGCGAGCGTGCGCCCGCCGCTGCCGGCGCCGAGCAGGATATAGCCGCTCAGCGGGTAGGCACCCCACTGATCGGTGAACAGCGCGATGCCATTCGGTCCAAGCATCGGCTGCGGGCCGACGGCGGCGTCGTTCAGCACCGACAGCACGCGCGTCGCGCCGCCCGGCAGCGTAACTTGACCTTGCAGCCACACGTCGCCGATCTGGCCGATCCCGTCGATCCCGACGCCCGCCACCAGCTCGCGGCCGCGTTCGGGCCCCTTCAGCAACTGCCCGCCGCTCACGACCGGGCCGACCGGCGCGCCGCTGTGCCCGATGTTGAAGAAATCGCCGTTGACCGCGGCGAAGGCCCCGGCTCCCCTCGCCATCGTCGACAGCGGCTGGACGGCGGCGATCCGGCCCGGATACAGCAGGCTGGCGCGGACGTGCGGATCGGTCAGATTGACGCGGATCACGAACGCCTCGGTCGCGTCGCCGCGCGGCGGCTCGCGCACACGCATGAGTGTCGTGCCGGGACCAATCGCCTGCTCGCCCACGATCGCCGGCAGCGGCGGGCCGGCGCCGCCGCTCCGCGCGGCGTGGCCCGGTGAGGGGTTCGCGTCGATCACGGGACGCAGCCGCACGTTGAGCGCCGGCGTGACGTGCCACGATCAGGGCGTGAGCATCGAGAATGGGAACGTGCGCTGGCTCGCGCTCGACGGGGCCGCCAACGCCCGCGTTGTCGTGCCCGGCGTGCTGCTGCGCTCCGACAACCTGCAATCGCTCACTCCGCGGGACGTGCAGCTGCTCATCGAGCAGGAGGCGCTCGAGGTCGTGCTCGACCTCCGCGCAGATCCGGAAGTGGAGCGCGAGGGACCTGGTCCGATGACGCGCGAGTCGCGAGTGCGCATCGAGTATCGCTCGCTCTACCCGCGCTCGGGCGGCAACACGGATCTTGATGCCGACTCGGTCAAGCTATGGCCACCCGCCGGCCCGAGCGAATGGCCGGATGAGTCGCGTGTGGTCCAGGCCTACCTGAGCTATCTAACCGCCCGCCCAGACTCGATCGTCGCGTCGATACGCACGATCGCGAATGCTCCAGGAGCGGTGCTCGTCCACTGCGCGGCCGGCAAGGATCGCACCGGCGTGGTCGTGGCGCTCGCCCTCGACGCGGCCGGAGTCGATCGGAGGGCGACGGTCGGCGATTACCTGGCGACGGCCCAGCGCATCGACGCGATCATGGCGCGCCTGGTGAGCTCCCCGACCTACCGGGCCGAGCTGGAAGGCCACGACCCGCGGACGCATGCTCCGGTTCCGGGCACGATGGAGCGAATGTTCGAGCTCCTCGACGAGAGCTTCGGCGGGTCCGCCGCCTGGCTGTCAGCCCACGGGCTGAGCAGCGCCGAGCTCGAGCGGCTCCGCCGCAGAATTGCCCCGCCGGCCGACAGGTAGCGCCCGGTAGTCTCGGCTTATGGCTGTCCCTGCCGAGGATCCTGCGCCCGAGGCGAAGAAGCTGCCGACGGGTCGCGTCGCACGCACGGCGCGCGTCGGGGGGCTGGTGACGGGCCAGGGGGTGCGATGGGCCGGGATGCGAGCCGCCAATCGGGTGCGTACGCCTGAGCGAGCGGCCGTCGCGGAAAAGGAGCGCACGGCGGAGCTCGTACACGAGCTCGTCGACCAGCTTGGCCGGATGCGAGGCGCGGCGATGAAGGTCGGCCAGATGCTCTCGATGGTCGAGTTCGATGGGCTCCCGGACGATCATCGAGACGAGCTTCAGCAGAAGCTCGCGACGCTCCGCGACAGCATCCCGCCGGTTCCGTTCACGCGCCTGGAGAAGTTGCTGCGCAAGGAACTCGGCGCACCCCTCGGCACCGTGTTCTCGGACTTTGACGAGCGCGCGTTTGCCGCGGCCTCGATCGGACAGGTCCATCGTGCGAGGACGGTGGATGGCGATGACGTGGTCGTGAAGGTTCAGTACCCAGGGGTCGCCGAAGCCGTCGAGACGGACCTGCGCAACGCGATGCTGCTGGTGCCCCTGGTCAAGCGCCTAGCCCCGGGACTGGATGCCAAAGCGCTTGGCGCGGAGATGCGCGAGCGGATCGGGGAAGAGCTCGACTACGAGCTCGAGGCGCAGAACCAGCGTCGGGTCGCACGACTGATGCGCGGGCATCCCTTCATATATGTGCCGCGCGTCTACACGGACCTTTCGACCCGGCGGGTGCTGGTGTCGGAGTATGTCGAGGGAGAGCGGTTTGAGTTGGTGCGCCGAGCCGACGAGCCGCAACGCGATCGCTACGGGGAGATCGTGTTCCGGTTCTTCTTCGGGCTGCTGTATCGCGACCGGATCGCCCTAGGTGACCCTCACCCGGGGAACTACCTGCTACGCGCGGACGGGCGGGTCTGCTTCCTCGACTTTGGATTGCTTCGCGATGTCGATCGCGCCCGGGTTGCCGCCGAGGCAACGATTGCTCTCGCGGTCCGCGAGAACGATCCGGCGAGGCTGAAAGACGCCCTGATCACGGCTGGCTATCTACCCGCCACCCGGGCGGACTCGGTCGAGACCGAGTTCGCGTTCCGGCTGATGCGGCGGGCGATCAAGTGGTACGCGGTGCCCGGGCATCGCCGGTTCTCTGATGGCCACCACCATCGTGGGCGCGATCGCGAGCGGCCCGAGACCGACCAGCGGGCCGCGATCAAGAACCAGGTCAACCAGTTCACCGTGCCACCCGAGTCGATCCTGATCCGGCGAATGCACGGCGTTGTGGCGATTGTTCTCTACAACCTCCGGGCCGGCGCCGACTGGGGCGCGATAGCGGCGGAGTACCTGCACGGAGAGCCCCCGGCGACGGCACTGGGACAGCAGGAAGCCGAGTTCCTCGGGCGCCGCGGTCGGTAGCCGGCGGGCCGAGTCGCTCTCAGCGATCAGAGCGGGGCGGGAACATGGTCAGTCGGTCGGCCAGGCGGGCGCCGGCGCCGGGATCATGGGCAGGTAGCAGCACGGTGGGCTCGCTCTGGGCAAGCTGTTTGATCGCGCGCTGGCTGGCGAGCGACGTGTTCGGATTCTC
>DASPPG010000313.1:0-4905 GCA_035625625.1 Solirubrobacteraceae bacterium
TCGGCTGTGGAGCAGGAGTCCGGGATCTTCGCTCGAAGCGACGACGGTCGTGTCCCAGCGGGGATCTCTGGCATCGTCTGGCGGGTGTTGCGAGTTGCAGGCGATGTGGGTCGGGGAGTCGCCGCGCCATCGTGGGCTAGCGCGCGCGCTCATCGCCGGCGCCGAGGCCGAGGCGCGTCGCAGAGGGTCGCGCTCGTCACGTTTCACGCGTACGAGCTGCTCGCCCCGGGTCTCTACGACCGGCTCGGATGCGAAACGGTCGGGGTCATCGAGAACTGTCGAGCAGGAAGCACGGCGCGCTGGTACCGCAAAGTCCTGTAAGCGCGGCGGAGGAGGGCGTACACAATCACGGCTGTCCGGATCGCGCGCCGCGACGTAGTTCACGGGACCGGTCGGAACGCTCGGCACCTACCGGTCCCGGGCTACCGCGGCTTGGTCCTTGCGCGCGGGCCCGTGGTGGGGCTAGCTGGCGCGCGTCACCGGTTGGCGGATCACCCTAGGGAGCATGAAGCGCACGTCCTCTCGGACGAGCTCGAGTTGCCGGACATCGCTCGTGCCGCGTGCCCGGAAGAACTCGACCAAACGCCCGACAAGCTCCTCCGGAGCGCTCGCTCCTGACGTGATGCCGACAACGCGTCTGCCGACGAGCCACTCCTCGCGCACCTCAGCCTCGCTGTCGATCAGATGCGAATCGGCTCCATGTTCGCGCGCGGCCTCGACCAGACGACCGGAGTTCGAGGAGTTGCGCGACCCGATCACCAGCACTAGGTCGCACTCGCGGGCCAGTTGCTTGACCGCGGCCTGCCGGTTGGTCGTCGCATAGCAGATGTCATCCGTCCGCGGCCCCACGATCGCGGGGAAGCGTTGACGCAGGCGGTCGATGATCGCGCCGGTCTCGTCTACCGACAGCGTGGTCTGGGAGATGTAGGCGACCCGCTCGGGATCGTCGAGGTCGAGACGGTCGACGTCCTCCTCCGACTCCACCAGCACGATGCTCTCGGGCGCCTCGCCCATCGTGCCCTTGACCTCGTCGTGTCCCGCGTGGCCGATCAGCACAACCGTGTACCCCTCAGCGGCAAATCTCTTCGCCTCGACATGGACCTTGGTCACCAGCGGGCAGGTCGCGTCGATCGTGTCCAGGCCGCGTGCGCGGGCGTTGGCGCGCACGCTGGGGGCCACGCCGTGGGCTGAAAAGATCACGGTGGCGCCCTCGGGCACGTCGGTCTCGGACTCCACGAACACCGCGCCTTGCTGTCTGAGCTGTTCGACGACGTGTTTGTTGTGCACGATCTCCTTGCGGACGTACACCGGCGGGCCATAGAGATCGAGCGCGCGCATCACGGTCCGGACAGCCCGATCGACGCCGGCGCAGTAGCCCCGGGGAGCGGCCAACAGCAGCATCTCTGGAGCCATCCAGCGCAAGTGCGGGTCGGGGAAGGCGGATGAGTCGGGGAATCGTGCCATCTCTGTCAGGTCAAGGCTCCTGCTGTCAGGCTCGATGAACGGCTGCGACTAGCGACGCGTACGAACGCACGAGCGCCGCGCGTTTCTGCACGATCAGCGAGCTCTCGGGGTCACAACCTGCTCGCACCCACTGATCGCAGTACCGCATGGCGAGCGCACGCTGCTCGGCAGCTTGGCGGATGGCTGTGTCCGGTACCCCGAACGCGTACGCGTACAGCGCCGCCAACGCATCGACAAGCGCTCGCGCGTCGCGACTCGCGTTGGTCTGCTGGTGCACGCGGTGGATAGCCCACCATTCGACTTCGAGCCGCGCTGCCTCAGCGGGGTCGAACTGGTCGTCGGTGTGTTGCTTGAGCAGACGGTAGAACCGCTCCATCGCAAGTCGCGCCGCCGGCGGGTCGTTGTCGGGGCTTGGAGACCACCGGCGAGTCGCACGCAGCAGAAACCATGAGCCGCGAGCCGTGGCCACCCACGGCAGCCCGAAGACGTCGCGCATGACCACGAGTGCCGTCCGGAGAAACCGCACCCACTCGCGTCGGTAGTACGACACCCACAGCACAGACTCGAGCTGAGCCACACGCTGCGGATCCAACGACGTCCGGACATTGCCGCGGCCACGCCGCCTCAGGCGCCACACCCGAGACACACGGCCGCAGCTAGAAACCCGACGCTCTCGGTTGGCGATCACGACCGTCCTGAACCGCTATCCAGCTCATGCCGACATCACCCCAGCGCAGGGAGTGCGCTGGCAGAACCTTACTCGAATCGGGCCGCGGAGATCGTCCCCGCCACCGTGCAGGGCTGCGTTGGTGCTTCCAGCCGACTAGATCCGGGCGATCTCGAACCGATTCTCCGTCCCATCGTGATCGCGCTGCTCGGCGCGCGCGGGGGGCGAATGACCCTCGCCGCGGTGTCCGAGTGGATTCGTACCAGCCGCGTGATCGTTGTCATGTTGGCGCGGCTGATCACGGATCTCCAGCCGCCACACGCGGCGATGCAATGCCGCGCTCACGCGAATCAGCCGCTGTTCAGCTCCGGAATCACCCCGGCCGCGTTGCCGTCCATGCGGGAGCCCCCGAATCCCGCTCACAACGCCGCAAAACCCGCGGGCTCGGATGTCGCCGCGCTTTGCGATGCGGACTTCTCATGGTGCCGTCTCTGAGTCAGGCCGCTCCGATTCGCTACGCCGAGACCCTTGCGACTGGGCCTGGATGGCCGGCTGCGAGAACCGACCGTTGCGCGCATAAGCTGCCTGTCGCCGCTTCGTCCTCCGCCTCCTCCGTCCTCGGGATCGTGTGTCCGGAAGCTTGCGCGTCTGGCGCAGCACCGCGACAACAAAGACCCCGGCGACCACGACAAGAACGAATCGGCGTTGGTGTTGAACACCCCTCGCGTGTGCCCCGTGAAGCGCTCGACCAGCCACACCGCGATCACGCCGAGCACGCCCGCATAGGCCAAGCGCTCGATCCATGTCCTCGCGGTGCCGAGGATGTCCCCGACGGCCCGCTCTTCGGTGATCACCCGATCTGCGAAGTCAAGGGCACGGTCGATCCGATAGCGGTATTCCATTACAGTGTTCACCAGCTCTGCCGGCCTGAGGGAATTGTGGACCTCGTCCAGCGTCATCGCGCTGAAGAAGCGCAGTTGATGCTTCACAACATCGAGGCTCGGGGCGAGCTCGGAGGTGATCGAGTCCATCGTCACTACAACCCTCACGTACGCAAGGACTATCGGGTCGACTTTCATCTGATGGCGCCGAATCGAATCTAAGTAACGCAATCTGGTAAGCGGCGGCGAGCGCCTGCCGGGATTCCTTTGTCGCGCGCAGCTTGAGGAGAAAGCCCGAGGCGAGCGCCTTCAACTCATCGATCGCTTCGCTTTGAACTGTTCGCGTTGATGGCTTCACCCCATTGAGTGAGCTCCGCTATCGCACCGTCCACGTCGCCCTTGAGCAGCGCCGTGCAAAAACAGGAGGAGTGACGCGCGGGCATCGGCGGGGAGGCGGCGGGTGATCCCGAAGTCGACGTAGGCATTTCGATTGCCGGGGAGCACGAGCAGAGAGGCTGGGTGCAGATCAGCGTGGAACAGCCAGATCGCGTACACCTGATTGATGAAGTTCCAGACTATGTTTGCCGCAACGTGGTCGAGATCGCAGCCTCGCTCTCGCAGCTCGGCCTCGCATGCCGTTCGGTGCCGGCGGACGCTCGTCAGGATGTCACTCATCAATACACCCTCGACATACTCAATCGTCAGAACACGCGCTGTTGAATAGTCGAGCCAAACCCTCGGCTTGTACTCGATCGGATCGAACCGGGCGTTCTCCCGGGTGGTGAACGCGTTCATCGCCTCGGTCACGTAATCGAGCTCGTCGTCGAGCCAGCCAGCAACCTCATCGATAACGTCGCATGTCGGGGTGCCCCCGAACAGGTGGATGAGGTCCGGCAGAAAGGCCAGCCGGTACATCAGGCGCAGGTCCATATCGGCTCGGTCCCGGATGCCAGGCCGCTGGACTTTCACCGCCGCGCTTTCACGCGACGGAGCGCGGCACGATGCACTTGACCTATTGACGCAGCTGCAAACGGCTGGGGATCGAACGATGAGTAAACCTCGGCGACATTCCGGCCAAACTCGTTCCGAATTACCGTCTCGACCTCGGCATAGGAAAGCGGAGCGACGTCGTTGAAGAGGTGAAAGAGTTCGTGACAGCGGGCGGCGGGGAGGAGGTCGAACCGCAAGGCCAAGGCTTGGCCGAGCTTTACCCACGTCGCTCCAAGCTCCTCGAGCGCGAGGCGCAGGCGGACAGGCCGCGGCACGCTGTGACGTCGCGTAGCTTCAGCTCGGGGAGCAGACCGTACCTGAGGATCGCCCGGACGATCTGGAGTAAGCGAGCAATCCCTTCATCGGCCAGGGGGACCGGACGGAACCCACGACAGCCACGCCACCGCCGGCGTTATCCTTTGTCAACGCAGTCCGGCTGCTCCATGAGAGCAGGTGGTGGGTTGCGGCAGACGTCACGAGGTACAGGTCTGCCTGAGGACTGCTCGAGAGCCGCGATCAGGTGACGCGGCGAGGCATTCATCGCTGGCCAGCGACGCGTATCGTCCCTTGAGTGCCCGCTTGGATCGGGTAGCCTTGGATCGGAGATAGAGAGATAACGCGCAGTACGTCTGGTTCACACGAGGTGGATCGCGTGAGAACAGCGAAAGAGGATGGGGCGTCGTGGCCGCTGAACCAAGAGAGCAAGAAGTTGAGGAATGGGCCGAGCGGGAGAAAAAGCGCCGCGAGGCCTGGGTTGCCGGGCCGAGCGAAGCGGAGAAAAGCGAGTGGATGCGGCGGCGGCGCGAGCGACGAGAACTGAGGGAGCGCTTGGATGCCGCCGATCTATCCGACACCGAGGTCGAGCGCGAGCTTGAGCGGCGTCTTCGGCGCGAGGCATATCTC
>DASPPG010000314.1:0-12563 GCA_035625625.1 Solirubrobacteraceae bacterium
CCTCAACGATCCCGTGACCACTCCCGCGGGCATCTGGTACCTGCTCAACCCCCGCGGCGGCATCCCCGCCACCGGCCCGGCCGAACTGGAGCTCGAGACCGCTCCCCTCAACGGCACCGGAACCGCGCAGACCGTACTGGCGGCAAGGATGAACAACGACTACGGCCAGTTCCCCAACGCGACCTTCCCCGTCTACACCCTGAGCCGGGGCAGCGGCCGCCGGTCGGGCGACCTTGGAGGCTATGCGAGGGGCCGCGACGGCGCCTGTCAGGGAACCTGCGCCGTTTTCTGGCCGCCGGTCCTCACCTCAGGGCGCCCCGAAGCCGGGCCGGGGGTTGACCAGCGCGCCATCGGGGTCACCGCCAGGCCCGACGGCACCCACCAGGTGACCTACCACGGGCGACCGCTGTACCTGTTCAACCAGGACGCCTACATCGGGGGCGCGAGCCCGGTCGGGACCCAGGGCATCTACGGAGCGGGTGCGATCACCCCCTCGGGCGTGTTCAACACGATCCCGCCGCTGCCCTAGAACCCCTCCGCTCCGACACACGGAAAGCCCCGGCCGACTCGATCGACCGGGGCTTTTCGCACCCTCCATCGGCGAGCCGACGCCGGTAGCCAGCAGCCCGACACCCCCCGGTCGCCAAGACTGGCCAATGCCGCAGCATCGGTCTGCAAACGCCGCCGCAGCAGCCACCAGGCCATCAAGCAGACGCGCGGCTCCCGGCTAGCGTCTAAACCGGGAAACCGGCCGCCGTCGCATACCTCATGGGCAGGATTCCGGATGCCCGGCGGCACAGCATCCACCTAGTCGAAACCCAGCGACCACCTCGCAACGACGAAAAGGAAGCGTTCGCGCGGGAGGCGCCGATCACATCACCGCTCCCTCACCCTAGACAGGCGGGCGCGGCGGTCTACGACCGCCGGCCCGGACGCGTGATAGCGATATACGCGCGTTCCGGGAAGCAGCAGAGTTCGTCGCGCCCCGGCACTTAATGCGGAATGGACGACCTGCAGCAGCGGGACGGCGGTGTCGACCTCCCCGTGCTGCTCTGCTGGCATTGCGACAGCGGCCCATCGGACCGCTTGCTGGCTCGACGATCCCGGCTAACCGATCGCCGCTAGCTGGCCGCTCAGCCTGCGGCGATTCTGCAAACGATCGCGCGCTGCCGCTTGGGACGAAATCCGCTATGCCGTAGACGGCGATCTCCGTCACTTCCGCTCCACGATGGGCGAACGGCATTCCAGCATCGTGGCCTGTTTGCCGTAACTGGATCAGTCGGCAAGCATGCGCCTTGCCGCCTCTCCATCAATGCGGTAGCCGCCGATCGCTCATCCTCGGGCACTCCCGGCTGCCGGATCGGACGAGAACCAGGCGCCTCGGCGACGGCGGCGAGACTTCTGCTTGCCTCCGACAACTCAGAAACCCGGACGCCAGCGACGATCCTCGCCACGTCCTGAGCGCCGAAGGCCGACAGCGCCAAGGCAGTCGTGCGCCAGGAAGCCGAGCTGGCGATTGCTTGCGAGGCCAAGCAATCGCGCGGCGCCAGGAGTCTGCGCCATCGAGCCGGCGTCAAAGGACTCGTCAAATCCGAGTCGGCTCATAACGCCAAAGCAGTCGCCGTACGCGGGTGTGACGGACTTTGCGTGGTCACCGGCGCTATCACGGCGCCGAGTCTGCTGCTTCGCGAATGGCACAGTGCGGCTGTTCCCCTGTCGGCGACGGAGCACGCGTCAGGAGGGGACGGCGCTCACGAGTGGTTTGCCACGCGAGCAGCGGTCAGGTCGCGCTGCTCCTCTCATACGAAGCAATCATCCGATACCTCTACGACCGGATCCATGCGGAGCGGTCGCCGGACGCCGTTGCTGCTGGCGTGGCATTGCCCAAGCTCGCTCGGTTGCGCCTCGGAGGGCCGGCCGGCGCGAATGCAGTCGTGCGAGCAGCGCCGGACCGGGACGATCGGTGTGATTCAGATGTCGCCGAAGCGCGAGCGTGATCGCCGCTGGCAAGAACATGAATGCGATAGTGAGCGCTGGACAATCACTGAGCTCCGAGCTGGCTCTGGCGTCTGGCCGTGCCTCGCCGCGGCGGACTCCTCTGTCAGGTGGCGCGGTCGCCCAGAAGTCGTCGAAATGCATGCGTCGCCGTGACGCGCGGAGCGGCTAAGACCGCACCGCGGCTGCTCTCTACGAACCACCGGGCACGCCGCCGTTCCCCTTGCGTACTAATGCGGTGGGCGTAACGGCCGACCGTCAGCTGTGCCGGATCGAGGTTCCGCAGTCGAGCTTGCGCAGCGCAAGCGGAGGACACCGAAGCTCGCTGTCGCCGAAGCGCCCCACTGGCCGCGAGAGCCGGACGGTGACCGTGCGGTCGTCGACTTCGGTGACCTCGGCGAGTTTGTGCTCGAGGTACCGAGGCCGAATCCGATTGGTGAACATCACCGTGTCACCGACGCGCAGCTCGGCGATCGCTCGAGCCGACCGGACCGTGTGAAGCAGCTGCCGGCGCGCGTTCACGGCGTCAGCGATCGCGATCAGATGCTCACCAAGTTCCCCCGCCGTGATCGCGTCGAGCAGCTGACGCTCGGGATCCTTCAATCTGCAATTCTGCGTCTGGGACCACAGCATCGACTGCGCGTCGTCGATCTCGATGCTCACGCTCCTTATTTTCGCTGCCGCGGCGGACGTCTGAGCCAAGTCGTTTCAGGCCCAACCGCAGGCGATCCACTCGCGGTGGGTGTCATACCACTAACGCCACGAACTCGACGATGATGATCTGTGCCGCACCATTCGCCTCGCCGGCGCCGCCGAGCCCGCCGATCCACCAGCTGCCTCGCGCAGCCGCGGGTCGCTGGCGGCCCAGCCGTTCACCTTCGCGTCGACCCGGGTGCATGCCCCGCGGCGTATCGTCGAGCGAGCGTGGGCCAAAGACCCGGTGGAGGACAAGAGATCGTGTGGCGCCGCGGCAGCTGCAACCCGTGGAAGACCTCGAACGTCAACCGGCGCCCTCATTCTCTCCGTGTCTGGGGCGCCGGAGCAAGCGGGCGCAACCGCCTGGAGGGCGGGTCCGCTACGGGGAGCGGGTCGTGAGGCCGGCGAGCCCGGCGAGGAAGAAGCCGGCGATGAGAACGGCGAGGGCGCGCACTACCCAGCCAAACGCAACGACCCAGAAGTTCGGGTTGGTTTGGGGGACATCGCATTTCGGATCGCTCGAGTCGACGGTCACGGGCGGGAACGCGAGCCCCAGCGCGTAGTCGAACTTGCCGGCTACGCTGCACGGTCCGCTAGAGGCTACGTTCGCCGATCGGGTCGCGGTGGTCGAGGTGGACGTTCCCGTCGAAGAGGGAGCAACGATGTAATGGTTGTTGGCGAATACGATCGTGACCAAGAGGGTGAGAATGAACAGGCCTACGAGCCAGTAGAACGCCCAGGTAGATCGGTAGCCGTAACCGATCAGCCATTTCAGGAGCAACTCGTAGCCCCTCCGGACGGGGCCGAGCCCTCCGCGCACGCGCTGATCGTCTCGCCCGGCGACGAGGATCCTGCGGGCGGCGCTGTCGTTCCCCACCGCCTCGTATGCCGCGGCCAGCGCCGCGTAGGGCTGGGGCGAGTAGCGGGCGCGGGCCAGCAGGTCGATCCAGTTGGCGTCGTCCGCCGGGGCCTTGCGGTCCAGCGTCGGCATGCCGGTGTAGGTCAGGCCCTCGAGATCGAGGTCCGCGTTGCTATCCAGGTGGCGAGTGCGCTCGTCCTTGAGTGCCCGACGCCTGGACGGCGCGGTGGTCAACTCGAGGGCGCCAACCGTCGAGTGCTTCAGCCTGAGCATTCCGGCACCGGGCGCCGGCATGTGGCAATCGAGCCGCTTGGTGACGTTCGTCCCGTCGAGGTACGCGGCCGGCCAGCGGTAATCAGTGTTCCAGTCGAGGTTCGCCCCCTCGGGGCTCGGGCCGTTCGCGTTCGGCGTGAACGTCACGTCGATGAAGGCGTCGCCGTTGACAGTCAGATCCTCCGCGACGAGTGCCGGCCCGTCGTCACTGGCCAGGGTCGTACCGATCATGGACAGCTCGTCGCCGACCGTCGCGCCCGTCATCCACAGGGCGGCCACGTCGCCGGGATTCCCGTGACGAGGCCGCGCGGCGTCACGCCGTGCGGCAGTGTGGATCCACGCGCCATCAAGCCGGAGACGCCCGCTCATCGTCGCGCCCCAGAGCCGTACCGCGCCGTTGGCCACAAACCCGCGATCGGCGAGTACGGGGCCTTTCACCGTGACCAGATCGGCGAACAGGGCGAGGCCGCGAGCCCCATCGGCGTCCGCGCTGCCGTGAGTCAGCGTGCTCCCCCGCAACGTCAACTGACCGTTGATGGTGGCTCCCGCGAGGCACACCGCACCGAGCTCTCCGGCGCCTGTGGCCGTCAGGCCCTGTTCTACACGCTCGCAGAGGAACGCGTCGCTGCTGACCGTTAGGTAGTCGGCCAGTAGCGCTGGCCCATGCCTGCTCGTGAGTGTCGCGTTGCGCAGGACCAGGTGCCCGCCGACCGTCGAGCCCGACAGCCGGACGGCCGCGGCAGCGCCCTCGTCCTCGGCCCTGGGGGCAGCGTCCGTGGTGACCGTAGCTTTGCTCAGAGAGAGCACGCCGCTCACGCCGGCGCCCGAGAGGCGGATCGATCCGGTCGCGCAGAACCCTTCGTCGAGCAGTACGTCTCCCTTGATCGTGGCCAGATCGGCCACCAGGGCCGGTCCGCTACGATTCACAAGCTGCCCTCCCCTGAGCCCGAGCCTCCCGGTGACGGTCCCTCCGAGCAGGCACACCGCGCCCGCATCGCCGGCTCCCGACGCCGTGAAGGAAGGCGGTTTCGGTCCGGGCGCCTCGCACAGCAAGGCCGGGCCGGTGATGCTTATGTAGTCGGCCATGACAGCCGGCCCACAGTCACTCGTGAGGGTCGCGCGACGCACGTCGAGCCGGCCGACGATCGAGGCACTGGTGAGCAATACCGCTGGTGCAGACCCGCCGGCGTCATGAGCGATCACCGTGGCGCCCTCCAGGGACACTTCGCCGGTCATCGTCGCACCCCTGAGCCCTACGGCTGCCAGGTCCCGCGCCGAGCCTTCGGCGTGAAACCCTCCGTCGAGTCGCACCCCTTCCTTCAGTGTCGCTTGATCAGCCACGAGCGCGGGGCCTGAGCCGTTGATAAGACACGCGCCGGTCAGCGACAGCTTGCCTGTGATGGTGGCGCCGACGAGCGACACGGCCCCCTGATCGCCCGCACCTGTTGCCTGTAGTCCGCGCTCGGGGCTCTCGCCCATCAGCGCGTCGCCGCTGACGCTCAGATAGTTGGCCATCAGAGCCGGGCCGCTGTCGCTGAACAGTGTGCCGGTGGTCATGAGCAGGCGGCCGCTCACGGTGGCACCCGTGAGGCGGACCCCAGAGCGCGACGCCGTGTTCCCCGCGTGCTCCCCTGGTTTGGGGATCTCGACGGCCTCGAGCGAGAGGTTCCCGGAGATCGCGGCGCCCGCCATGTCGACGACCCACAGTCCCGGTGCGTCTGACGGCGGCTCGTCGAGGGGTGACTCGAAGCAGGTGCCGTCGACGTGCACGTCGTGAGCCACCTTGGCCCCGCAGAGGCCGAGGCTAGGGCGCCCGGAGATGCCGGTGAACCGGCAGTCCTTGATCGTCACCCAACCGAGCTGGGCTCGGTCGGCTATCAGCGCCCCGATCACGCAATTCTCGAGGTCAAGCCACGGGAGCCCGCTGTCACGGAGCGTGAGCGGCGAGTCGACCCGGCAGTCGGTCAGTCGCAGCGCGATCTTGCAGTCTTTCGGAAGATCGTCGAGGTCAATTTCAGCCTTGGTGGAGTCGGAGTTGCAGATCCACGCCCCGCGGATGTGAATCACGGGAGGATCCGGTGTGGTGTCGTCGTCGCCATTCGTCCCGGTCCCCGCGCCGGCGCAACCGCCGTGGCTCTTTCCCCTATCGAGCTTGCCGGTGCTGAGGATCCTTCGGATTGCGCCGGCGTCGAACCGAGCGGTGTCGCCCACGACCGCTACCCCGTCAAGCGACAGACCGTGGTATCCGCTTGGCTCCCACGGCGTACCCGCGCGAACCGCGTTGCACAACTCGGCATAGCAATCCCCCAATTGCCCCACGCGGCGAGTATACGACCCAGAGCAAGCGGCCGACTCTCAGCGTACTACCACCGTGCTGCAGTGGCAGTTTCCGTCGCAGGCGAGCCACTCCGACCAGATCGTTGTACACGCGAACGACCGGGCGATCACCGACCTGGCGGAGGGCGGCGTGCCGCGATTGAGTTGGGCGTCAACGCCACGCTCACGACTCCCGATCTGTTTGGCGCAGCCAGGTTCTCTACTACCATGGCTCGCTAACGGTCGGTGATGCTCGTCCGGCGAGCGATCTCACCGTCCCACCGCCGGGGTTGCCGTTGCACGCAGGCCGAATTAGCCCGCCAACATGTTGGGCTTCATTCGACTTGCCAACTGGGGTTCTCGTATCTAGCCTTCAACCGTGCCGCTGCAGCGCTAACTGCCGGCTGTACTAAGAGGAATGAAATGAGCCTCTCGGACCCGTTGGCGTTGGTTGCGATTGTCGTGTCGATCGGATCCGCTTATGTGGCTCTGTATCTCCAGTACTCCCAACGCTCTCGGGTCGCCGTGGCGCTTGGAGAACAAATCTATCTGAATTACGGCGAGCCGCGCGTGACGGGCGGATATTCAGACCTAGAGGCGGTGGTACCGGTGTCGTTGATCAATCGCGGTGCGGTTGACTCGCTTGTCACTATAGTGACGGCAACAATTTCTCAGCCCGCGCACAACATTCGGATTCCGGCGCGGTGGAGCTGCTTCCTGACACCCGAGGACGCCGGAACTCCCGGCAAGTCGTCAGCGCCGGGCTGGAAGTTCGATGGGTGGGCCAGTCCGCTCACCGCCGTGAGCCGCAAGGTCACGAGCCGCTGGATTCTGGTGGTCTCGCTCGTCCCCACTGAGACTGGTCTACGGCCCGGCGCCTATTCTATTGACCTTACGGTTACCGAGACACGACCGGCCCGCAGAAGGCGCCGTGGTCACCCCGAGGAGGGTGAGCACCATGCCATCGCACATTGGGCCGGTACGTTCACCTTGGGCCAGCCCGAAGTCGACTTCCTTCAAGATTGCATTACAGTAAACGGATGGTCAGCAAATACATGTCCCGTCCAATTGCGTCGCCGCGACCCAAGGAGGGTGTTGCCATCGCAGCAGTTGTTGCTACCTCGTTAGCAAGACCAGCGGTTTAGGGCCGTCGGACGCGATCAAAGAGGAAGTGCTGTGACTAGCGGCTCCCGCAGCGCGTCTGCGAAAGGGATGAGTCAGCGATGAAAGCGCAGGCTGCGCCCGTCCTTCCAGGCGCACCTGTCGTGTGCCGGGTGATTTAGTGTTCGTCCCGCTCGAGGTCTGAAACCGGACTCTGGCGGCCGCCGTCGCAGCGTCAGTGGTGGACACGTCCAAAGAGCGCCTGAGCGGTCGACTGCTCCTTTTCATGCCGAGCGGCAGCCGGCCGGACGTGGCCGCTTGGGAACATGATCCGGCGACGCGCCGCCGGCGAGTCCCGGCCGGGCTCACGCCCGGTCGGTTGTCGACCCGGACGATCCCTTTCGATATCTGACCGTCGCCGGGGCGACGAGCGTTTTGGTGATGCCAGGCCAGCTGGACTAGCGCGATTCCTTTGCCACGTGAGCGGCAGTCTTGCCGTGCTCGGCGGAGTGCTGCTTCGGCCCGGCCGTGCACTCGTCCCGCAGTTCGAACCGGTCCAGACCCGCCGCACTATTGCTCTTCGGTGAGTCATCGGGCTCCTGCTTCGGCGAGAGAGCGCTCGTCCGCCATCGGCGATCCGGACGATTGCAACGCGCGGAAACCACCGGTCCGCCTCGGCCGCTCGGCCGCTCATCTCCGACGATTGCTTTCACCTTGGCGACGCCGACGAGCCCGCTATGCCTATGGCGACATCTCGATGCCCGGCGTCCGTTGCCTCCCGGGCCGGCGACGCTCGGAATAGCGATCGCCGGGGTCGATCGCCGAGACGATCGCTTCGTCCGTCCGGGCGCCCGCTAACGGCGCGATTGGTTCGCCACGCCAGCAGCAACCGGCCTCGGCGTCTGCTGCACGCGGATCCGGTAGTCGAAGCAACCGGTGATTGCTTCGTATGAGAGGAGTGGCGCGCTCTCACGACTGCCGCCGTGGCAAAGGCACAGCGAGGCCGGAGCAGCCGCGAGAGCCGAAGAGCAGTCGTGGTGCGCCCCAGCCGCGCGCGCTTGGATCTGGGCGATTGCGATAGTCCCCCCGTTTGCCCGGCCCGCCGAATTGGAGCAAGCACCGTAGGTCGCGAGTGAGCGTGGAGGGGCTCTACCAAGTGCCGGCGCAGCCCGGATCCCGGTTGTCGCTTCGTCTGGCGATGCGATCGTCTCATCGCCGGCCGCACTGGCGCCGCTGCAATTCGTCCATTCCGCAAGCGCCGCTCGTTGCGGCTCGGGTGTACGAAACGCACATGCCGCGGCGGAGGTCGCGGCGGAAGACGGGTCGGTCCAGAGGACTTCTGCAACGACGGCGAGGAGAAGCTCAGAGTACGCCTCGCATAAGTTGCAGAGCTCGTCCAAACGGGCACTGTCAACCGCAGCCAGCGAGGCGCCTCCAACCCCAACAACGCGACAGTCACGGTCCGGATCATCAGTCTCCTCCTTCGCCTCTGCGAGCGCAAGTCTCGCTGGCGAAGCTCAGCTCGGGGGCTCCTATTCGCTCGAGTGTGGGATTCAGCGTTCGCGCTGTCGGGCGCTCAGAAAGCCGGGTCGTGAGCCCCGGCCGGTGTACTGTCAGGCCCGGGTTTCTTATGTGAGCTTCGGGGGTGATCGCCCGCGGTGACTGTTGTCGATGATCTTCCGTTTCGCCGCCTGCTTGAAGTAGGTCGCACGCTGGTGTCCGACCTGGATACCGACGCGATCTTGCGCCGGGTGCTTGAGGCGACCCGCGAGGTGACCGGGGCGCGGTATGCCGCACTGGCGGGGATCGATCAGGAGAGCGAGGGCCTGTCGCGCTTTTTCGCCTCGGGGGTTGATCAGGCGACGTGTGACGCGATCGGTGAGCTCCCAACGGGCCGGGGTGTGCTCGGGGTGCTGATCGATGATCCGCGGCCGCTGCTGCTTGCGGGACGTGGGCGAGCATCCGCGCAGCTACGGGTTTCCGCCTGAGCATCCGGAGATGCACAGCTTCCTCGGGGTTCCGATCGTGGTCCGCGGCGTGCCATGGGGCAGGCTGTACCTGACCGAGAAGCAGGACGCGCACGAGTTCACCGAGGCCGACGAGCAGGCGGCGGTGATCTTGGCGGGTGGGCGGGAGCGGCGATCGATAACGCGCGGCTGTATGAGCGCAGCGAGCGCCGCCGCGAACAGCTCGAGCGCGCGGTGCGCTCGCTGGAGGCGACGCGGGATATCGCGGTGGCGATCGGGGGGATGACCGATCTGGAGCGGGTGCTCGAGCTGATCGCCAAGCGAGGGCGCGCGCTGGTCGACGCCCGCACGGTGCTGATCATGTTGCGCGAGGGGGATGAGCTGGTGGTAGCCGCTCGCGCGGGCCAGCCCGTCGGTGCGCGTGGCCGGCGGTTACCGATCGCGTCCTCGGCGGTCGGGGAGGTCCTGGCGCGCGGGCGTCCGCAGCGGGTCACCGGCGTGGCCGCACGGCTGCGGATGGCCCCGGTGGAGCTTGGCATCCGGGACGCCCGCACGGCGCTGCTGGTGCCGATGCTGCACCGCCGCGCGCGGGTCGGGGTGCTGGCGGCGTTCGATCGCGGCAGCTCGGGCGAGGCGTTCACCGACGCCGACGAGCAGCTGCTGTTCACCTTCGCCACCCAGGCCGCCAACGGCGTGGCGATCGCCCGTAGCGTGGAGGCCGACCGGCTCCGCGCCGCAGTGGCGGCGGCCGAGGCCGAGCGGGGCCGGTGGGCGCGCGAGCTCCACGACGACACCCTGCAGACGTTCGGCGCGGCTGCGCCTGCAGCTCGCCGGTGTCCTGCGTCGGGACGAGACCGGCCGCTACGAGAACGCGATCCGCGACGCCGTGAAAGACCTGGAGGACGGGATCGAGGGGTTACGCGCGATCATCTCGGACCTGCGTCGACGGCGCTGGACGACCTCGGTCTGAAGCCCGCGCTCGAGGCACTGCTGGAGCGACGCCGCCGCGACGGGCTAAAGATCACCGCCGAACTGGAGCTTCCCGACCGCCAGACCCTCGATGCCGCAGGGGACCCGGAGCTGGACACCGCGATCTACCGGATCGTGCAGGAGGCGCTCACCAACGTGGTCAAGCACGCGCACGCCAGCACCGTGCGGGTCGACGCGCAAATCATCGTAGAGGTGCAGGACGACGGCGTCGGCTTCGACCCCAATCGGCGCACGGCCGGTTCGGTCTTGCCGGAATGAGCGAGCGGGTGCACATCGCCGGCGGCGCGCTCGAACTCGACTCAAACCAGCACGGCACCCGGGTCCACGTCTCGCTGCCCGCCCGAAACGCGAGTCACGGCGAAGCCAGCACCGCCGCGTCGTAACCCCTGCCGCCCGGGCGGCCAGCCGTGCCCCGACTGCAGCTGCTAACTCCAACCCGCACCGTCTCGGAATCGTCCGCTCCGGCACACGACGCGTCAACAGCAGCACTGGTCCCGAACTAAACCAAATACCACGCCGCCGCTGGCACAAGATCCTGCCGAACCGGCAGGGCGGGCTGCTGGAGATCATGCTTAAGGCTCGACCTGATGCGATCGTCGCGGCGCTGTCGTTTGGCCTGGACGACACGTGGCGCCGCTGGACCAGGGGACCGCTGGGAACGAGCACGAAAGCGTTCACGAAGGCTCACGTGCAGCGAGCCGATAGAGACTGAGCTATGCAAGGTCGAGCCGCCTGCACGCGGGCGTCGAGGTCGCTACCGGAACCCCGTCACGCGGCGGCGGCCAGGGTGCTGGTCGGCGTGCGGGTGGTAGTCGCGAGGTAGTCGTTGAGCGGTTGGGGACGTTCGCGCTGAGGATGGTGTCCCATACCCTCCCACACAGTTAGCTTCGCTTGGGGCAGCGCCTCACACACGCGCGCGGCGTGGGAGACGGGCATCAGGATGTCGCTGGTGCCCCATAGCACCGACACCGGCCCGTCATAGCGCACTGGACGGTGCGCAAACCCGTCCGGGTCGCGGGCCGCCGAGACGATTGCCTGATTGGCGGCGATCGCTCCCGGCGCAGTGGTAAACGCGCGGCGTATCACCCGGCCGAGCAGCTGGCGCTCAGGCGGGCGCCCGTGGGAGACCAGCGCCATGTAGATGCCGACAGCACTCAGTGGGTTCGACAACGCCAGCGGCACCCCGAGGCGCGCCAGACGACCAAGTGCGCTGCCGTCAAGCAGCTCCGCGACCGGCACCGGGCCGAACCCAGCGGGCGCCAACAGGGTCAGGTTCAGCGTTCGCTCGGCGGCCCGTTCGGCGAGTTCTGCCGCCACCGCCCCGCCGAGCGAATGACCAACCAGCGAGAAACTATCCACCTCCAGGATGTTGAGGGCGCAAAGGATGTCCTGGGCATAGCTTGAGAAGCGGCTCTCCGCGGGCATCCCCGAGCGTCCAAACCCAGGCAAGTCGAATGCGACACACGGCCGCCTACTGGCGCCGGCGACGTGCTTCCACCCCAGCGAACAGTCGAACAGCCCATGCAGCGCCACCAGCGGCACGCCCGTCCCCGGCCAGCGCCTGCTAGCGAGCAGGCGCCTGTCCGGGAGCTCCACCACTCCGGCTCGCCCGTCGGGGTCGCGGCGCGGGCGATGCTTGCCATTGGGAGTAGCTCGTGCGGTGGGCCCGCTCATCCTCGGAGTCTGTCGAGGTACCGCACTGCAGAACATCGCTAGAACTACGCGCCTCGCTGGGGCAAACTACGCGCGGCTCGGCGATCGCTCCCAGCCCCGCGTCCCTCCAAACAAATGCCGCCGTCTCGCCAGGCACGGCCCACCGACAGGCATTCCGATGTCACTCAGACGGCGAGGACGGGGCGCCGCCGTCTCGACAAATACGTAGACGCGTGAGGATCTCCGCTGAAGCAACCCCGGACCAAGCTGGGCGGGGCTCGCCCGCGGGCGACGGGCCAGACTTGCGCTCGCGCAGGCGAAGGAGCAGACTGATGATCCGGACCGTGACTGTCGCGTTGTTGGCGTTGCGGGCGCCTCGCTGGCCGCGGTGAATGCTGCTCGTTTGGACGATCGGCGAGAGCGACGCCAGCGTCGTCAGAGACGACCGCACCCTGATTGGCGTTGCAGAAGGCACGGCTCAGGCGACGGCACGGTCAGCAGCTGGTGAGGTTGCGCTCCCGGTTTCCAATTGGCTGTGCAGCCATGCGCCGACTGCCAGGCAGCACGGTCCCAGCTCGTCGAGGCTGTTTCGCAAAGGTGACGGACCGGAAATTGTTTGTGATCGAGCGCCAAGAGCACCGGTCCGCGCCGAGAAAAATCAATCGCCCGGATCCCGCGGAGGCCCTCAGGAGCTCTCCTGACACGTCCGTTTC
>DASPPG010000315.1:0-3358 GCA_035625625.1 Solirubrobacteraceae bacterium
CACCCAGTGGCTCCGCCGCCGCAACCAACAAGAACAGACGCGCCTCGTCTTACAGCTTCTCCAGCCGGCGCCTGAAGCTGTCCTCGATCCGGCCCGACAATGTATGGGCACCCAGAAAACCAAATCCCACAGCCAACTCCGCAGCGTTCATGCCATGCGGCAACTCCAGCAGCGCAAGCGGATTCCCCCGCGACTCAGCCACGATCTGGTCCCGAACCCTCCCATCCAGCGACAACAGAGCCTCCGAGGCCAACAGGGCACGCGCATCCTCCTGATCCAGTCCCGGCACTTCGAACTGCGGCACCCCCTGAAGCTCCTCGGGCGCTTCACGCGCGGCGAAGACGAGTCCGACCGGCTCCGCCAGAAGACGACGCGCAACGAACGCGAGCGTCAATCCGGACGCGCGGTCCAGCCACTGCGCGTCATCCACGACACACAGCACCGGCCGCTGCTCAGCCGCCTCGGATAACAGCGTCAACACGGCCAAGCCCACCAGAAACCGGTCAGGCGCCGCCCCCTCGCTAAGCCCAAAGGCAACCTCCACCGCACGACGCTGCGGAGCAGGAAGCACCCCAATCCGATCCAGCATCGGCGCGCACAGCTGCTGCAGGCTCGCGAAGGCAAGCTCCATCTCCGACTCCACGCCGGAGGCCCGGAGCACCTCTAAATCCGGCGCAGCGCCGACCAAGTGCTCGAGCAGCGCCGTCTTACCCACGCCCGCCTCGCCCGCCAACAACAACGTGCGACTCTCACCCCGCTGTACAGCCGCGAGCAATCCATCGAGCAGGGCGGATTCGCGACGACGCCCCCGCAACGCCTTCGTCCCGCCCGGTACGGGACGACCGATCGGCATAACCGGCCCCACATCCTAGACCCAGCCGAACTAACCCCACCCGCATTGTCCAGAACGTTCGTTTCCAACGTTGCGGGGCAGCGCCGTGGCGCCGGCGGCCGCGAACTCACAAACCAGGGCACCCGACCAGGGACTCCCCCAGGCGCGACCGGTCGACCGAAGCGCGAGGCTGCCTTCCGAACGAAATGGGTGCCCCCAGGACAAAGCTACTTCGGCGAGCACGGGCGGTTGCACTCGAAAGGATGACCACGGAGCCCGCACCGCCCCCGAACGGGGGCCCGTTCGCCCACTTCATCGTCTCATACGATGTCGAGCGGGCTCGGGGCCGCGACAGCGAAGCACTCGGCGCCCCGTTGGCCTTCTCCAATCCCGGAAGGCGACCGTGGGTGCGTCGCGAGCGACGGGTCCGGCGGGGCCCGGGGGACGCCTCGGGAGCCGACGGACAGGCCTCGGATCGGCTCGTCCGCCCCAGACGATCGCTGCGTAGCGCTCGTCCGACCGCTGCTGCCGTGACCGCTGATCGATCTCAACGGTAGGAGAAACCATGACCGCCACGATCACAACCGGCGCGACGCAGCGCGAGCCTGAGCTCTTGGGACAGACGGTCGTGGTGATTGGCGGCAGCTCCGGGATCGGGCTGGAGACGGCCCGACGCGCCCGCGTTGAAGGCGCCAACCTGATCCTCACCGGCCTTCACCCCAACGACGCCGTGCAGCGTGCAGCGCTCGAGCTCGACGCCCTAAGCACCGCGGCGTTCGACGCCAACGACCCAGCCGCGCTTGAACGGTTCTTCGCGGGCCTACCAAAGCCGATCGACCACGTCATGGTCACGGCCGGCGGCCCGCATTACGGACGCCTCCTCGAGATGAAGTCAAACGAGCTGGGCCGCGCCCTGAGCGAGCACCTCGTCCTCGCCGTCGAAACCGCCCGCAACGCAGCCGACCGGGTCAGGCCGGGGGGGACGCTGCTGTTCATGAGCCCTGAAGCTGGCCGAGCGACCCTCGGCAGCGGGTCCGAGTTGACGGTCGCAGCCGCCTTTCCCTCGCTAGTAGCCAATCTGGCGCTGGAGCTCGCGCCGGTGCGCGTCAACCTGATCGCCGCCGGATTCATCGACACACCGCTGTCGGCCTCGCTGCTCGGCAGTGACCTGGAAAACCGGCGCGAGCAGCTGCACGCCACGCTCCCGATCGGCCGCGTCGTGGAGCCCGAGGACGTGGCGGCACTCGCGGTTCACATCATGATCAACACGGCCCTGACCGGCGCGACCTACAACATCGACGGGGGCGAGCAACTCGTTTCGGCGTAGCGAAGTGCGGGGGAATGGGCCGTCGCGCCGACGCCCTAGCCCCGCCCGGCGAAGCGTCACCCACGCCGTATCAGACAGGCAGCCACTAAAGGAGATGCCGACATGCCAAGCCAGGCAATGCAGCAGCTGATCGACGCTCTCAGGGAGGAGCAGAAGGCGAGCGCCAGCCACGCCGCGCCGACGCTGGAAGAGCGCCGCGCCGATTTTGCCCCGGGCGGTCGCACGCATCCGATGCCTGACGACGTCGTGGTGGCGGACGTGACCGCCGATGGGGTGCCCGCCCACTGGGTTGCCGCTCCGGGAGCCGACGCGGGCCGGGTGCTCCTGTTCCTGCACGGCGGAGGGTACGAGCTCGGGTCGCTTCACAGCGACGGCGAGCTGGCCGCGCGGCTGGGCCGCGCGAGCGGGATGCGGGTGCTTTTCCCGGAATATCGCCTGGCCCCCGAGCATCCCTTCCCCGCCGCGATAGACGACGTCCTGGCCGCATGGCGTTGGCTGCGGACCGATCAGGACCTGAGCGCAACCTCCCTAGCGGTGGCCGGCGACTCGGCCGGCGGAGGGCTCGCCGTCGCCCTGCTCGTGGCCACGCGTGACGCCGGGGAGGCAATGCCCGCGGCTGCCGTGCTGATGTCACCGACGGTGGATCTGACCAGCTCGGGTGCCTCGATGACCGAACGCGCCGACCAGGATCCGATCTCCACGCCCGCGATGCTCCGTCAGTTCGCCTCCGACTACCTCGCCGGGGCTGACCCTAAGAACCCCCTGGCATCGCCACTGTTCGCCTCACTATCCGGGCTCCCGCCGCTGCTTGTGCAAGTCGGCACGGCCGACGTCCTGCTCAGCGATTCCGAACGCCTGGCCGCCGCGGCCGCCGGAGCGGGGGTCGACGTCACCCTGGAAATTGGCGAGGGGCTACCCCACGTCTACCCGCTCATGCTCGGCACCCCCGAGGCAGCCGAGGCCACCGAGCAGATCGGGAAGTTCCTGCGACCCCGGGTTCGCTAAGTAGGTAAGTAAGTAGCCCAGGGGCGACCGGGGGCCCGGCGCTGGGTCGGTGTCCTGGCGCCGCGAGGCCTCGTGCGGGTGCTGGTCACCCCCCCCAATGCGATCGCCGTCGCCTCCCGAATGCCGGCTCAATGCGATAGTTCACCGTAGCGGAAGCAAGTCGTTACATGGTCGTCAACCAGGCCTGCTGCCTG
>DASPPG010000316.1:0-37959 GCA_035625625.1 Solirubrobacteraceae bacterium
CTGGTCGAGCAAACCGCAGTGGAGCTGAACGCCTTGCTGCGCACCGTCTCGCTCTACCACCGCCTCCCCCCGGACCAGCGGCAGGCCCTCCAGAACGCAAATCAGGAGATCGAGCAGCGGCTCGGTCGCCCGATCCGCGCCAGCATGCTGGGCGTGCTCGTTACGGCGCGACGTGCATAAGCCGCCATTTCGTACCGCGAACTGAAGCCGTGGCCGCTTCTTCAGCTCCCACATGCACAACCTGCCACGGTCGGGCGCAAGCGCATCAAATGGCCGCTTATGCAGGTCCACCAGGCCTCTAGACTCGGGCAGGCGATGACCGTCAACCTCACCCGCATCTACACCCGCCTGGGCGACTCCGGCGAGACCCACTTGGGCGACATGAGCCGGGTGCCCAAGACCCACCCGCGGATCGAGGCGTACGGCACCGTCGACGAGCTCAACGCACATATCGGGCTCGCCCTCACGGTGAAGGACCTTCCGAGCAACTACGCCGACTGGCTCCGGCGCATCCAGAACGACCTGTTCGACGTCGGCGCGGACATCTCGGCGCCCGAAGATCCGGACCGGGAGCGCCTGCGCGTGATCCCCGAGCAGACCGCGTGGCTGGAGGAGCGCTGCGACGAAGTCAACGCCACGCTCGCCCCGCTCAAATCGTTCGTGCTCCCCGGCGGGACCACGGCAGCGGCACAACTGCACGTCTGCCGGACTGTTTGCCGGCGAGCCGAGCGGCTGGCGATCGCCTGCGGCGAGGAGGTCAACGCCGAGGTGGTGCGGTACCTGAACCGCCTCTCGGACCTGCTGTTCATCCTCAGCCGGGGGGCCAACTGCGGCAAAGAGCCGCTGTGGGAACCGGGTCGGTACCGCTGACGGCTAGCGACGGACGCTCAGCAACACGCCCGTCGACAGCGTGAGGCCCAGCGCCGCGATCACGACGGCGCCGACCACGAAGGCCTCGTGCGCCTGGGCGTAGGAAACAACGTCGTGCGGGCGGCTGATGAGCACGACCGCGGTCAGAACCAGCGCCGCCAGCAGCACGGCGCCCGGGGCGCCCAAGGCCGCGCGGACCGAGACCCGCGCCCGGCTCGGCGTGCTGGGCGAAGCGCCCCAGCGCTCGGCGCGCATCAGCGCGGCCACCATCGCGAGCGCCCAGGTCGCCGCCATCAGGAAACCTCCGAGCACGTCGCTCGGGTAGTGCATGCCGGTAGCCAGGACCGAATACCCGACCGCGATCGCCAGCGTTGCGCCGAGCGCGGCCACAACCGGCCGCAGCCGGGCAGGGGCCGCCAGCACGGCGGCCAGCACCAGCGACATAACGGCGGTGGAGTGCCCGCTGGGCCAGGAAGCCGGTGGTAGGGGCGACGTCCCGCCCGCGAACAGCGACCCCGGTCTGGGTGCCGCCGCCACGTGCTTGAGCAGCTCCGTGGACACGTTCGCACCGAGGACGATCGCGCCCACCGCAAACGCAGACCGCGGCCGCCGGCGCAGCAGCGCCACCGCGAGCACCGCAACGACGAGATACACGTACGGGTCGGGGTTGAACCAAGAGACCAGCCACCCCGCGACTGACTCGACATGGCCGTGGTCGTGCAGGTCGCCGAACTGCTGGTAGATCGACTGATCGGCGTGACCGAAGAATCCGATGTGGAAGGCGGCGAACCAGACGACCGCCAGCAGCGCTACGCACGCGCACGCGCCAAGCGCCGCCATCCTGGGGCGAATCGGCATCCACCCAGGGTAGTGGGTCCGCCTCGGCGTCTCGCCACCCCACCGACCCGGTATGGAACCTACGGGGTGCTGGCGGCGGATTCCTGGGGAACGCTCCGGGTGATGCGCAGCTCCGGCGAGGTTCCGGTGCGACGCACGTGGGCGTAGTGCTCGATGTCCTCGTGCGAGGCGACGTCCACGGGCAGGCCGGGCACCGGCTCATATCGGCCCGACTCGTACAAGAGCTCCTGGTAGCCGGGGGTCCCGTTCGGCCTCCCCTCGACGTCGAGATGGTGCGTGCCGGTGCCGAGCACCCAGCGCTCGCCCGCGCCCGACCGGTCCGCGACTGCCTTGGCCACGACGGCCTCGCGGCTGTCGCGAGCCCCGCCCTCGGGCCGGGGCCGGGCATGGGCCGAGTTGAGGGCGCGCGAGAGGCGCTCGTGGTTGCGCCGGTAGGGCGCAGGGACGATCGCCACCGGCCCCGGTGAGGCGGCGCCTGCGCGAATGGCCTCGGCCACAGGACCGACCAGTACGAACTCGACCTGGTGGGCCTTCAGCCACTTGAGGACGGCGACGGCTTCGCCGGCGAGGTGCTCGAAGCCCTCGGCGGTGCGGATGGGGCGGGTGTCGATCTGCGGTGGACGGCGTCTGAGCAGCATGCACCTGCGTTTCGCCGCCTCCCGACGGAGTCCTTCCGAATCTGGCCGGACCGGATCCTTCCGATAGGGTGCGATCCGGGGTGAGCCGGGAAGGCGGTGGGCGTATCTCGTCGACCCCAGAGCCCGATGCCGGCTTTTCTCGCTGCCCTCCTGTTTCTCGTTTGTCTCGCCGTCACGCTCGTCGCGGCGCGCCTCTTCGCCCGCCGGCTGGACTGGCTCGGGGTGCGCTTCGGGTTCCCGGAGGCGCTGATCGGGCTGCTCACGGCGGTGGCGGCGGACGGCCCCGAACTCTCGTCCGCCCTGTTCGCGCTCGCCAAGGGCGCCGACAACGTCGGCGTCGGCGTCCTGGTCGGGTCCAACGGCTTCAACCTGGCCGCAATGATCGGCTTGAGCACCTTCCTGGCCGGTCAGGTGCGGCTCGTCAAAGAGACGCTGGTACTGGAAGGGCTGGTCGGTCTCCTCGTGACCGCGTTCGCCGCCGCGCTGCTGCTCGGATGGTTGCCACCGGGGGCCGCAGCCGGCTTGTCCGCGGTCGTGCTCATCCCCTACCTCACGCTCGTGATCGCCGGCGCGGTGCTGCTCGAGCGGATGCACCCGAGCGACCGCTCCCCGGTCGCGCGGCTCGCGCGGGCCCTCCACGAGCATCCGGGTCCCGAACGGCCTTCGGATCCCGGCGAAAGCCCGACCCACCACCTGCTGGGGCTGATCGTCGTCGACGTGGCACTGGTCGTGGCCGGCAGCGCCGGCATGGTCCAGAGCGCGCTCACCCTGGCCGGCGACTGGCACATCCCGAGCACGGTGCTGGGAGTGCTGATCCTGGCGCCGCTCACCAGCCTGCCCAATGCCGCCACCGCGGTTCGCCTCGGGCTCGCCGAGCGCGGCGCCGCGCTCGTCGGCGAGACGTTCAACAGCAACACAATCAACCTGGCCGCGGGCGTGATCGTGCCGTCGCTGTTCGTAACGCTGGCGGCGGTCAGCACGCTCGGGAAGCTCCAGCTCGCGTGGCTGTTCGCCGCGACGATCCTGACCCTGGCGCTGCTGGCTCGGCCCGGTGGTATGCGGCGCGGCGGCGCGGCTGTGCTGATCGTCCTGTATTTCGCCTTCGCGGCGGGTACGCTCGTGGGCTCATGAGCGACGCTCGGCGGCGACCGCCGTATCAATCAGCTCGGCGGCAACCGCCGAATCAATCAGACGTTCGTGCCCGGCGTCTCGCCCGAGAGCGCGAGCGCCGCGCCCGTCGCCGCCGCGCCCGGCTGATCGCCGTGGCTGGCCTGGTTGGAGTTGTGCTCGTGGCCACGGCGATCGCGATCGCCGCCACGGGCGGAGGCGGGTCGGCCACCACCGGCACCCAGACGAGTGCCTCGCGCGCCACCGCCTCTCACCACGACGGCGGTAAGGCCACCGCGCACAGCGTCGGCACCTCGTCTCAGGGGACCATCCCCCACTCCACCGTCACCGGCGTCGCCACCGGCAAGCCCGGAACGGCGACCGTGCCCGTGCTCATGTACCACGTGATCAACCCGCCGCCCGCGGGGGCTCCGTTCCCCGGGCTCTACGTGCCCGCCGACGAGTTCGCCGCGCAGATGGAGGCGCTGAAGGCCGCCGGGTGGCACGCCGTGACGCTCGATCAACTCGAGGCCTTCTGGACACGGGGCGTCCCGCTCGGTCCCGGCAAGCCGATCGTGCTCACGTTCGACAACGGCTACGCGTCGCAGTACGAGAACGCGCTGCCGGTCCTCAAGCGGCTGGGTTGGGTCGGCAACGAGAACATCCAGCTGAGCGGCCTGCCCCCGTCTCAGGGCGGCCTGACCGACGCCCAGGTCCGGGGTCTCCTCGCCGCCGGCTGGGAGCTCGACACCCAGGGCATCAGCCATGCGGACCTGATCACGCTCGATCCTGCCGAGCTCCAATACCAGGTCGCGACCGCGCGCCAGATCCTTCAGAAGCGCTACGGCGTCCCGGTCAACTGGTTCTGCTACCCCTCGGGCCACTACAACGCGACTGTGATTGCGGCGGTCAAGGCGGCCGGCTTCGTCGGCTCGACGACGGTCATCCCGGGATGGGCTAGCCCAAACGAGGATCCCTACCGCCTTCCCCGCCTGCGCGTGCTGGGCGGGACCAGCCCCTCGGGGCTGCTCGAGCAGATCGCCGGGTCCCAGGCGGACGGCACGCCGCCCGCCTCCTACGGAGGTGCGGGGACAGCGTGAATAAGGCGCCGCCGTCAGGCGCCGCCGGCAAATTCGGTCTGGCGCCCCGCCTGTTCCCCGTCGAGCGGTCGGGGACGTTGCGCGCCTCCAGACCGAACCTCGGCCTCGGCGTCGCCGCGGTGCTGGCCTCGGTGGCGGCCGCCACCGGCGCCATCTACGCGCTCAAGGGTGTCGCACCGGTGGTGTCGCTGAGCGTCGTGTACCTGCCGGCGGTGCTGCTGGTGTCGGCGTACTGGGGGCTGCCGCTCGGCCTGGCCACCGCGCTGCTCAGCGCGGCCGCGTTCAACTTCTTTCACCTCCCCCCCGTTGGCCGCTTCACGATCTCGGACAGCCGCAACTGGGTGGCGCTCGCGGCGTTCACGACGGTGGCGGTCGCGGTCTCGACGATCGCCGAGCTGGCTCGCAGCCGCGCGCTCGAGGCGGATCGGCGGCGGGCGGAGGCGGATCTTGCCGCCGCCCTCGCGCGCGAGCTGCTCGGCGGAACCGAGACGGCTCATGCCCTGTCGGCCGCCTCACGCCGGGTAGCCGAGGCGCTCGGTCTGAGCTCGGCCTCGATCGAGCTGGGCGCCCGCCAGGACGATGAGCGTCGGCACGCGCTCCCGCTTTCCGGCGCCGACGGCGTCCAGGTGGCGACGCTGCTCGTGCCGAGGGACCTGTCCGGTGACGCCGAGCAGCGGCTCGAGACATACGTCGTCCCCGCGCTCGGAGCGCTCGTGGCAATCGCTGTCAGCCGGGACGCGCTCCAGGCCGAGGCGGTCGAGACCGAAGCGCTGCGGCGCAGCGACGACGTCAAGACCGCGCTGTTGCGCGCCGTCTCGCACGATCTGCGCACGCCGGTCACCGCGATCGTCGCCGCCGGCCACGCGCTCGGCAGCGACTCGCTCACCCCCGCAGAGCGCACCGAGCTAAGCCAGGCGGTGGTCGAGGAGGGCGAGCAGCTGGCGGCGCTCGTCGACAAGCTGCTCGACCTCTCGCGCCTCCAGGCCGGCCGGGCCGAGCCTCGCCGCGACTGGATCTCGCTCGACGACGTGGTGCTCGCGGCTCGCGACAGCCTCCCCGAGTCGGGCGGCGAGGTGCGGGTGACCGTCGACCCCGACGTACCGCCGGTGCGCGCCGACGCCGGCCACCTGGAGCGGGCGTTCGCCAACCTGCTCGAGAACGCGTTGCGCTACTCGGGGGGTCTGCCGGTGTCCGTGCGCATCCGCCGCACCGGCGCGCGCGCCGTCGTGCGTGTGGTCGATCAGGGCCCGGGGATCGGCCCGGCCGAGCGCGCCCGCATCTTCGAGCCGTTTTACCGTGGTGCGGGCGCCCGCGGAGAGCCGTGGAGCGGGTCGGGGCTCGGGCTGGCCATCGCGAAGGGGTTCGTCGAGGCCAACGGTGGCAAGATCTCGGTCGAGTCGCTGCCCGGCCAGGGCTCGACCTTCGTGGTCACACTTCCGATCGAGCAGACGGCGGTGACCGACCCGGAGCCTGCGACGCCCATGCGGACGTGAACGCCGCCGCGAACGCCACGCCGCGGCCGCGGATCCTCGTCGTCGACGACGAGCAGCAGATCCTCCGCGCGCTGCGGGTGATCCTCCGTGAGGCGGGCTTTGAACCGCTCCCGGCCAGCACGGCCGAGGAGGCGCTCGACGTCGCCGCTATCCAGCGACCCGACGCCGCGATCATCGACCTGCTCCTCCCCGACCTCGACGGCGTCGAGCTCGCCCGGCGTCTGCGCGAGTGGACCGACATGCCGCTGATCGTGCTCTCGGCGGTCGGCGAGGAGGATGCCAAGGTCAGGGCGCTCGCAGCCGGCGCCGACGACTACGTGACCAAGCCGTTCGGCCCGCGCGAACTGGTGGCCCGGTTACAGGCCAACCTGCGCCGGATCGCGCCCGAGCGCGAGGAGGCCGAGGTCCGCGTGGACGGGCTCGAGGTCGACCTCGCCCGGCGGGCCGTCCGGGTCCAGGGCGAGGAGGTCCATCTCACGCCGACCGAGTTCGACCTGCTCCGCCTGCTGGTGCGAAACCGCGGCCGCCTGATGACCCACCGCGACCTGCTGGTATCGGTATGGGGACCGGGCTACGGCGATGACACCCAGGTGCTGCGCGCGCACATCGCCAACCTCCGCCGCAAGATTGAGCCACCCGAGGGCCGCCGCTACATCCGCACCGACCCGGGCGTGGGCTACCGCTTCGCCGCGTGAGCGGAGATCTACCTCAGAGCGCGACCTGCGAGCCCATGATCACCGTCCGGTCGGGCGGCAGCCCGAAGTGGTCGATCGGGCTGGCGGCGTTGCGCGCCATCACGATGAACAGCTTCTGCCGCAACGCGTGCATCGGTCTGGTGCTGCCCGCGGTGACCGAGATGCGCGACACGAAGTAGGCCGCGTGCTCGAGGTCCAGGTTGCGCTCGAGCAGCCCCTGCTTGCGGGCGAGAACGAGCGCCTCCGGCACGCTCAGCTTGTCTCGGTAGCCCATCCGGACGGTGACGTGCTGGATCTTGAACAGGCCGTGGCCGAGCGCGCGCACGGCCAGGCAGTCGAACGGATCGACGTGCGGAATGCCGACGTTGTCCATCGACACGACCACGACCCGCTCGTGCAGGGTTCGCGTGAATTGCACCTCGGCGCGGAGCGCGAGCGGGGTGGTCTCGGGGTTCGGGTTGAGGAACACGGCGACGCCGGGCACCCTGACCACCGGTGGCTGCTTGTTGGCGAGCCGATCGAGGAACTCGGTCAGCGACCCTTCCTGGGCGACTCGCTTGCGCGTAACCACCACCTGCCCCCGGCGCCAGTTGATCATGATCAGCGACAGCAACAGCCCGATCGCCAGCGGCAGCCACGCCCCGTGTTCGACCTTGGCGATGTTCGAGCTGAAGAACGCCACCTCCACGGTCAGGAAGAGCACCCCGACCAGCAGGAGCTTTCGCCAGGGCGTACCCCAGAGCAGGCGGGCGACGGACAGGAACAGGACGGTGTTGAGGATGAAAGTCCCGGTCACCGCGACGCCGTAGATGTCGCCCAGGCTGGCGGAGTTCTGGAACACCAGCGTTAGCACCACGACCCCGAGGCCTAGACCCCAGTTGACGATCGGAACGTAGATCTGGCCCTCCACGCTCGAGGTATGCATGACCTTCAGACGGGGCAGGAAGCCCAGTTGCACGGCCTGCTTGGCCACCGAGAAGGTGCCCGAGATGACCGCCTGGGAGGCGATCACCGTGGCCACGGTGGCGAGGATCACGACGGGCCAGAGCGCGGCGTGCGGCAGCATCTGGAAGAACGGGTTGAACGTGCTGGCGTCGTGGTTCGCCTGCGGGTGGTCCAGGATCCACACCCCCTGCCCGAGGTAGTTGAGCACGACCGCCGGCATGGTGACCCCGAACCACCCGAGGCGGATCGCCGCCGCCCCGAAGTGGCCGCGATCGGCGTACAGCGCCTCGGCCCCGGTCACCGCAAGCACGACGCCGCCCAGCACCAGGTACCCGTAGGCGCCGTTATCGATCATGAATCTCGCGGCCCAGGTCGGGGAGAGCGCCTGGAACACGGCCGGGTCCTGCGCGACCTGCGAGATTCCGAAGCCGCCGATCGTTAGGAACCATAGGAGGATCACCGGGCCGAACAGCCAGCCGATCGTGCCCGACCCGAACCGCTGCATGATGAATAGGCCGATCAGGATGACCAGCGCGATCGGGACGACGAGGTGCGTGAACGCGGTGGAGACGACCGATAGGCCTCCGACCGCCCCCAGCACGGAGATCGACGGCGTGACGATGCCGTCGCCGAAGAACAGCGCGGCGCCGAAGATCCCGAGGGTCACCAGGACCGCAGCGTGGGGCACCCGGTTGCGCTGGAGCAGCGAGGTCAGGGCCATGATCCCGCCGTCGCCGCGGTTGTGGGCGCGCATGATGAAGCCGGCGTACTTGATCGACACGATCACGGTCAGCGCCCAGAAGATCAGTGAGGCGGTCCCGAACACGGTCCCGGCAGTGACCAGCCGGGTGGCGTGGTAGTTGCTGAAGATCGCCTGGTCGGTGTACAGCGGGCTGGTGCCGAGGTCGCCGTAGACGACGCCAAGGGCGCCGAGCGCCAGCAACGCCTTGCCCCCGTGGGCGACCACATCTCGGTCGACGTCCTTGAGCGCCTCGAACCGCCGGTGGGTCGCCTCCGACTCCTCTTCGTAGGCGCTGGGCGCTGGCGCCCAGTAGCCGAGCTTGTGCGCCGCCTCGTAGAAGGTCCGCTTCTGGGGCGGCCGATGGCCCACGCGAACACCGTCGGAGGCGCCGACCGGCGTTTCGCGTTCGGCCGCCTTGTGGGCTGCTTCGTGGTAGGTGCGCTTATGCGGAGATTGGCTCATAGGCGGGGCCCCAACCCGCGCCGAGTCGGGATGCCAAGCCGGCTCCGAGGCCCGGGCCCATTCCCCCGTCAGCGTAGTCCGTCTTCACGGAATCTGTATGGCCGGGGCCGATTTCTGCATGCCAACTTCATGGCTCGTGAGCCAGGATGCCGGGCATGGACGTTGTCTCGATATTGCTCGGGGTGCTGATGTTCGCAGTTCTCATCGCGCTGATCTACGGGATCGACGCGATATGACCCTGGTCATCGCCTCGATCAGCGGGGCGGATCTGTTCGGCCTGATCGTCTCCGTGATCGTCTGCATCTACCTGCTCTACGCCCTGTTGCGCGGCGAGAAGTTCTAGATGACCTTCGTCGGCTGGCTCACGATCGTCCTGTTCTGCGTCGTCCTGACACTCGGGGCGATGCCTCTCGGCCGCTACATGGCGGCCGTATACACCGGTCAGCCCACCTTCCTGGATCCGCTGTTCCGCACCCCGGAGCGGCTCTTCTACCGGATCATGCGGGTCGACCCCGAGCGGGGTCAGGACTGGAAGCAGTACGCCAAGAGCCTGATCATCTTCTCGCTCGCCGGCTGGCTGCTCCTGTACGTCATCCTGCGCACGCAGACGCTGTGGAACTGGACCGGCCTGAATCCTGAGGGCTTCCACTCCGCCCCGTGGAACGTGACGTTCAACACGACGTCGTCGTTCCTGACCAACACCAACTGGCAGTACTACGGGGGCGAGACGACGATGAGCTACTTCAGCCAGATGGCTGGGCTCACCGTCCAGAACTTCCTCTCGGCGGGCGTGGGCATCGCCGTCGCCGTCGCCCTGATCCGGGGCATCATCGGCCGCAGCGGCAAGAGCATCGGCAACTTCTGGCAGGACCTGATCCGCACCGTCCTGTGGGTCCTGACCCCGATCGCTTTCGTCTCCGCGCTGGTGCTCGTCTTCCAGGGCTCGATTCAGAACTTCTCCCATTACGCGAACTTCAACGGCCCCACCGGCCTGGCCAACTCGATCGCGATGGGCCCGGTCGCCTCGCAGGAGGCGATCAAGATGCTCGGTACCAACGGTGGCGGCTTCTTCAACACGAACTCGGCCCACCCGTTCGAGAACCCGACCGGGTTCACCAACTTCTACGAGATGTTCATCGTGCTGATCATCCCGGCCTCGCTCGTGTTCATGTACGGCCGGATGGCCGGCAACCGCCGGCAGGGCTACGCGATCTACGCGACGATGATGGTGATGTTCTTCGGCGCGGCCTGCGTGGCCTACGTCGCCGAGGCTCACGGGACGCCCGCTCAGCACGCGGCCGGACTGCACACGCAGGTGGTCGCCGGCTCCACCGGCGGCAACATGGAGGGTAAGGAGCAGCGGTTCGGGATCGCTGGGTCGGCGCTGTTCGACGTGGTCACCACGGTCACCTCGTGCGGGGCGGTGAACAGCGCGATCGAGTCATTCACAGGCATCGGCGGTGCCGTGCCGTTCGCCAACCTGTCCGCCAGCGAGGTGATCTTCGGCGGGGTCGGCACCGGGCTGTATTCGATCCTGCTGTACGTGCTGTTGGCGGTGTTCATCGGTGGGCTGATGGTGGGACGGACGCCGGAATACCTCGGCAAGAAGATCGAGGCGAGGGAGATCAAGCTCGTCTCCCTCGGGCTGCTGATCACGCCACTGACCGCGTTGTTCTGCACGGCGATGGCCACCGCGAGCAGCGCCGGGCGTGTGTCCATCTCAGCCGCCGCCGCCGGTCAGCCACAGGGATTCTCGGAGACGTTCTACGCCTATCTGAGCCAGGCCAACAACAACGGCTCCGCGTTCGCGGGCTACACCGGCTTCATCCAGCCCAACGCGGGCAATCTCGGCTCGCACGGCATCACGTTCGCCAACCTTCTCGGCGGCTTCGACATGCTGTTTGCCCGCTACGCGCCGATCCTGTTCGCGCTCGCGGTCGCCGGCGCGCTCGCCGGCAAGCGAGTCAGCCCCGCCGGGCTCGGGACGATGCGCACCGACAACCCGACGTTCGTGGTGCTGCTGATCGGCGTGATCGTGCTCGTTGGCGCACTCACTTTCTTCCCCGCCCTGCTGCTCGGTCCGATCGTGCAGGGACTCACCGGCCACCTCTACTCGTGACTCTCCTCTGATGGCACTCAAGCGCGACATCATCACCTCGGTGATCGGAATCCTCGTACTGACACTGTTCTGCGGGATCTTGTACCCGCTCGTCGTCACCGGCATCAGCCAGGTGGCCTTCCCGGGCAACGCCAACGGCCAGCGGGTGTACGTGAACGGCAAGCTCGTCGGCTCGCAGGAGATCGGCCAGAACTTCGGCCTGCAGGTCTACAAGAACGGCAAGCCCGAGATGCAGAACGGCGTACCGGTCACCAACCCCGACCCGCGGTATTTCCAGACGCGCCCGTCGGCGACGGTTCCTCCGGACAACGCCGCCGCGACGACGTTCTCGAACCTTGGCCCGAACAGCGTCGCCACCGAGCAGGAGATCTCCTCCAACATCCAGGCGTACATCGCGCTGAACGGGAAGTACTACCCAGGCGGCCTGACCGCGGCCAAGATCCCGGTCGACGCGGCAAACACCTCGGCGTCCGGGATCGACCCTGACATCTCGGTGGCGAACGCGGACATCCAGGCCCACCGCGTCGCCGCGGTCCGCCACCTGCAGCTGTCCGCGGTGATGAACCTCGTCTCGAAGTACACCGGCGGCCGCGGCCTTGGCTTCTCTGGTGAGCCCGGCGTGGACGTGCTCGAGCTGAATCTCGCGCTCGACCGCATGACAGGAGTGCACGCATGAGCGTCGCGGCCCCGCCCGAAGAACGCCCGCAGCCACAGCCGCGGCAACCGCGCGAGCGCCGGGCGATCTCGCTGTTCCAGCGGGACATCCTCAAGCGCGCGCTGATCGACAGCTTCCTCAAGCTCGATCCGCGGGTTCAGATCCGTAACCCGGTCATGTTCGTCGTCGAGATCGGCGCGACGATCACGACCGTGACCTGGTTCATCCAGCTGTTCGGCGGCAAGGCGCTCGGCGGCAACGACCCGTCCTGGTACACGTTCATCATTTCCATCTGGCTGTGGCTGACGGTCGTGTTCGCCAACAACGCCGAGGCGTTCGCCGAGGGGCGTGGGCGCGCCCAGGCCGACACGCTCCGCGCCATGCGCCAGGAAACGGTGGCCAGGATGCAGGACGGGACCGTCAAGCAGGCCTCCGAGCTGAGCAAGGGTGACATCGTGGTGGTCGAGGCCGGCGAGCTGATCCCCGGCGACGGCACGGTGATCGAGGGCATCGCCTCGGTCGATGAGTCGGCGATCACCGGCGAGTCCGCACCGGTGATCCGCGAGTCGGGCGGAGACCGTAGCGCGGTCACGGGCGGGACGCGCGTGCTGTCCGACAAGATCCTGGTCGAGATCACGCAGGAGCCGGGTGAGTCGTTCCTCGATCGCATGATCGGGCTGGTCGAAGGTGCCGAGCGACGCAAGACCCCGAACGAGATCGCGCTGAACATCCTGCTGGCGGGGCTGACGCTGATCTTCATGGTCGTGGTCGCGACGCTCCGTCCCTTCGGACTGTTCGCCCACACGCCGATCTCGGACACCAGCTTGATCTCGCTGCTCGTTGCGCTGATCCCCACGACGATTGGCGCGCTCCTGTCGGCGATCGGGATCGCCGGCATCGACCGGCTCGTGCGACGCAACGTCCTCGCGCTGTCGGGACGCGCCGTGGAGGCGTCGGGCGACGTCGACGTGTTGCTGCTCGACAAGACCGGCACGATCACCATCGGCAATCGACTCGCGAGCGAGTTCATCCCCATGCCCGGCGTCTCGGAGGCCGAACTGGCCGAGGTCTCACAGTTGGCCTCGCTCGCCGACGAGACGCCCGAGGGACGCTCGATCGTCGTCCTGGCCAAGCAGTACGGCATCCGCGAGCACGACATGGCCGCGCTACACACCGAGTTCGTGCCGTTCACCGCGCAGACGCGGATGAGCGGGGTCAACCTGAACGGCCAGCACCTGCGCAAGGGCGCCGGCGACGCGGTGATCAAGTTTGTCGAGGAGGAGGGCGGCCGCCCGCCGGCCGAGCTCCAGCCGGTGCTCGACCGGATCGGCCGCGAAGGCGGAACTCCCCTGGCCGTCGCGCGCGACTCCCAGGTGATGGGCGTGATCTACCTCAAGGACACGATCAAGGAAGGCATGCGCGAGCGCTTCGATCACCTCCGCGCGATGGGGATCAGGACCATCATGATCACCGGCGACAACCGGTTGACCGCGGCCAAGATCGCCGAGGAATCCGGCGTCGACGACTTCCTGGCTGAGGCCACTCCCGAGGCCAAACTCGCGCTGATCAAGGAGCAGCAAGCCACCGGCCGGATGGTGGCGATGACCGGCGACGGCACCAACGACGCGCCGGCGCTCGCGCAGGCGGATGTCGGGGTGGCGATGAACACCGGTACCCAGGCCGCGCGCGAGGCCGGGAATATGGTCGACCTCGACTCCAACCCGACGAAGCTCATCGAGATCGTTGAGGTCGGCAAGCAGCTGCTGATCACCCGCGGCGCGCTGACGACGTTCTCGATCGCCAACGACGTCGCCAAGTACTTCGCGATCCTGCCGGCGATCTTCGCGACGACCTGGGCGACGAAGCCCGGTGGCAAGAGCCCGCTGCAGGCGCTCAACATCTTGGATCTGGGGACGCCGCAGTCGGCCATTATTTCAGCGATCATCTTCAACGCGATCGTGATCCCGTTGTTGGTCCCACTGGCGTTGCGCGGCGTGCGCTACCGGCCGATCGGCGCGAGCGCGCTGCTGCGGCGGAACTTGTGGATCTACGGCCTCGGCGGGTTGATCGCCCCGTTCATCGGCATCAAACTGATCGACCTGATCGTTCACAACCTGTTCGGGGCGTGATGGCCGCTGAGCTGGCGGCGAATACGGGCGTCAACATTGAGGACGTGCAACCAGTCGGGCGCGGCCACCACAAGGTCTTCCTCGGCATGGCCGCCGGCGTCGGCAAGACATACCAGATGCTCCGCGAGGGCCAGGCCGAGGCCGAGAATGGGCGCGACGTGGTGATCGGCTATCTCGAGCCACATGGGCGGGCGGAAACCGTCGAGCAGGCCGAGGGACTCGAGACGGTGCCGCGCCGGCGGGTCGCCTACCGCGACTCGGTGCTCGAGGAGATGGATCTGCCGGCACTGCTCAGACGCGCGCCCGAGCTCGCGCTAATTGACGAGCTCGCCCACACAAACGCCCCCGGAGTCGAGCACCACAAGCGCTACGAGGACGTGGAGGACGTGCTCGCCGCCGGGATCGACGTGTTCTCGACGGTCAACGTCCAGCACCTGGAGAGCCTCAACGACCAGGTCGCCGAACTGACCGGCATTCGGGTTCGGGAGACGATTCCCGATGCGGTCATCGGTGCGGCGGACGAGGTCGTTCTGATCGACATCACCCCGCAGTCGCTCGTCGAGCGACTCCGCGCCGGCAAGGTCTATCCCGCCGAGCGCGTCCAGACCGCACTCAACAACTTCTTCAAGCTCGAGAACCTGTCCGCGCTGCGCGAGGTCGCGCTCCGGCAGGTCGCCGAGGAGGTCGAGGCCAAGCGCATCCCGGTCGATCTGGACCCCGGCCGCGCCGGCCGTCCCGGCGACGAGCGCCTGATCGACAGCGCCGCGACCACCGCGGTCGGCGAGCGCCTGCTCGCGTTGATCACCCCACAGGCGCAGTCCCAGCGGGTGGTACGACGCGCCTGGCGCTCGGCCCAACGACTGGGTGCCGAGCTCGATGTCCTGTGGGTCGCCGACCACGACACCAGCGAGCAAGAGCGGGAGCAGCTGGATGCGCTCCGCCGGCTCTCGAGTGTGCTCGGCGCGCACCTGCTGATCGAGCACGGCGACGACGTCGCCGCCGTCGCCCAGCGCGTGGCGCAGGATCGCGGCACCACGTATGTCCTGATGGGGACGCCCAAGCCGCGCGGGGCACTTCGCCGGCTCACCCAGAGCTCGCTGCCGTTCCGGCTGTTGGAGCTGCTGCCCGGTGTGGACCTGCGGATTGTGGCGGATCGGACCCAGCGAACGAAGGGAGATTCAATATGACCGTTGCGCTGATCGTCGTCGTGGTCATCCTGGCCGTTGTCGTCGCCGTCCTCGCTGTGCCGCGGATCCTCTCGCGCACCCGTCGAGCGACATCGCCCACGGCAACGTCAAGCCGGCGGATCATGTTCCCGTTCGTCGCCGAAGACCTCTCGGAGCGGGCGCTCAACGCCGCGCTGCGCCTGGCCGCCGCCGAGGGCGCCACCCTGGTCCCGGTGTTCCTGGCTCGAGTGTCGCTCGATCTCCCGCTCGACACCCCCCTGCCGCGTCAGTGCTCGCTCGGGGTGCCGCTGCTCGATGTCATCGAGCAGCGCGCCACCCGGGCCGGCGTGCCCGTCGACTCGCGCATCGAGCGAGGCCGCGACCCTCGCCACGGTCTGCGCCGGGCGATCGCCCAGGAGCGGTTCGACCGGATCGTGATCGCGGCTGCGTCACACGGGAGCCGCGGGTTCAACGCCGACGACGTGGCCTGGCTGCTGGAACACGCCCAGGGCGAGATCGTCGTCCTACGGCCCGGCGTCGACGACCAGATCGGCCTCCCGGTCGAGGCTGTGCCCGGCGCTATGCGCCCTAAGACCGTCGCCCTGCGCCTCTCGCGGGGCGACGGCCGCAAACGCGGTGTCAGTCGTGCAAGTGAAAAGGCAGTGTCGCGATGATCACATTTGTGCGGGCCTTGAGTACGGCGGCCAGCAGACGAGCCCGCTGATTGTGGAGGATCTCGTGGCGGCGCTTGCGCGGGACGATCTCAGGGATGAGCACGACGATCGTGGCGTCCTCGTCCTCGATCGACTTGACGTAGCGGAGCACCGTGCGGACGAGCGAGCGGTGCGGATCGAGCAGGACCTCGATCGGGATGCCGCAGGCCCACTGGTCCCAGTCCTGCTTGATCTGGGCAGATTCCTCCTCATCGCCCGCGACCGCGAGCGCCACAGTCGTCTCGCCGAGCGACGTCGCCGCGCTCACGGCCTTCTGGGTCAGCAGGTTGACGGTGGATGTCGGAACGATCACGACGCTCTCGCGCCTGCGCGGTCGCGGCGGCGTCTTGCCGAGCTTCAGCTCCTTCGCGACCTCGGCGTAATAGTGCTCGGTCACGTTGAACAGCGCCATGAGCGCCGGGATCGCGAGCACCACCACCCAGGCCCCAGCCAGGAACTTCGTGAACACGAACACAAGCACCGCTATCGCCGTGATCACCGCACCGGTGCCGTTGAGGGCGACGCGCACCCGCCAGCGCGGCGGACGTTCCGTCGACCAGTGACGGACGAGGCCAATCTGGCTGAGCGTGAACCCCATGAACACCCCGATCGTGAACAGCGGGATCAGGCTGTTCGTCTGCGCGTTGACCGCGATCAGCAGGAGCGCAGCCGCTAACGCCAGCGCGACGATCCCGATCCGGTACACCGGCCTCTCGGACCGGAGGTAGAACGCGTGCGGCATCCGATGATCCTTGGCCAGCAGGCTGAGTAGCACCGGCAACCCGCCGAAGCTGGTGTTCGCCGCGAGGCCCAGCACGAGCGCCACCGATAGGTTCGACACGTAGAACGGCCAGCCGGTGCCGAACGCGCCGGCGGTCACCTGCGCGAGGACCGTGACCCCGCCCCTCGGCACCACGTGGTGGGACCGGATGATCAGGACGAGCCCCATCAGCATCACCCCGAGCAGCACGCCGAGTGATATCTCGGTGCGCTGAGCGGTCCTGATCCGGGGCTGGCGGAACGCGGGAACCCCGTTGGAGATCGCCTCGACGCCGGTCACCGCCGAGCACCCCGACGCGAACGCCTTCAGGATCAAGAGGATCCCCACGGTCGTGGTGGCCGGGAACCGCATCGGCGTGCCGATGTGCGCGACCGGATGCGCACGCAGAGCCCCGACCACGATCGTCGCGACCATGCTGACGATGAACACGACCGTCGGGAGCATCAGCGCCTTGGCCGACTCGGCGATCCCGAACATGTTCAGGGAGGTCAGGATCACGAGCCCGACGAGGCTCACGAGCAGCAGATGATGCGCGAGTCCGGGGAACACACTGCCAAGGCTGGCCGCCCCGGCGGCGAGGCTGACCGCCACGGTGAGCACGTAGTCGACCACCACCGACGCGGCCGCGAGCAGGCTCGGCCAGCGCCCGAGGTTGGCCTTGGACACCGAGTACGCCCCGCCGCCCTCTGGATGCGCGTCGATCACCTGCGTGTACGAGATGACCAACAGCACCAGCATCACGACGATCACGATCGCGACCGGCACCGTGTACTCGAGCGCTCCGACGCCCGCGGTGACCAGCACGACCATCATCGCCTCGGGGCCGTAGGCGACGCTCGACAAGGCGTCGAGGCTGAGCGCCGCCAGTCCGCCGCCTACGCCAAGCTCGTGTCCCTGCTCAGCGTGCTTGCCGGTGCGGGGGATCTGCCCGCGATCGAGTCGCTGGGACAGCCGGCGGACGCCCGGCCGCCCCCGGACGAACACGCCGCGGCGTCCCTCGGTCTCGGGTCCCTCCGTCTCGGTGCTCACGGGCGTAACTGTGACACCCCGAGAGGCGTGGGTAGCATCGAATTACATGGAAGAACCCCAGAACGACGGGTCCGCGGCGGGGCTGAGCCGCAGTCGGCGGCTCCTCGTGCTCGGGATCTGCTGCTTCAGCCTGCTGATGGTGGGGCTCGACACGACGATCGTGAACGTCGCGCTGCCCTCGATCCGCAACGACCTGCATGCCTCCGTGTCCGGCCTGCAGTGGACGATCGATGCCTACACGCTGGTGCTGGCCAGCCTGCTGATGCTGGCGGGCTCGACGGCGGACCGCGTCGGTCGCAAGCGGATCTTCCGGGCCGGGCTGGTGGTCTTCTCGCTCGGCTCGCTGTTGTGCGGCCTGGCGCCGAACCTCGAGCTGCTGATCGCCGCCCGCGTGCTGCAGGCGATCGGCGGCTCGATGCTCAACCCGGTCGCGATGTCGATCATCCGCAACGTGTTCGACGACCCACGCGAGCGCGCGCAGGCGATCGGCGCGTGGGGCGCCGTGTTCGGCCTGAGCATGGCGCTCGGCCCGGTGGTCGGAGGCGCCCTCGTCGACGCGATCTCCTGGCGTGCCGTGTTCTTCGTCAACGTCCCGATCGGCGTGCTCGCGCTCGTGCTGACCACGCTGTACGTACCGCGTTCGCGCGCCGCGCGGCCACGCCGTCTCGACCCGGTCGGCCAGGCGCTGGTCATCTTCGCGCTCGCGTCGCTCACCTACGCAATCATCGAGGCGCCGCGCGCCGGCTGGACCTCGGCCGGGACGCTCGGGCTGTTCGCCTTCTCGCTCGTCTGCTTCGTGGCCCTGGTCTTGTACGAGCTGCGCCGCCGCGAACCGCTGCTCGAGATCCGCTTCTTCCGCAGCGTCCCGTTCTCCGGCGCGAGCACGATCGCCGTCTGCGCCTTCGCCGCCCAGGGCGGGTTCCTGTTTCTCAACACGCTCTACCTCCAGGGCGTTCGCCACCTCTCCCCGTTCCACGCCGGCCTGTACACGCTGCCGATGGCCGGCATGGTGCTGGTGTTCGCGCCCGTATCCGGCCGGCTCGTGAGCCGCCGAGGGGCCCGGTGGCCGCTGACGATCGCCGGGATCGCGCTGACCGTCGCGTCGTTCATGCTCACCACGATCACCCCGACCACCTCGAGCGGCTACCTGCTCATCGCCTACTTCGTCTTTGGCATCGGAGCCGGCCTGATCAACCCGCCGATCACCAACACCGCGGTGTCGGGCATGCCGCCCTCGCAGGCGGGCGTCGCCGCGGCGATCGCCTCCACCAGCCGCCAGGTCGGGATGACGCTCGGCGTGGCGGTCATCGGTGCCATCGCCGGCGGAACGATCTCGGGCGCGATCGGCCCAAGCTTCGCGGCTGCGACCCACGCCGGCTGGTGGATCTGCGCCGGGCTCGGGGTGCTCTGCCTCGTGCTGGGGGTGCTCACGACGACCGCGTGGGCCGAGGAGACGGCCCGGCAGACCGCCGATCTGTTCAGCGACGAGGAGCCTCAGAGCGCCGAGTCGCAGCGCGGGCGCAGCCCTTACCCCCAGCGCGAGCTGGCGCACCGCTAGGCGGTCGGGGCTCACTCGGCGCCCCACCTTGGCCGAGAGTGCCGCTGACCGCCAAATCTCCCCGCCTGGACGGGTTGATTGAAGCGCTCCGGACAGGGATGATGCACAGATAACTCGGGGTGCGACGAGGCAGTCCATTAGCCAGGAGGTTCCAGATGCCACCGACCAGCTATCAGACGATCAAGCTAAGCCGCGGCAGGCACTCCTCGCCTGAGCACGGCGCCTGCGTCATGGAGCTGGCATCGATGCTTGCCGGTGAGTCCTTCACCGACCATCCGCGATCGGTGTCGCGACCGATCGCGTCGTTCCTGCGCGCCTACAACGATCTCGTGGACGACCGGCGCCGCGAGGATCTGTATCGCTACGCGGCGCAGGCCGTGGGGACGGTGAGCTCCAGCGCGGTGGAGGACGCCCGCGTCGCCCGTTTGCTCGCGTGGGGCGATGAGCTCTGGGTGCGCCGCGCCTCGCGCTCGCTGCTCGAGCGGCTGCGCTTCCGCCGCGCCGTTCAAGAGCGCTCGAGCGATCCCGAGCCGGCGGGCACGTACGCCGTGCATGCGATCGGCAGGGTACGGGACGACGCGCACGCCGCGGCGCTCGCGCTGGTCGATGAGTTGATCGCAATGGGGCCGCCGGTGCCGACGGCCGCCGACGTCGCGGACGAGACCGTCGGGGTTCAGAGCTAGAACGCTAGGCGGCTGGGCGGAGCGCGTCGAGCTCGCGGCTCTCGGCGAGCTCGGCCAGCGCCTTGCGCTCGAGGCGGCGGACCGTGTCCTGGGAGATGCCGAGCCGGCGGCCGGTCTCGCTGAGCGGCGTCGGATCGTCGCCGCCCACCCCATAGCGAAGCTTGACCACCTCGCGCTCGGGCTCGGGGAGTTGCTCGAGCGCGCGGCGAAGGGCGTCCTCGCGCAGCACGATGTCGACCTCCTCCTCGGGACCGCGCTCGCCTGAGGCCAAGAGCGCTCCGAACGGCGTCTCCTCATCTTCGCCCACGGGCCGGTCGAGGCTCGTGACCACCCGCGAGGCCGCGCGTGCCTCCTCGAGTTCCTGCAAGGTGATCTCGGCGGCCTCGGCGATCTCCTCGTCCGTCGGCTCGCGGCCGAGGCGGGTCGCCAGCTCGCGGTGGGCGCGCCCGATCTTGCGTTCGCGCTGACCCAGGTGGACCGGGATCCGGATCGTGCGAGCCCGGTTGTCAAGCGCCCGCTGGATGGCCTGGCGGATCCAGAAGGTGGCGTAGGTCGAGAACTTGTAGCCCTTGCGCCAGTCGAACTTCTCGGTCGCGCGGATCAAGCCGAGGATCCCCTCCTGGATCAGGTCGAGCAGTGGCAGCTCGTGGCCCTGATATTTGCGCGCGTTCGAGATGACCAGCCTGAGGTTCGAGTTGACCAGCTGGCTCTTGGCCTCGAGATCGCCCCGCTCGATGCGCCTGGCCAGCTCCACTTCCTGCGCTCCGCTCAGCAGCGGGTAGCGGCGCACCTCCTGCAGGAACAACGACATCGCGTCGGTGGTTCGGTCCGCCAGGTCCCCGTTGGCGTAGATCGTCTGCTCGACGTTGTGGCGGCCGCAGTCGTCGCGCACGTCGAGACCGCGCTCCTGCAGCATGTCGTGCACCATCTGCGCCTCGTCATCGCCAAGCTCTACATCCTGGATGATCTCGCTCAGCTCCGAAAGCTCCACGCACGAGTCCTCGCGCGCCTCAGCGCAGGCCACTAGCCGGTCGACCAGCTCCTGGACCGCCTCCGGGACGGTCGAATGCTCACTCTCGCTCGCCATGTTTCTCTGTTACCCGGGCAGGACACTATCGCCACACGCATGAGCTTCGCATCTCTCTACAGCCACGGGTTCGTTCGGGTCGCCGCCGCCGTGCCACACATGCGGATCGGCGAGCCGCGATTCAACGCCGAGCGCACCCTTGCCGGCGCACGACAGGCATCCGAGGACCACGCAGCGCTGGTGGTGTTCCCCGAACTCGGTCTATCGGGCTACTCGATCGACGACCTTCTCCACCAAACGGCGCTACTCGACGGAGTGGAGGACGCGATCGGGTGGATCGCGGGCGAGAGCGCGGACCTCAGGCCGGTAGTGCTGGTCGGGGCGCCGCTTCGCCACGAGCACGGAGTATTCAATTGCGCCGTCGCGATTCACCGGGGCCGGGTGCTCGGAGTCGTCCCCAAGAGCTACCTGCCCGAGTACCGCGAGTACTACGAGAAGCGCCAGTTCCGTGCCGCCCGCGACTCCGTGGGCGACCGGATCGGGCTGATCGGCGAAGAGGTCCCGTTCGGACCGGATCTGCTGTTCTGCGCCCGGGATCTGCCGTCGTTCATCGTGCACGCCGAGGTGTGCGAGGACCTGTGGGTACCGATCCCGCCGAGCACCTACGGCGCGCTGGCGGGCGCCACCGTGATGGCAAACCTGTCGGCGAGCAACATCACGATCGGGAAGGCGGGATTCCGCCGCTCGCTGTGTTCCTCCCAGTCGGCGCGCACGATCGCCGCCTACCTGTACACCGCCGCCGGGATGGGCGAGTCGACCACCGACGTGGCCTGGGACGGGCAGGCCCTGATCTACGAGAACGGCGACCTGCTGGCCGAGGCCGAACGCTTCGCTATCGGCGAGCAGCTGATCAGCGCCGACATCGACCTCGACCGGATCGTGTCGGACCGCGGTGGCACGTCGAGCTATGGCGACTCGATCCACGACCACCGCCGTCGCCTGGCGCGCATGCGACGGATCGAGTTCGAGCTCCGCGTCTTCGAAGCCGCGGTCTTGCCGCTACGACGACGGGTCGAGCGCTTTCCGTACGTCCCGGCCGACCCGGCCAGCCGTAACGACCGCTGCCAAGAGGTCTACAACATCCAGGTCCGCGGACTGGAGACACGGCTCGCGGCCACCGGCATCGAGAAGATCGTGATCGGCGTCTCGGGCGGGCTGGACTCGACCCACGCGCTGATCGTCGCCGCGCACGCCGTCGACCGGCGAGGGCTCCCGCGCGAGAACGTCCTGGCCTACACGATGCCCGGCTTCGCCACCGGCAAGCACACCCTCCAAAATGCCCATCGGCTGATGCGCGCCCTCGGCGTCAGCGCCCAGGAGCTCGACATCCGACCCGCCGGGATCCAGATGCTCCGCGACATCGGCCATCCGGCCGCCGACGGTGAGCCGGTATACGACATCACCTTCGAGAACGTCCAGGCCGGCGAGCGGACCTCGCACCTGTTCCGCCTGGCCAACTATCACGGCGGCCTCGTGCTCGGGACCGGCGACCTGTCCGAGCTGGCGCTCGGCTGGGCCACCTACGGCGTCGGCGACCAGATGTCCCACTACCACGTGAACGCCTCAGTTCCCAAGACCTTGATCCAGTTCATGGTTCGCTGGGCGATCGACACCGACCAGTTCGGGGCCGACGTGAACGAGGTTCTCGATTCGGTGCTGAACACCGAGATCTCCCCTGAGCTCGTCCCTTCGAGCGACGAAAACGGCGATGAGCTCCAGGGCAGCGAGAAGGTCGTCGGGCCGTATGAGCTCCAGGACTTCTTCCTCTACTACACCGTCCGCTTTGGCTATTCGCCCGGCAAGGTGGCGTTCCTGGCCCAGCACGCCTGGAGCGACCGCGCCGCCGGCAGCTGGCCCGACCTGATCCCCGAGGAGCGCCGGCACGAGTACTCGTTGGCCGAGATCAAACACTGGCTGGGCGTGTTTCTCGAGCGCTTCTTCCACACCAGCCAGTTCAAGCGCTCGGCCATGCCCAACGCACCCAAGGTCGGGTCGGGCGGGTCCCTGTCGCCCCGCGGCGACTGGCGGGCGCCGAGCGACGGATCGGCAACAACCTGGCTCGAGCGACTGCGGACCGAGGTGCCCGGCTGAATATGGGATGGGTCGGCGGCGCCTGACGGCGCGAACCGCAGACCGTCAGCGACGCTCGAGCGCCAGGCGAATGCCGAACCCGATCAGGATCGCCCCGCTCAGGCGGTCGATGGCCGCGCTCACCCGCCGGCGCCGAAGGAGCTCAGACGCCTTCACGGCGACGAGCGCGTAGGCCTGCAGCCACACCACGGTCATCAGCACGAACAGACCTCCGAGTACCAGGAACGGGACCAGCACGGAGTGGTCGGATCCCGCGAACTGCGGCAGCACGCTGGTGAAGAACGCGGCGATCTTCGGGTTGGCGAGGTCGCTCAACATGCCCTGGCGGAACCCGCCACCGGCAGCCAGGGGACGACCCCGCGGCCGTTCCGACCCATCGACGGCCGAGTACGAGCCACCATGCCGCGCCGCCCGGAGCGCCTGCAGGCCGAGCCAGATCAGGTAGGCAGCGCCGATCAGCTTGAGCGCGGTGAAGGCGACGTCCGATGCCTCCACGACCGATGCCACCCCGAACGCACAGGCGAGCGTCCACACCGACAAGCCGGCGTTGACGCCGAGTGCGGTACCGAGCGCGGCCCGCCGACCGTGGAGCACGGCGTTCTTGGTGACGAGCGCAGTGTCGGGACCGGGGACCACGATCACCACCGCGGAGATGCCCAGGAACACCCATATGTGCGCGCCCATGCGAGCAGTCTCTCATCACCGGCTCAGCTTCTCCAGTGGATTTGTGCCCGCGCGCGCTGGTAGCGTGAGCCGATGTTGTCCGCGTGGCCCTCCGTGAATTACGAGGACTGGAGCGCGACCTGCGACACGCTCCACGCCCACACCCAGGTGCTCGGCAAGCTCGCGGTGGCGCTCGCCCCGCCCGAGCCGCAGTTCCAGCACACGGCCCTACGCGTCACCGCGCGCGGCTTGGAAACCTCGCTGCTGCCGGCGCCCGATGGGTCAGGCGGGATCGTCGTCGCGCTCGACTTACGCCGGCACGAGGCCGTGGTCGAACACACCACCGGGAGCGAGCGCCGCACCCCGTTGACGCCAAACCGGCCCGTGGGAGAGGTGACGCGAGCGGTGCTCGAGGCGGTTCGCGACGTGGTCGGTTCGGTGAGCGTCGACCCGACGCCGCAGGAGGTGACGTGGACCGCGCCGCTCGACCAGGACGTGGAACATGCGACATACGACACCGATCAGGTCGCGGCCTATTTCGCCGCCGCTACCCAGGCCGCCCTGGTCCTCGCCGCCTTCCGAGCGCCCTACCGCGGGCGCTCCACGCCCGTCAACGCGTGGTGGGGCTCGTTCGACCTCGCGGTAAACCTGTTCTCGGGCCGGCGTGCGCAACCGCCCGCCACCGACTACCTCATGCGCAACGCGATGGATTCCGAGGAGGTCGCCGTGGGCTGGTGGCCGGGCGATGGTCGCTACCCGAAGGCCGCTTTCTATTCCTACGCGCACCCGTCGCGTGAGGGGTTCGCGGACGCGCCGGTGGCGCCCGCGCACTGGGACGTGACGCTCGGGGAGTACGTCCTCGACTGGGACGACGTCCGCTCGAGCCCCGACCCGCGCGCGGCCGCGCTCGACTTCGCCCGCGGCGTCTTCGGTCACGCCTGCGCGGTGTGCAAGTGGGATCCCACGCTCGCCTCCAGCGCGCAGGGATCACCCCCGCCATTGACCTAGAGCACCGGGCCGAACATCGCGGCGCGTCAGGCGCTGCCTATCGCAGCGCGTCCGGCGATGTCTCTCCGGCGCGCTCGGTGATGTCCGTCTGGCGCGTCAGGCGGCGAGACGGCGGCGGGCCTTCTGGACCGACGGCAGCGCGGCCTTGGCCTTCGCCAGCGGCCGGGCACGCACGTCGACGCTCGCCGGCTTCGCGGCGATCGTGATCTCCTCGCCGGTCGCGGGATTGCGGCCCGTGCGCTTCTTGGTGGCCGGCTTCACGCGGACGGTCAGCTGGACGATGCCTCCGATGCGAACCTTCTCGGCATTCCCGAGCTGCTCGAGCACGATGTCCTCGAGCGCCTCGACCGCGCGCCTGGCGTCGGCCTTGCTCAATTCGGATCGGTCGGCGACGGCACTCACCAGCTGGGCCTGTGTTAACGGCACGGCACTCCTCCTGAATTTCGATGGATAGGCGGATTCAACAGTGCGCGGCGGACGGACAGACGATTTTCTCGCTCGGCGGCTCGGCGTGTATCACACCTGACCGCGCCGGCGACGCGCTGCGAAGGCCGCACATGGTCTCGCATCAGAGAAATCTATGCATGATCAGCAGTCCGACATACCCGTCGCGGGGATGCTTGAACGCCTCCGGCACTGTCCCGACGACTTCGAAGCCGAGCGAGCCCCACAGCGCCACCGCGGGCTCGTTGGTCTCGACGACGGCGTTGAACTGGATCGCACGAAATCCACTCTCACGGGCCCACTCGATCACGTCCTCGCCGAGCGCGCGGCCGATTCCCCGCCTACCCCGCCGCGGATCGACCATGAAGCTCGCCGACGCCACGTGCGATCCCGGACCCTGGCGATTCGCGTACATGTTGGCCGTGCCGACGATCACACCGTCCGAGTCGGTCGCCACCACCGTCCGGCCCGGCGGGCCGACCATCCACATACGCCGGCCTTCGGGCTGGGACATGCCGGGGTCATAGGTGTAGGTCTCGCCCGCGGCGACGATCTCATGGAAGAACGGCCAGATCCTTACCCAGTCCTCGGGTCGGGCGTCGCTGATCGCGACCTCGCTCATCTAGCTACCCCTGTCCGGACGGGGAGTACAGGCGGTCGCGGCCACGGCCCGCTCCGCGTCGATGCCTCGGCATCGGGCCGGGCCGCGCCACATCCGACGGACGCCGCCGCAGGCGGCCCAAAAAAAGAGCACGGCGCCTCCGCTAATGCGGCTGGAGGCGCGCCACGCTCTTCTGGAGCTGGCGCTCGGGCGTGATCCGGACCACGTTCCAGGCCAGGCCCACGCGCGCGAGCGCCGAGATGAACAAGCCGGAGAGGTCGATCTCCCACCATCGCAGGCCGTGGTAAGCCGAGCGTGGAAACGCGTGATGGTTGTGGTGCCAGGACTCGCCGAGCGAGAACACGGCGAGCCAGGCGACGTTGGTCGACTGATCTTCTATCTCGAAGCGCCGGCGTCCAAAGAAGTGGCAGATCGAGTTCACCGACCAGGTCACGTGATGCACGAGGAAGATCCGGACCAGACCGCCCCAGATGTAGCCCCGGACTGCCCCGCCGAGGGTGAAGCCGTCGAGGACGAACCCGGCCACCGTGGGGATCGCGAGCGAGAGCACCACGAGCCACGGGAACCGCTTCCCGATCCGTCGCATCTGCTGATCCTCGTAGAGCTCAGTGGCGTAGCGCTTCCAGTCGGCCTGTCCCTGGGTCTCGAGTAGCCAGCCGGCGTGGGCGTACCACAGGCCGCGCAGTCCGGTCCCGTGGCCGACGTGGGGGCTGTGCGGATCGCCCTCTTTGTCGGAGTGTGCGTGGTGCTTACGGTGGTCCGCCACCCAGTCGAGGACCGAGCCCTCCACGGCCAGCGAGCCCGCGACGGCGAACGCGCGCTCGAGCCACGGATAGGTCTGGAAGGCGCGGTGGGTCAGCAGCCGGTGAAAGCCGACCGTGATGCCGACGCCCGTGATCAGGTACATCCCGACGAGGATGGCGATGTCGGTGGCGTCGACGGCGCGATTCCACAGCAGCACGATGGCCACCAGCACACCCACAAACGGGACCACCACGCCCAGCAGGTTTGCCGTGCGCTCAGCGCGAGTCATCTTTAGCGAGCTTTCCACATATAGCCGGGCGCCAACCAGGTGCCGCACGATCAAACCCCCCGGGTGGCGGGGCGTTACACCCGCCCTGACATGATTGCGGCGATGTACGGACAGGTGCTACTGCCAGGGATGGTGATCGTCGAGCATTCGTTCGACCTGCCGCTCGACCACGGCGATCCATCGAGCGAGCGGGTCACGGTGTTCGCGCGCGAGCTCGCCGCCCCCGACGGTCGCGACCGGCCGTTTCTCCTGTATCTCCAGGGCGGTCCAGGTTTCGAGGCGGTGCGCCCGACGCGCAGCCCGGACTCTCCCGGTTGGGTCAACCGCGCGCTGCGGGAGTATCGGGTGCTGATGCTCGACCAGCGCGGTACGGGCCGCTCGTCACCGGTCGGAACGCTGCCCGATCGCACGCCGGAGCAGCAGGCGGAGTATCTGGCGCACTTCCGGGCCGAATCGATCGTGCGCGACGCCGAATCGATTCGCCGCGAGCTCGGCGCGGAGCGGTGGAGCGTGCTGGGGCAGAGCTTCGGGGGCATGTGCGTTGTGACGTACCTGTCGCTGGCTCCTGACGGTCTCAGCGAGGCGTTCATCACCGGAGGTCTGCCGCCGCTGGGACCGCGCATCGACGAGGTCTACGCGCGTACCTACCAACTCGCGCTCGAGCGCAACCGCCGCTACTACGAGCGCTATCCCGCCGATCGCGACCGCGTCCTGCGTCTGTACGAGCGCGTCGACGGCGGCGGCGTGCAGCTCCCGTCCGGAGACGTGCTGACCTGGCGGCGCTTTCGACAGCTCGGCCAGATGCTCGGGATGAGCGACGGAGCCGAGCGACTTCACTACCTGCTGGAGCTGCCGCCGGAGTCGCCCGCGTTCCTGCACGACGTCGCCGAGGCGGTGGGATTCGCTCGCAACCCGCTGTACGCGGTGCTCCAGGAGGCGGGCTGGGCCGACGGTGGCGTCACCCGCTGGTCGGCGGAGCGCATGCTGCCGGCGGCCTTCGATGCTCCGCACCTGTTCACCGGCGAGCACGTCTTCCCGTGGATGTTCGAGGACCACGGGGCGCTGGCGCCGCTACGCGAGGCCGCTCACCTGCTCGCCGAGCGCGAGTGGTCGCGCCTGTATGACGAGGAGGTCCTGGCCGCCAACGAGGTCCCGACCGCGGCGGCCATCTACGCCAACGACATGTACGTCGAGCGGTCCTTCTCGGAGGAGACCGCGGGTTTGATCGCCGGCCTGCGCCCCTGGATCACGAACGAATACGAGCACAACGGGCTGCGTGTGGACGGCGAGCGCGTCCTCGGCCGCCTGATCGAGCTCGCGCGAGGGCCGGCGTCATGACGCCGTCAATCAGCGAGGCCGTGGGTGTACGCGTAGTGAACGGCCTGCGCCCGGTCGCGCGCGCCGATCTTCGCGAACACGTGGTTGATGTGGGTCTTGACGGTGGCCTGGCTGACGACGAGCGCCGCAGCGATCTCCGCGTTGGAGAGACCCCGTGCGATCAGTGACAGCACCTCCGCCTCGCGCGCGGTGAGATCGTCGGGCAGGCTGGCCGGCGGCGGCGCGGGGCGCGGGCCGCTGCTCATCGCGGCGATCAGCCGGCTGTGGACGACCGGATCGAGCAGGGTCTGGTGGTCGGCCGCCGCGTGCACCGCGCGAGAGATCTCGGCGACCCCGGCGTCCTTTGTCAGGTAACCCCGCGCTCCGGCCTGGAGCGCGTCGAGGATCGAGGCCTCGTCGGCGTGGGTGGTGAGCACGACGATCTCCGTGTCCGGCTGTGCCGCCCGGATCCGGCGGGTGGCCTCGACGCCGTCGAGCTTCGGCATTCGCAGATCCATCAGGACGACGTCGGGACGGTGGCGAGCAGCCAGCGCCACCGCCTCCTCGCCGTCGGCGGCCGCAGCCACCGGTTTGATGCCGGAGGCGGTCTCGAGCAGCGTCATCAGGCCCTCGCGCACGAGCGCTTGATCGTCCACGACCATGACCCGCACCGGCCCGTTCACGAAGCCGTCTCGTCCGCCGTCGCGCGAGCAAGCGCCTGGCCGGGGTCGGAGAGATCAGGCGGCGCCGGCAGCCGGAGCTCGACGTGCCAGCCGTCCGGTCCGGCCCCTGCGCTCAGCGTCCCGCCGAGTAGCTCCGCGCGCTCGCGCATGCCTTGCACGCCGTACCCCCCGCCGGTGGCCGCCAGCGGCCTGGGTGCAGAGTTCCCGTTCCTGACCGGGCGGTCGTCCACGCAGAGCACGACCTCCTCATCGAGCCGGTCGCCGGCATGGAGAGCCACCGACACGCCCGCGCCGGGGGCATGCTTGCTGACGTTGGTGAGCGCCTCCTGCACGACGCGCACAACCGCCTGCCCCGTCGGGCCCCCGAGCCGCGCAGAGTCCCCGTCGATCGTCAGCTGCACGGGAGCGTCCGTGGTGGAGCGGTACTCCTCGACGAGCGCCTCGATCGCGGCTCGGGCCGACACCGCCTCCACCGCAGCTGACGTCTGTGAGCCGTCTCCCCGAAGCGCCCCGACCGCGCGCCGCGTCTCCTGCAGCCCCTCGCGGGCGAGCTCGTGCGCGCGCTGCACGCGAGCCAGGATGACCCCCCGGTCGGCCCCCTGCTCGAGCAAGGCGCTCGTCGCCTCGAGCTGGATGGCGAGGCCGGCGAGTGCGTGGGCGAGGACGTCGTGGATCTCCCGCGCGATCCGGGTCGACTCCTCCAGGCGCGCCGCCCGTACATGTTCTTCCTGCGAGCGCTGGGTCTGGGCGACGAGTAGCTCGGCCTGCTCGGCCCGCTGCACAGACTGGCGACTGTTAGATCCCGCCAGTGCGGTGGCGGCAAAGCCCAGCGCGTAGGCCAGCAGCCCGAGTGCGCTGTTCTTGTAGATGAGGGTCGCCACCCCCAGAGCAAGGGCGGCCAGAGCCACGAGCACGAACGCGCGATCGAGCTCGACGCGGAGGGCGGCGGCCGCGGCGGCGACGAACACGAAAGCACTGGCGGCGCTGTTGGGGGCCGCGCCGAGGAGCACCGCACCGGCCAGGGCGAGCACCCACAGATCAAGGGTGATCCGATCCCCACGGTCCGGCCATATCGTCCAAGCCAGCCAGGCGACGTTGGTCGCCACCAGCAGGACGGTGATCAGCAGCCCCCGTCCGCTGGTCCCCACCTGGTGACGGTTTCCCAGCACCGAGTAATCGATCCCCACGAGAGCGACGATCCGGATGATGGTGGCCAGACGGCGGTCGAGGCGAATGAGGAGCATGGTCTCGCCAGGGAAGGTACGGCCTACGGGCGACTCCGTCCAAGCAGACGAGGAGCGGGACCCGCGCTGTCGCGGGTCCCGCTGTCGAGTCCGAGGACGTTCTGGTCAGGCAAGCTCGGGGACCGGGACGTTCTGGAGCTTCTGACGGCGGGCGGCCAGAAGGAGGCTGCGTCCGCACACCTCGAACACCGCCATGGCCAGCAGCGCCACCGTCCACGCCTGGCCGCTCGTGATCGCGTGCTGGGCGCTGAAGTGCGCGATCGTCGCCGCGCCGCCGTTGTTGATCCAGATCAGGAAGACGAACCGCGAGCCCATCCCGAGGACCCAGAAGAAGCCGGACAGCCAGCGGGCGCGAGCGAGGACCTCGCCGTCGGGGCCACGCCGCATCAGGACGGCCTGGCCGCTGGCAGTGCCGATCAGCAGCCCGAGCGTCGCGAGCACGCCGACGAGGACGAGGTCGTTGCCGGCGGCTGGAATTCCATGCAGGTAGTTCACGACGGCGATGCCGACGATCACGAGGGGACGGATCAGAGCCTTCGAGGTGAGGGGGCGCTCCTTGATCTGGAGCAGGACGAGGAGGACAAGGGCTGAGTCGATGAGGTAATCGGTAATTGACATGTGATCATGGTCGTCTCAGAACGCGATTCCCACATCGGCGTCAGGGTCGATTCGCGGGTTGAGATCGCCGGCCGTCTCAACCCACGGGTTGAGGGCGCAATGGGCAATCCGGTCAGCCGTCCGGCTAACCAGCCGCGTCAGCGCCACGGGCGCGCGCGGCCGCCGCCTGCGAGTCGATCACCGGGAACAACTTGAAGTCGACCAGGTCCGACCAGCCGTCCGTCCACTGCGTCAGCGACTGCAGGCTGTCGACCTCCATCAGCTGGAAGCAGCGGCTGATCTCGGGCTCGTCCACCACCCAGCTGTCGACGAACGCGACGCCGGGAGGGAGCAGTCGACCCTCTGCCGTGAGGCGCTTGTACACAGGGGCGGCCCCATGCCTGTATCGCTCGATGACCATGTAGAGCATGGTGCTTGGGAGGTGCTTCGCGCAGGCGAGCTTTCAGTACTCGTCGTGGCGCCGGATCCACAACGGGTCGGCGGGGTCCTCGTTGCGCCCCTTCGCCGTCCGGTCAAGCAGCGCGTAGTAGGCCATACCCGGCGCCTCGAGGCCGCGAGCCGTGGTCACGTAGGTCCGGTACACGGTCCCGTCCGATAGCGCGTAGGCGCTCATCCCCGGGCCTTGCGCCACGTAATGGCCGGCGTCGGTTCCGCACATGCGCGCGTTCTGCTCCACGGTGACCGGGATGTCGCCCTCGAGGAATCCCTTGAGCTCCTCCTGCGTGTAAAGGAAGCCGAGGTCACGGTTGAAGTCGTTGCCGCCGCTCGAGACCCAGTCGATCGGCCAGCCCATCCGCTCCCGATAGGCGAGGAGCTTCTCGAGGGGTGCCCGAGAGGCGAGCAGGAGCGTCGTGTCCCTGGCCCTCAGGTGCGCCACCTGCGGGGCCAGAGTGTCGGCGATCGAGGAGCAGACCGGACAGCCCGCCGTCCAGTCCGGCCCGAACATGAAGTGGTAGACGACCAGCTGGGAGCGGCCGTCGAACAGCTCGGCCAGCGTCTTGGTGCCGCGCGCGGTATCGAACTCGTAGTCCTTCTCGACCACGACCCACGGCAGCTCGCGTCTCCTTCTGGCCAGCTCGTCACCACGACGGGTGAGCTCCTTCTCCTCCTTGAGCAGCTCGTCGCGCTCCGCCTGCCACTCCTCCTGGGTCCCGATCCGGTGGTCGGTCATGGTCGTTGCACTTCCTCTCTTGGGTCCGAGATGGGTTCCATATATAGTTAGCAAAATGGCTAACGATACGTTTAAGGCGCTCGCGCACCCGCTCCGCCGGGACATCGTCGAACGGCTCAGCGGCGGTGCGGCGACGGTCGGAGAGGTGACACGGGATTTCGGCGTCTCCAAGCCGACCATCTCACGGCACCTGAAGATGCTCGAGGAGGCGGGTGTCGTTAGCCGCGTAATCGACGGCAGAACCCATCGCCTCGTGCTGCGGCCCGAGGCGCTGGCCGAGGCGTCGGGCTGGATCGAAAGCCAGCGAACGCGCTGGGAGCGACTATTCGATGTCGTCGGCGAGTACCTCGAGGAACGCAAGGAGCTGCGGTGACCGACGCGCCAGGCGGCATCGTGCGGATCGAGCGGACCTTCGCGGCGCCGGCCGAGGACGTCTTCGACGCCTGGACCAGTCCCGAGGTGATGCGACGCTGGCTGCACCCTGGTCCCGACTGGGCCACGCCAGAGGCCGAGGTCGATCTGCGGGTTGGCGGCCGGGTTCGGGTGGTGATGCGCCGGCCCGACGGCAGCGAGGCCAGCGCCCATGGCGAGTACACGGTGATCGACCGCCCGCGCCGACTGGTGATGACCTGGACCTTCGACGATGACCCGTTGAATGAGCAGATGATGGAGCTCACCTTCTCGGAGTCCGAGGGGTCGACGACCGTCCTGCTGGTCAACACCGGCATCTCGACGGACGAGCGTCGCGATGCACAGGATTGGGGCTGGCACGGCTGCCTCGACCAGCTCGAGCGGATGCTGGGTGACTGATTGAACGAACGGGACCGGATGGAGAGTCAGATGTCAGGTGAGAGCGAGTGCTACCGGACGGTCGGCGACCGGCTGAGACACGTCACACCGGCGATCGTGCTAATCGGAGTCGCCGCCACTTGCTGGGTTGTGACCGCCCAGCGGATGCAGGGCATGGACATGGGACCGGGGACACCGCTGGGCGGCGTCGGGTGGTTCGCCGTCGTGTGGGTGACGATGATGGCCGCGATGATGCTTCCTTCGCTGCTCCCGATGGCGCTCACCCACGCGCGGGTGAGCACCGGCGCCGGAGCGGCGTCGCCGACGGCCGCGAGCGCAGTGTTCGCGGGCGGCTACCTGCTCGTCTGGGCAGGCGCGGGACTCGTCGCTTACGCACTCTTCGACGGCGTGCGCTCACTCGGACTCCCGTGGCTTGCGTGGAATCAGGGAGGGCGCTATCTCGCCGGCGGCGTGATCCTCGGCGCGGCGCTGTACGAGTCGACGCCGGCAAAGTCGCGGTGCCTGCGCCATTGCCGAAACCCCGAGTTGCTCACCCGACGCTGGCGGCCCGGCGTCCCGGGCGCGCTACCAACGGGCCTGGAGCACGGCGCCTTCTGCGTCGGGTCGAGCTGGGCTTTGATGACCGTGCTGTTCGCCGTCGGGGTGATGAACGTGACCTGGATGGTCGTGTTGGCGGCGCTGGTCGCGATCCAGAAGCTCCTGCCCTCGGACCGAGTCGCCGTTGGAGCGAGCGTCGCGTTCATTGCCATTCTCGGCGTGGCCGTGGCGGTGGCCCCTCATCAGGTGCCGGCGCTGACCGTGCCCGGCTAGCGCGGGCGGGTCTGGCTCGCGGCGCGCTACGTTTGGCAGTTCGGTTGGACGGGGCCTAACCGTGACGCTCATGAACGGCCTACGCCTCGATACCGAGCGCCTCGCGCTCCTCCCACTCGACCCGGCCGCCGCGGCGGCGCTTCCTGACGGCCGGATCTCGGCTGCCCAGGTCATCGGGGCCGAGCTCTCGGCGGACTGGCCGGGACGTGATCTGCTCGACGTCCTGCCGATGCAGGCCTCGCTCGCACCCGTGCAGGCGCACTACGGCGTCTGGGTTGTCCTCGAGCGGGCCACGAACACGGTGGTCGGCGACATCGGCTTCTTCGGGCCGCCCGATTCGGACGGGACGCTCCAGGTTGGCTACAGCATCGTGCTCGACCGCCGGCGGCGCGGGTACGCCACCGAAGCAGCGCGTGCCCTCGTCGGGTGGGCACTCGAGCAGCCGAACGTCCGCACGATCGTCGCCGGCTGCGACGAAGACAACCAGCCGTCGATCCGCACCCTGGAGCGCGTCGGCTTCTCGCGCACCGGGCGGGTCGAGAGGCAGTTGCGGTGGCGATATCAGTAGCGCCGGCGATGGTCGCGGCCGACCCCGTGCGTGCCGAACGATGGCGCGAAACCGAAGCGTGATCGCGGAGAGTGTCTGCGCGAGGTCTTGCCGTCGCGGCCACGCCGGGAGCCGGGAGGCCGACGCACCGCAGCCGGGCTCGAGACGGTCGTTGCGTCAACGGCGGGTGACGCGTCCGGCATATCCGCGCCGGCCTGCGAGATGCTCCACGCGGCGAGGAACGCTGCGCGGTCCGCGGGGCTTAGGTATGCCCAATCGAACTCGTGCCCGAGTTCGTAGTAGAAGTCCCATTCGCTGATGGTGGGCGCGTAGCCCACCTCCACCGGAAGCGGCGAGGAAGCGAGGCTTCCATCGCTTTCAACCTCGAACAGATTGGGCGACTCGGAGCAGCTGCTCGCGGCGCAGCCGAGCGCGGCATTGCTGACAATCGTGAGCGGGCCCGAGAGGGTCGCTACCCTCGCGGCGTTTGCCCACGCCTGCCATTGGCCGGGACGGTCATGCTGTTCCGCCCGGGGGGCTCATCGGTGGCCCAACAGCTCGAGCAGCGCCACGCGGGCGTGCTCTGCGACCTCCCCAGTGCCGCGCTGTTCCGCGTGCAGGTAGGCCGTCTTGGCGCCGGCCAAGTCGCCCGTCTGTTCGAGCAGCACGCCCAGGTTGAACGCACCGGCAACATGGCCGCGCTCGTCCGCTCGGCGGTAGGCGGCCTCGGCACCAGTCAGATCGCCCCGCTCCACGAGCAATCCCCCGAGCCGGAACGACGCATCGGCGTCACCGCGCCCGTCGGCGCGGCGGAAGGCGGCCTCGGCACCAGTCAGATCGCCCCGCTCCGCCAGCAAGACCCCGAGGCTGCAGGCGGCGCTGGCATTACCGCGTTCGTCGGCCCGGCGATAGGCGGCTTCAGCGCCCGCCCCGTCACCGCGCTCTTGCAGCATTGCGCCGAGGTTGAATGCCGCGACGTCATTGCCGCGTGCGTCCCCGCGGCGATAGGCGGCCTCGGCTCCGGCGAGATCGTTCTGGTGTTCAAGAAGTACGCCGAGGTTGCACGCTCCGGCCGCGTGCCCGAGTTCGTCCGCGCGCGAATAGAGGGACCGCGCGGCATCGAACTCCGCACGCTCGGCGACCATGCAACCAAGGTAGAACGCAGCTTCCGGATGACCGAGCGCGTCTGCGCGCCGATACGCGCCCTCCGCGCCGTCCAAGTTGTGCTCGCGCTCGAGCGCGGTCGCGAGTGCAAACGCCGCCTCGGCCTCGGCCAGCGGATCGTCGTCAGGCGGCTGCAGCTCAGTCGCGACCGCACCTTCAATCGCTGCACTTGAGGCCTCGTCGAGCCGAGCGCCCGATCCTCCCCCGGCTCGTCCGGACCGAAGCGCCATCAACCCGGCGAGCGGCCATACCTGAAGCCGGCCCGGTCGCCACCGAATCGGTGCTGCCGGCGACATTCGGCGGAGCCGGGGTGGGACCCATCCCAGTGGCGCCGCGGACGCGCCCGCGGCTTGCGAGCGCTGCCGAACCACGAGTCCCAGCGCCAGCAGGCCGAGCACGGCGATCGCCACCGCAAGGAGGCCGGCGTCCGCCCCGCCTTGATGAAGCGAAGCGATCACTGCGCTCTTGCCGAGCGCTGAGCCGGGGCCGGACGTTCCGGCTAGCGGCGCACCTCCCGATGCAGTCCCTCCGTGCTTGTGCGCTGGCACCTTGGGTCGACGGGCGGACAGCAGCCTCTGTCCCGACATCTCGTCTCGCGCCGGCTTACGGATTACCGTGAACGACACACGCGCAGGAACATCGGTGCCTGTGTAATCGAGGCCGTCGCTTCGGTGGTCCGCGCCGCGCGACCCGCGCGCGGAGCCGGACCCGTAGCTGGTCTGCCCTATAGCGGCTGGGACGGGCGCGGACGGCCCGGACGATGACCCGGTGGACGTGGAGACCGTCGGTCGGCCAGTCGAGGGCGGGGGCGGAGACGCCCCTCCCGAGCTCTCCGCGGACGGCGCCGTCGTCGCGACCGTCGTCGTGACCGGTGGGGGGCTGACGGGCGGAGACGGGACGGTCGTGTTCGGGACCGTCGGTACCGTCACGCCAGGCACCGTGACCCCGGGGATCGTGACTCCGGGAACCGTGACCCCGGGGATCGTGACCCCCGGGACCGACACCGTGGGTGTGGTGACACCCAGAACCGTGCCGGCGCTGCTCGCGTGCGGCAGCGCTGCGAAGATGGACAGCAGCGCCCCCGCCAGCAGAGCGATGATCGCAGCGGATCTCCGCGCGCGGCCAAGCCAACCTCTCAACCAGTGCCTGTGCGAGCTCGCCACCGTCCGCGCTTTCATCGCGATGGATGCCCAGCCGTCGTTTGGGAATCCCGATGGGTTCGGCCGCCCAAGGTCAGGCCGCAGCCAGGCCGCGTCATACTGGTTAGAGCGATCTGCGCGGTCTGAGATACCTCGGGTCCACAGATCCGCGTCGCGCCGGAGGCACGCAAGCCTTCCGGGATTTCGGTGCGGCGTCGGCGAAGGCCGTACGATCGCTTGGACCGCCCACGACGATGAGTTTTCGTCTTGCAATCGGTCACTAGCCGTGGCGAGCAGCCTGCAGAAGGAAGGAGAGCCCGATGGTGAACTTTATCGCGATCATCGTCCGTCGCTCCGGTGCGATGAGTTTAACGCCATGCTGATCTACTCGATGAGCGTCTCGGTGGACGGCTTTATCGCCGACCGCGAGGGCGGCTTCGGGTGGACGGTCCCTGGCGAGGAGCAGTTTCGTTTCCACACCGCGCAGACAGGCGAGCTCGGCGGCTATCTGTGCGGCCGCAGGCTTTACGAGACCATGCTCGTGTGGGACACGGATCCGTCGATGCGCGAGGACGAACACGGGGCCGCGTTCGCCGACGTCTGGTGCGCGATCCCGAAGGTCGTCTTCAGCCGCACGCTCGACAGCGTTCAGGGCAACGCCCGGCTCGCCGAGGCGTCGGTGGCCGAAGAGGCCGCTGCCGCACAGAACGCGACCGACAAAGACGTTGGGATCGGCGGCGCCGGCCTGGCCGCGGCGGCGATCGAGCTCGGCCTCGTCGACGAGCTGCGCATGTTCCGCAATCCGGTCGTCGTCGGTGGCGGCACGCCCTTTCTGCCGCCGGTCACCGAAGACGTTGCGCTGAACCTGGTCGAGACCAGGACGTTCGGCTCGCGCGTGATCTACGAGCGCTACAGGCGCGCCCGCGGTGAGTCGGACTGACACCACCGTCCGAGTCATCAGCGCCTCGCCGGACCGGGTATCGCCGCGCCGACCGACTCCGACGCGCTTGCCGTGGTGCACCCACCTCACAACGACGGAACCCCCGTCAACACGGGGTTCTGAGTGAGGGCTGGCGGCTGCTGCGAGTAGCGTTTGCGGACCAACGTTGGGGGATCGGCCAGCTCTTGGCGATCGGGGGCGTCCGGCTGCTGGCCACCCGTTTCAGCTCGCCATGGAGGAAAGCCCCGGTCGATCGAGCCGGCCGGGGCTTTCCGTGTGTCGGAGCGGAGGGAGTTCTAGGCCAGCGGCGGGATCGTGTTGAACACGCCCGAGGGGGTGAGCGCACCGGCTCCGTAGATGCCCTGTGTCCCGACTGGGCTGGCGCCCCCGATGTAGGCGTCCTGGTTGAACAGGTAGAGCGGTCGCTCGTGGTAGGTGACCTGGTGGGTGCCGTCGGGCCTCACGATCACCCCGATGGCACGCTGGCCAACGCCCGGACCGGCTTCAGGCCGCCCTGAGGTGAGGACCGGTGGCCAGAAAACGGCGCAGGTTCCGTGACAGGCGCTCTCGCGGTCACTGTCATGGTTTCCAGGGTGGCTCCACCAGCCGCCATCGTCCCGGCTGAGGGTGTAGACGGGGAAGGTCGCGTTGGGGAACTGGCTGTAGTCGTTGTTCATCCTTGCGGCCAGTACGGTCTGCGCGGTTCCGGTGCCGTTGAGGGGAGCGGTCTCGAGCTCCAGTTCGGCCGGGCCGGTGGCGGGGATGCCGCCGCGGGGGTTGAGCAGGTACCAGATGCCCGCGGGAGTGGTCACGGGATCGTTGAGG
>DASPPG010000317.1:0-26585 GCA_035625625.1 Solirubrobacteraceae bacterium
GCAGGCCCCCGAGGCTAGTCCAGGGGAGCGGGTTGCCGACTGCGATCAGGTTGCGCGCGTACCAGAAGCCGCCGGCCACGAGCAGCGGCCCGAGCCACAGGCCGGCCGTGCGTCGGCGGTCGCCCCGCGGCGCGATCGCCACCACGCCGATGGTCAGTCCGAGCACCGGCCCGACAACGGTCAGCTTGACCCCGACCGCCAGCCCGGCCGCGACCGCGGCGAGCACGAGGGCCGCGGGGTCTTCTCGGTCGTTCATCAGGAACGCCACCGCCGCCAGCAAGAAGAACACGGCGACGACGTCGTTGGCCGCGCTCCCGGCCTGCGAGTAGTCCATCATCGAGGTGGCCATGGCCAGCGCCGCGCCCAGCATCGTCGCGGCGCCGGTGCCCCGGGGCCGTCCGACGCAGTAGGCGGCCAGGAACACGAGCGCCAGCCACACCAGGTTGAGACCCGGCGAAAGCGTGTCGCGGCCGAGCAGCACGATCCCGAGCCCGTGCAGCGCCTCCGCCGTCGCCGGATAGAACGGCGTCAGGTACTCGACGTCGGTGAAGCGCAGCGACACGATGTTGCCGGTCTGCGCGAAGCTCGCCGCCCAAGGGAGGTGGTACCAGAGCGAGTCGAAGCCGCGGATGCCGACGTCGTAGGACTGGATGCTGAGTGCGCCCCACTCGGCGACCACGGTGGCGCCAGCCAGCACCGCGAGCACGGTGGCGAGGACATCGACCCGGGTCAGGATGGGGTCCCCCGGCCCCACGGACGCCGAGCGCAGCGAGGCCCATGATCGCTCTGATCGTCCGAGCGAGCGCGCGGAGGCCGCGCCGGCGAGCGCGCAGGCCACGAGCACCGGGCCGAGCCTGAACAGCCCGACCGCGCCCAGCAGCTCGAGGATCCCGATCAGCACGGCCAGGCCGATGACGGCCTCGGCCAGGCGGGCGGGCGCGCCGGTCCAGTCGGGCAGGGCCCGGCGGCGGATCGCCACCGCGGCGAGGGCGAGCGAGGCGCAAATCAGCGCCAGGGCGGCGACCCCGAGCGCGTAACGGGCTACGGTCTCCACCACACGAAGCGGTCGGGCCCGAGCTCGATCACCGGACCGGCGGGTGCGTGCGCGCGGTACTGCTCGTAGCGCTCGGTCAGCGCGGCGATCGCCTCGGGGGCGTCGACGGCGTCGCGGATCGTGACCGTGCCCACCGCCTGGACCCAGGCCAGCCGCGACCAGTCGTCGTCGTAGCGGTCGACGGTCAGCGCGGCGCAGGGCCGGGCGCGCAGCCAGCGCACGCGCGCCAGCCGCTCGGCGGGCACGTCCTTGCGCTTGTGGTCGACGGCGGTCACGAGCGATCCGCCCGACAGTGCGAACGTGACCGGAAGAACGCGCGGGTACCCGCCGTCGTCGACGATGCCGAGGTGCGCCACGCGCGCGGACTCGAGCAACGCCCGGGCCCACGCGGGGAGCTTGGCTACGCTTGCGCAGCTTCCCATGTTCGGCCGAAGACTAGGCGTCTGCACGGCGCTCCTCACCGCACTCGCGCTGGCCGCGGGGCTCGCTGGCTGCGGCGCCGGGGACCCGGCGCAGCGCACCCCCACCGTCGGCTCGGTCCCGCTGCTGCCGGGCTCGCGCGTCGTGGAGCAGGTGCGCACGTGCGATCAGGGCTCCAACACCTACTGCGCGATCGACTTCGTCGTACGCAACTCCCGCTACGAGTCGTCCGACATCCTCCTGCGCGACGAGGGTCGGTTCCTGCGCAAGAACGGTTGGTCGCTGTCGCACGGCGACACCGGGGCGCAGACCGCCGCGAACTCGCCCGGACACAAGCTGCGCCTGACCTTCTCGACCGCCGCCGGCGACCTGCAGGAGGTCGATCTCCAGCTGATCAACCGTCCCTGGCCGATCGTGTATGCGCTGTCGAGCTCGATGTTCGACCGCGCGGCGGCGATGTCGATGATGCTCGAGGTCGGCGCGCCTTAATGGGATTTTTCGGCGGTTGCCGCCTTAGCTAATAGTGAGCCGGCGGTTAGGGCCGACCGAGATCGCGCGGCGGCCGGCCAGGAGGTCGCGCAGATCGGCGCCCACGAGCTCCGAGCGCCAGCCTTCGAGCGCACGTACGTCGGGCTCTGGCTCGCCCCGACGGGCCGCGGCCACGATCAGCTCGAGCTCGCCCCGCGAGGAGATCAGCTCGTAGGCGAGGCCCGCGTCGAGCGCGCGTGCCCGCAGCAGCGCCTCGGCCAGCACGATCAGCGGGACATCCTCGGACTCGGAGCGGCCGCGCGCCTCCTCGCGCGGGATCGGTGGCGCCTGCATACCCGCGGCGATCGCCTCGAGGATCGCCGGACCGCGCCGCCTGATGCCGGAGGGGTGGATGCCGCGGATCTGCTCGAGCGCCTGCAAGGTCGACGGGTGGCGCTTGGCGAGCTCCACCAGAGCGGGATCGGCCAGCACCGACCCGACCGGGCGGTCCTCGGCGGAGGCCGTGCGCTCGCGCCAGGCGGCGAGCTCGCGCGCCACCGCCCGGGATCTCGGGTCGAGCTGCCCGATGCGGGGCAGCCGCTCCCACGCGGTGTCGGGGTCGCGCTCGTCGGTCGCGGATTCGAGGCGGCGGCACTCCTCGCGGGCCCAGGCTTCGCGCCCGGTTTCGCGCAGGCGCCGCTGCACCTCGTCGGCGAGCTCGAGCAGATGGGCGACGTCCTCCGCGGCATAGCTCAGCTGCTCGCTCGTAAGCGGGCGCGCGTCCCAGCGCGTGTAGCTCGCGGTCTTGCCGACACGTCGGCCGAGCATCGTGCCGAGCAGGTTGCCGTACCCCGTCTGGGCGCCCCCGCCCACGAACCCGGCGGCCAGCTGGGTATCGAAGATGTTGATGATCTCGGTCGACCAGGCCCGGCGCAGGATCGCCACGTCCTGGCGGCCGGCGTGGAGGACGACCTCGATCGCCGGGTCGGCCAGCAGTTGGGCGACCGGCGTGGGGTCGATGTGGTCGAGCGGGTCGATCAGGATGATCGTCCCCGCGTCGTTGTCATCGCCGGGGTTGTCGACCGCGATCTGGACCAGGCACAGGAGCGCGCGATAGCGACCCTCGGACATGAACTCGGTGTCGATGCCGAGCCGTCCGGTCTCGCGTGCGGTGGCGGCGACCGCAGCGATCTCGGACGAGCTGGCCAGCGGAGGGGCATCTCGGCGGCGGCTCGCCTGCGTTGACATCGTCCAGTGAGCGTATCCGGGCGGGCCCGCCGGTCATGGCCCGGGCTAAACCGACCGCCCTGGTAGGATATAAAACGCATGATCTTCTCATCCAAGGCGGAGTACGGCGTGCGGCTGATGGTTGAGCTCGGGCGCCAGTCTCCCGAACACCCCACGTCCTTGAAGGCGATCGCCGACGCGGAGGGGCTGCCGCTGGCCTATCTGGAGCAGGTGGTGGCGAAGCTGCGCAAGGCGGGGCTGGTGATGAGCGCGCGCGGGGCGCACGGCGGCTACTGGCTGTCGCGCCCGGCGGAGGAGATCGCAATGGTTGACGTGGTGCAGGCGCTCGAGGGCGCGATCGCCCCGATGGAGTGCTTCGTGCACGACCACACCGAGCGGGTGCTCTGCTCGCACGAGCCCGACGCCGGTCGCGGCTGCGCCACCAAGCTGCTGTGGACGCGCGTACAGGGCGGGATCATCCGCTCGCTGCAGACGACCACGCTGGCTGAGCTTGTCGACTTCTCCCGTCGCACCGAAGTCGCCGAGACGGCGTCACTGGTTCCCGAATTGAAAGCTTGATATGGCAGACCTAGAGATAAAGAACCTTCACGTCCGGGTCGGCGAGAAGCCGATCCTGCGGGGTGTCGATTTGGCCGTCCGTCGCGGCGAGATACACGCGCTGATGGGACCCAACGGCTCGGGCAAGTCGACGCTGGCGAATGCTGTGATGGGCCACCCTGGCTTCGAAGTGACCGAGGGTCAGATTGTTTTCATGGGTGAGGACATCACCGATGCGGATCCCGACGAGCGCGCCCGGATGGGTCTGTTCATGGCCTTCCAGTATCCGGTGGCGGTGCCCGGTGTGACCGTCACCAAGTACCTCCGGACCGTGCTGAACGCGCACCGCGAGGCGCGTGGTTCGGAGCCGATCCCGCTGAAGGAGTTCCGTGAGACGGTCGAGGCCGCGATGAAGCTGACCAACGTCCCGCGCGAGTTCTCGACTCGGTATCTGAACGAGGGGTTCTCGGGTGGCGAGAAGAAGCGGATGGAGATCCTGCAGCTGGCGCTCCAGAAGCCCTCGATGGCCGTGTTGGATGAGACCGACTCGGGGCTGGACATCGATGCGTTGCGCGTCGTCGCGAACGGCGTCAACGCGGTGGCGGGTCCCGACATGGGTGTCCTGATCATCACCCACTACCAGCGGATCCTGCACTTGGTCCAGCCTTCGCATGTGCACGTGATGTACCAGGGGCGGATCGTCCGGGAGGGCGGCCCGGACTTGGTCGAGACGCTCGAAGCCAAGGGCTACGGGTGGATCACCGGCGACATCGAAGAGGCCGCTTAATGGCCGCGGTGCCGGGCGTTTCTGATGTCTCCGGGATCTCTGTTGCCGACGCAGCGGCCGAGTTCCCGGTTCTCGGGCGGTTGTTTGACGGCCGGGCGGTGGCGTACCTCGACTCCTCGGCGACATCGCAGACGCCGCAGGCCGTGATCGACGCGATGACGTCGTATTACACGTGCTCGCGCGCGTCGATCCATCGCGGCGTGTACCCGCTGGCAGCCGAGGCGACGGAGCTGTTCGAGGGGGCGCGGGCGCGCATCGCGTCGTGGGTGGGTTCGACGCCCGAGGAGACCGTCTTTACCGCGAATGCCACGGCCGCCATCAACCTGGTCGCCTACTCGTGGGGGCGGCAGAACGTCCAGCGCGGCGATCTGGTGGTGCTCACCGAGATGGAGCACCACTCGAACATCGTCCCCTGGCAGCTGCTGTGCCAGGACCGCGAGGCCGAGCTGGCTTATGTGCCCGTGTCTTCGGATGGTTATTTGGACCTCGACGCGCTCGATTCTTTGCTGGAGCGGGGTCCGAAGTTGGTTGCGGTCGTCCATGTCTCGAACGTTCTGGGCACGGTGAACCCCGTGGCTTCGATTGCTCGCCGCGCGCACGAGGCCGGAGCCGTGGTGCTGGTCGACGGGGCCCAGGCGGTGCCGCAGCTGCCGGTGTGGCTGCCGGATCTGGACGTCGATTTCTACGCCTGGACGGGTCACAAGGCGTACGGCCCTACCGGGATCGGCGTCTTGCACGGGCGGCGCGAGCTGCTCGAGGCGATGCCCCCGTTCATCGGTGGCGGCCACATGATCCGCACGGTGGCGGCCAACGAGTCGACCTGGATGGATCTGCCGTGGAAGTTCGAGGCCGGGACCTCCCAGATCGCCGAGGCGATCGGCTTGGGCGCGGCCGTCGACTGGATTCGGGCGATCGGGATGGAGCGGATCCATACGCACGAGCAGGCGTTGGTGGGTGAGTTGCTGGAGCGTCTCTCGTCGTCGTCGGAGGTCCCGGGCGTGACGGTGCAGGGGCCGTTGTCCGCTTCGGATCGCGGCGCGTTGGTGTCGTTTACGTTGGACGGGGCGCATCCGCACGACGTCGCCGACATCCTCGGCGGCGTGGGAGTGTGCGTACGCGCGGGGCACCACTGTGCCCAGCCGCTGATGCGCAAGCTCGGCGTGCTGGCCACCACGCGCGCGTCGTTCGCGGTGCACAACTCGTCGGCCGACATCGATCGCCTGATCGAGGGCCTCGGCCAGGTGCGCGCCACGCTCCAGCTCGACTGAGCGGCGTAACCAAACCCAAACCTTTGTTCGTCGGGTTTTCGCAGCATTTGCTCGGATTTCTGAGCTCGCCCGCGAGTATTGTGCGAACCATCACAAAGATCGTGGACCGGAAACTCCGAGCGCAGAGCAGTACTCATGGCAGCCCACAGGCCCGCACGAGGCCGGCCAAGTCGGCGCGCTCATCGTCCGCTCGGGGAGCCACCCGTGCCGCCGGTGACGCGGCCGCCGTTCGGGCGGCCGGGGTTCAGGGGGCCGGCGGCCGATAGCGATCCTGCGCCCGTCGGGCTTCGGTGGAGTTGTGCGGTCATCTTCCTGGTCGGGGTGGCGCTGGTCGCGCTCGGCGCGTGGGGGTCTGCTGCGGGGTACGGGGCGCGGCAGCGCGGCCTTCGGGTTCGGAACGTCGATCGTGGTCGGCGCGCTCCTGATCGTGTTCGCGGCGCTCCTGCCCTGGCTGGCGGACGGCCCGGTGCGCATCGGACCGCTGGCGGTGACGCTCAGGCTTCGGACTCACCCACGCCGGGCCCGCCCGCGCCGGGCTCGCCCGCGCCGGGCTCGCCGGCGACCGGATCGGCGGCGCCGGTAGGCCGGTAGGCCGTTAGGCTGCCGCGGACTTGCCGCCGATCAACCTCTACAGCGACACGCAGACCCGGCCCTCTGAGGGGATGCGGGCCGCGATCGCGGCCGCCGAGGTCGGGGATGAGCAGCGGCGGCTCGATCCGACGACTTGCGCATTGGAGGAGCGGGTGGCGGAGCTGCTCGGATTCCCGGCGGCGGTGTTCCTGCCCAGCGGGACGATGTGCAATGAGATCGCGCTGCGGCTGCACGCCCGTCCCGGCGGCGATGAGCTGATCTGCGACCGCACCGCGCACCCGGTGAACTCCGAAGCGGGTGGCCCGGCGCAGCTGGCCGGGCTGATGGTTCGGGTCTTGGACGGCGACCGTGGCGTGTTCACGGGTGCGCGGCTGGAGGCGGCGGTGCGGCCGGCAGGCAACCGCTACATGCCGCGGTCGCGGGTGGTGTCGGTCGAGCAGACTTCGAATCTGGGTGGAGGCCGCGTGTGGCCGCTGTCCGTCGTGCGCGAGGTGTTCGAGGTCGCGGCGCGGTACGGGCTGCGGACGCATCTGGACGGAGCGCGGCTGATGAATGCGGTGGTCGCGTCGGGCGTGTCGGCCTCGTCGTTTGCCGGTGGGTTCGACACCGCTTGGCTCGACTTCACCAAGGGACTGGGCGCGCCGGTCGGAGCGGTGTTATGCGGATCGCGCGAGCTGATCGACGAGGCGTGGCGGTGGAAGCAGATGCTCGGCGGGGCCTTCCGGCAGTCCGGCATCGTGGCTGCCGGCTGCCTCTATGCGCTCGATCACCACGTCGAGCGCCTCGCCGAGGACCACGCCAATGCGCAAGTGCTGGCTCGGGGGCTGGCCGAGTTGCCCGGCGTACGTCTGGATCCGCGCGATGTCGAGACCAACATCGTGATCTTCTCGGTTGACGATGCGCCGGGGTTGGTGCGGCGGCTTGCCGATCGGGTGGAGCTGCAGGCGTTCGACGCGCACCGGGTGCGGGCGGTCACGCATCTGGACGTCGGGCGCGCCGAGGTGGAGCGGGCGCTGGTCGCCCTGGCCGACGAGCTCGGCTGAGCCTCGACACCTGGCGCCCTGCTGCTGGACATCCGCTGGCGCGGGTGGGAACCTTGACGTCATCGCAGCAGAAGATCGTGTCGTTATTCCGGGTAGCGAACGGGCCTCGGTGTCCGGGCATCCTGTCGTCGGCGAGGTCGATCGGGCCAAGCCGATCGAGGTCACCGTCTACCTCCGGCCCTCGGAGCCGCTCGACTGGGTTGACCAGGAGGCGGCTCGTCCTCCCGCCGAGCGGCGCACGATGTCGCGCTCGGAGCTGGCTCGCTCGTACGGAGCTCGTGACGAGGACGTCGCTGCGGTGCGAGCGTTTGCCAGCCGGTACGGGCTCGAGGTCAGCGAGGTCGATCGTGGCCGACGGGCGGTGAAGTTGCGAGGCACGGTCGACGCGGTGGCGCGAGCGTTTGGCGTTCAGTCGCTGCAGCTGTTCGAGCACCCGAGCTTCGGTCCGTACCGCGGACGGCAGGGGCCGCTGACGATCCCGAGCGAGCTGGGCGGGGTGATCACGGGCGTGTTCGGGATCGACGAGCGGCCCCAGGCGACGCCGCACCTGCGCGCCGCGGATCCCGCGGCCGCGGCGACGTCCTACACGCCGCTTCAGGTGGCCGCGGCGTACAGCTTCCCCACGGGCACGACCGGGGCGGGCGAGACCGTGGGCATCATCGAACTCGGTGGCGGTTACAGCGAGAGCGACCTGTCCGGGTACTTCGACGGCCTCGGGCTGACGCCGCCGAGCGTGGTTGCGGTGAGCGTCGACGGAGGCACGAACTCCCCCGGCGTCGATCAGAACGCCGACGGCGAGGTGATGCTCGACATCGAGGTCGCCGGCGCGGTGGCGCCGGGTGCGAAGTTCGCCGTCTACTTCTCGACCAACACCGACCAGGGCTTCATCGACGCGGTCTCGACCGCCGTGCACGACGAGACCAACAAGCCGAGCGTCATCTCGATCAGCTGGGGCGGACCCGAGGATTCCTGGACGCAGCAGGCCAGGACGCAGATGGAGCAGGTGTTGACCGAGGGGGCGGCGGTCGGGATCACGGTGACCGTGGCTGCGGGGGACAACGGGTCGACTGACGGCGTCACCGACGGAAAGCAGCACGTCGACTTTCCCGCTTCAGCGCCGTACGCGCTCGGTTGTGGCGGCACTTCACTGCAGATCTCGAACGGTCAGGTGGAGAGCGAGGTGGTGTGGAACGACATGCCGAGCGACGGCGCCGGGGGCGGTGGCATCAGCGTCGAATTCGCCGTGCCGTCCTACCAGGCGGGGTTATCGATGCCCACCAACGCGGATACGGGGAAGCCGGGGCGCGGTGTGCCCGACGTGGCTGGCAACGCCGATCCACAGACCGGCTACGGGGTGTTGGTTGACGGCGCCCGGGAGACGGTCGGTGGCACGAGCGCGGTGGCGCCCCTATGGGCCGGGCTTATCGCCCTGATCAACCAGTCGCTCGGTCAGCCGGTCGGGTTCTTCCAGCCGCGGCTGTACCAAAGCTCCTTGTCTTCCGCTGGCTTTCGCGACATCACCCAGGGCACCAACGGCGCCTACACGGCGGCGGCGGGTTGGGATCCGTGCACCGGGCTGGGGACCCCGCACGGTGGCGCCCTGCTCGCGGCGCTTGGCTGACGCCACCGCGCCCCAACCCCTCCGTCAGCTGGGCGGGCGCTGCGCGTCGGCGAAGAACGCGGCGAGCTCTTCCACGAGCAGCGCGCCGACCAGCGAGAGGTTGCCGCCGTGGACGAGCGCGACTCGGTAACGCGGGGCGGGATCGAGCGCGGCGGGATCGAGCGCGGCGGGATCGAGCGCGGCCGGCGCGATCAGCCGGCGCCTCGGACGCGCGCCTACGAGCCGGAGCACTCTTGACCGTGCCGAAAGACGAGCGGCGTCGGCATCGACAGCACCGCGTACTCGGCGGCCGTCTTCTGGTTACGTCGAGCTTGGTGAACCGTACGTCGGGGCGCTCGGCGGCGAGGCCGGCGACGATCGGGTCCATCACGCGGCAGGGCGGGCACCACGCCGCCCAGAAGTCGACGACGACGGGTGGACTCGGCCTCGCGTGCGGGAGTCTTGATCGTGGTCACTCCTCGCCCCGGCCTCAAACGGCTTCGCTAACCACGCCGATTAGCGTTGCGCGGTGGCGAGCGCCGCGCTCAGAAACGTTCCCGCGGGAACGCAACCGTTAGGTTGCACGTTCCGGTGACGCGGGGCGTTGTTGCACGGCGGCCCTGGGGCCCACCGACGCCTCCGCGGCCATTGGCAACCCTTCCGTCCGCCTACACCTTTTCCGTCCGAGCGCAGGCGTAGTCTATCGAACATGTGTTCGCCTGACTCCTTCCCGATGGAGGCACCGGAAAAGCCGGCATCGCTCGCCGACCTCGAGCGGGAGATCTGTGAGCTGGCCGCGCACATCGCCGTCGCCACGTGCCGCTGGCTGCTGCTCGTCGCAGAATTCGATTCGCGCGGCGGGTGGGCGGAGTGGGGCGTGCGGTCGTGTGCGCACTGGTTGTCGTGGAGGTGCTCGATTGCCCTCGGGGTGGCGCGGGAGAAGGTTCGGGTTGCGCACCGATTGGAGGAGCTGCCGGTGGTGCGGGAGGCGTTCTCGCGCGGCGAGCTGTCGTACTGCAAGGTCCGGGCGCTCACCCGCGCGGCGACGCCGGAGACGGAGGCGGGCCTCGTCGAGATCGCGCGGCACGCGACCGGCGCGCAGCTCGAGAAGCTCATTTGCTGCTATTCGAGCGCCTTGTCGGCGACGCTCGGCGCGGCCCAGCGCCAGCAGGACCTCCGTTATCTGACGTGGAGCTGGAACGAGGACGGTTCGCTTCGCCTGGAAGGACGCCTGCCGGCGGATGACGGAGCGCTGCTGGTGAACGCGCTCAGCGCGTTCGCGGAACCGCGCGCGGAGGGAGACGAGTTCGTGTCATCGCCGGCTGCTGCGCGCCGGTGCGACGCACTGGTGGCGCTGGCCAGGACCGCGCTTGTGGGTGCGGAGGCCGGCGGCGCGACGAGCGGCGCGGTGCCCGAGCTCGTGGTCCACGTTGACGCCGCGACACTGACCTCGGACGAGGTGGTCGAGCGCTCGGAGCTCACCGACGGCCCGACCATTGCACCGGAGACGGCGCGCCGGCTGGGGTGCGACGCGGCCGTGGTCCGGATCGTCGAGCGGGATGGCTGCCCGCTGACGGTCGGCCGGCGAACGCGAACGATTCCGCCGGCGCTGCGGCGCGTGCTGCGAAGCCGGGACGACGGCTGCCGATTTCCGGGGTGTACGCACCGGAGGTTTCTGCACGCGCATCACATCCAGCACTGGGCGAGGGGTGGGCCGACGACGCTGGAGAACCTGGTGCAGCTGTGCTCGTATCACCATCGCCTGGTGCACGAGGGCGGGTTCCGGGTCGAGCGATCGGGCCGTGGGGCGGTGAGGTTCCGTCGGCCGGACGGACGGGCGATCCCGGTGGCGCCGGGGTGCGAGGCGCTGCTGGGAGTGTCGGTGGCGGGAGTGTCGGTGGCGGGAGTGTCGGTGGCGAGCGGGGGGCTGGCCGAGCAGCACCGGGCGCGCGGTGTGGTCGTCGACGCAGACACGTGCCGGCCGTTGTCCGCCGGGGATCGGCTCGACTATGACGTGGCGCTCGACGCGCTGCTTCCCCGGGCGCTTGCTGCGGGCTGAGCAGGGCGCGGCCGCTACGCTTCATGAGCAATGGATGAGCTGTACCGCGAGAACATCCTCGACCACTACAAGCACCCCCACAACTGGAGCCCGCCGGAGGCGGAGATCGAGGGTCCGGACCTGGAGTTCAACGATCTGAATCCGCTGTGCGGCGATGAGCTGCGGGTGCAGCTGGCGCTGGACGGCGAGGGGCGGATCGAGGAGGTGCGGTTCTCGGGACACGGGTGCGCGATCTCGCAGGCGGCGGCGTCGATGGCCTCGGACGAGGTCAAGGGGATGCGGGTGGACGAGCTGCTGGCGCTGGACCGGTCGTTTGTGCTCCAGCTGCTCGGGATCGACATCTCGGCCACGCGAATGAAGTGCGCCCTGCTCTCGCTCAAGGTGCTCAAGGGCGCGTCGCTCGGGCACGCCGCGGGCTGGGAGCCGGAGAGCAGCGCCGCCTAGCAAATTCCTATCGGCACGCTAGGATTTAAGGCGTGCCGGAGATGATTGACGTTTGCCCCGTAGCTGAGCTCGGACCGGGCGAGATGCGCCTGGTCGAATGGGAGGACCTCGAGATCGGCGTGTTCAACTGCGGGGGCAGCCTGTACGCGATCGAGGATCGCTGCTCGCACGACAACGGACCGCTCGCCGAGGGCGAGTTCGATCCGGACAACTGCACGGTCGAGTGCCCGCGGCACGGGTCGCTGTTCGATCTGAAGACCGGCAAGCCGAAGACTTTGCCCGCATACGTTCCGGTGGACACCTTCCCGGTGATCATCGAGGACGAGACGATCAAGCTGGAGGTGGAGTAGTGGCGGCCACACCTGAAACCAAGACCCTCACGGAGAACGCGGCGCTGGCGGCGATCAACGCCGACTACGAGGAGCGCTACGGCTTCCACGACGCCGAGAACTACCTCTACAAGGCGCCCAAGGGTCTGAATCGCGAGATCGTCGAAAAGATTTCGGAGTTCAAGTCAGAGCCGCAGTGGATGCTCGACTTCCGGCTGAAGGCGCTCGAGCACTTCCTGTCGCGGCCGCAGCCGACCTGGGGTTCGCCACTGCTCCAAGAGGTGGACTACGACGACATCCACTACTTCGTGCGTGCCTCCGAGAAGCCGGGCCGCTCTTGGGACGACGTGCCCGAGGACGTCAAGCGCACGTTCGACCGGCTCGGGATCCCCGAGGCCGAGCGCAAGTTCCTGGCCGGCGTCGGCGCCCAGTACGAGTCCGAGGTCGTCTACCACCAGGTGCGCGAGGACCTCGAGAAGCAGGGCGTGATCTTCGTCGACATGGACTCGGGCCTGCGCGAGCACGAGGACCTCGTGCGCGAGCACTTCGCCACCGTGATCCCGCCCAACGACAACAAGCTGGCGGCGCTCAACAGCGCCGTCTGGTCCGGCGGGTCGTTCGTGTACGTGCCCGAGGGCGTCCACGTCGAGATGCCGCTCCAGGCCTATTTCCGGATCAACACCGAGAACATGGGCCAGTTCGAGCGGACGCTGATCATCGCCGAGCCTGGCTCCTACGTGCACTACGTCGAGGGGTGCACCGCTCCGACATACAGCAGCAACAGCCTCCACTCGGCAGTGGTCGAGCTGATCGCCAAGCCGGGCGCGCGGATCCGCTACACGACCGTCCAGAACTGGTCGACCAACGTGTTCAACCTGGTCACCAAGCGCGCGGTGGCGCACGAGGACGCCACCGTCGAGTGGGTCGACTGCAACCTGGGCTCGCGCCTGACCATGAAGTACCCGAGCGTGTACCTGCTCGGCGAGCGCGCCCACGGCGAGATCCTGTCGATCGCCTTCGCCGGCAAGGGCCAGCACCAGGACGCCGGCGGGAAGATCATCCACGCCGCGCCCAACACGACGTCGAACATTTTCGCCAAGTCGATCTCCAAGGACGGCGGGCGGGGCTCCTACCGCGGTCTGCTCGAGATCGCCAAGGGCGCTCACGGCGCGCGCTCCAAGGTCGTGTGCGACGCGCTGCTGCTCGACGAGCACTCACGAAGCGATACCTACCCGACGATCCGGATCAGCGAGGACGACGTCAACGTCGGCCACGAGGCGACCGTCTCCAAGGTCGGCGAGGACCAGCTCTTCTACCTGATGTCGCACGGCATTCCCGAGGACGAGGCCTCCAAGCTGATCGTCAACGGGTTCATCGAGCCGATCACCAAGGAGCTCCCGATGGAGTACGCGGTCGAGATGAACCGGCTGATCGAGCTGCAGATGGAGGGCTCGATTGGCTAGGGCAGTGCCGGCGGGGGCCGGTGGACCGACGGCGGGTGGGCTGCCCGCGGGCCTCGAGCTTCCGCAGTTCAAGGGCCGCCCGGGCTGGGAGTTCACGGACATCTCCGAGCTGAACCTGGCCGCCTACCGGCCGGTCACGGCGGATGACCCGGTGGCGCCGGCGGCGTCGGAGCTTTGGGCGCCTGAAGCCGTGGCATCCGGCGAACTGCCCGATGGGGTGATCGTGGCGCCGCTCGAGCGCGCGGCCGAGGAGCGCGGCGAGCTCGTGCGCCGCCATCTGGGGTCGCTGATCGGCTCCGGCGACGACGTGTTCGTCGCCCTCAACGACGCCGGCTTCAGGCAGGGCACGTTCGTCTATGTCCCGCGCGGCGTGGTTCTGGAGGCTCCGATCTCGCTGTCCACCGTCCAGGCGCAGGCCGGCACGCTGCTCAATCAGCGCACGCTGGTCGTGCTCGACGAGGGCGCCCAGGCCGAGGTGTGGGAGCAGTACCTGTCGGCCGACGAGGAGCTCGAGGGCGTGGCCAACGTCGTCACCGAGCTGATCGTCGGGCAGAACGCGCGCCTGCGTTACGTGTGCGGCCAGGGCCTGTCGGAGAAGAGCTGGATCTTCGGCGCCCAGCGCGCCGAGGTGGGACGGGACGCCTCGCTCGACTGGGTGGCGCTCGGCTTCGGCAGCCGCGGTGGGCATGTGCGGATGGAGACGCGGCTGGGCGGCGAGGGGTCGGAGGCGCGGGTCACCGGCGCGTACGCCAGCCACGCCCGTCAGCACATCGACTTCGACACCACCCAGGAGCACGCGGCGCCGAACACGACCTCCGATCTCGCCTTCCGCGGGGTGCTGCAGGGCCGCTCCACGGCGGTCTGGAAGGGCAACATCATCGTCGACCCCGGCGCGCAGAAGACCGACGCCTTCCAGGAGTCGCGCAACCTGCTCCTGTCCAAGCGCGCGCACGCCGACGCGATCCCGGGGCTAGAGATCCAGGCCAACGACGTGCGGTGCACCCACGCCGCCGCGGTGGCGCAGGTGGATCCCGAGCAGCTCTTCTACCTGCGCTCGCGGGGGCTCAGGCTGGAGGTGGCGCGGCGGCTCGTGATCGAGGGTTTCCTCGCGGCGCTGGTCGAGCGCTTCGAGCAGGGCCCGGTGCGCGAGCAGCTGGCCGGCGCGCTCGAGCGCCGGCTCGCTCTGATCCTCGGGGAGTAGTACTGTCCTGGCGCCCGCGCCCGCGCCGGCGTCAGGGCATCAGGAAGCTGCCGCGAGCTCGTCGAGGGCTTCTAGCTCGTCGTCCTCGAGCTCGAGCTCGGCGGCGTCGCGGTTCTCGTCGAAATGGGCGATCGAGCTCGTCCCCGGGATCGGCAGGGTGACCGCCGAGTGCTGGAGCAGCCAGGCCAGGGCAACCTGGGCGGATGTGGCGCCGTGGTCGGAGGCGATCTCCGCCAGGACGCCGCCGGGGCTGGCCAGGTCGCCGGTGGCGAGCGGGAAGTAGGGCAGGAAGGCGAGCTGCGCCTCCTCGCAGAAGCGCAAGACGTCTTCCGAGGCGCGGTCCGAGACGTTGTAGTGGTTCTGGACCGAGACGACCTCGACGATCTGCTGGGCCCGCTCGATCTCCTCGACCGTCACGTTGGAGAGGCCGACGTGCCGGATCTTCCCCTCCTCCTGGAGCTCGGCCAATGCCGCCACCGAGTCCTCGATCGGCACCTTCGGATCGACGGTGTGCAGCTGGTAGAGGTCAATCCGCTCGAGCTTCAGCCGTCGCAGCGACGCCTCGCAGCACCGCTTGAGGCGGTCCGGGCGGCCGTTGGGCTCCCAGCGGCCCGGGCCGGGGCGCTCGAACCCGCCCTTGGTCGCGATCACCAGCCCGTCGGGGTACGGACGCAGCGCCTCGGCGATCAGGTTCTCCGAGACCTCGGGGCCGTAGGAGTCGGCGGTGTCGATCAGGTTGACGTCGCGGTCGACGACGTGGCGGAGCAGCTGCCGCGCGCCGGCGGGGTCGCGAGGCTCGCTCCAAATCCCGGGCCCGGTGATGCGCATCGCGCCGAACCCGAGCCGGAAGACGTCGAGGTTGCCGCCGAGCGGGAAGGTGCGGTCGGTGGCGCGCACGCCGCGGAGCGTAGAAGAATTCAGCGGGCATGGCTCGTCAGCTCCCGGCGCTGGTGCCCCTCGGCTACGGCAAGTTCGTTCGCGCCGACCGCGTGTTCGCGCTCGTGCCGCTCGAGGGCACCGACCGGGGCGACGGCCGGCGGACGCTCGTATACGTCGAGGGGATCGAGGAGCCGATCGTCGCCTCGCGCTCGGAGGGGGCGATCGCCCGTGACGTGGCCGGCGCGCTCGGTCGCGGACTCGGCCGCGGGCGGGAGGGCATCGAGCTGCCCGGCCAGGAGCCGCTCTTCTGAAAGATGGGTCGGTTTCCGAGCGGTTGAGACTTTTCCTTGGGCCTGGACGAATGTTCGATTAAACGTTCCGGCCCGCGTGCCGATCACGAGGCAAGACGGCAAAGGTTTGTGTCGCCATGGGCGCACGACACCAAAGGTGAGGTAGCGAATGCGTGGGTTTGTCTACCGTCTCGGGAGGCGGCGGGCAGGTTCGGTTCTTGCGGCGTTAGCGGTAGCGCTGACTTTCGCACTCGGGTCGGGATCGCCCGCGCTGGCCTGGACCAAGCGTGGGTTCGGGGCGGCTCCCGCACACATCTCGTCCGTCTCCTCTGCCCGTGCGTCGGGCAAATCTGCGCGCACACAGGACAAGCCCGTCCCCGTGGCGCACGCCGCCGGCCACAAGATCGCTTGACCACCCGCCTGCACTTCATCGCCGACGCCCTGCGCTCGAGCTCGGGCAAGGCCCCGACGTCTCGCAACTTCATCGTGTACGTCGCGCTCGTCGCCGCCGCCGCGGCAGCGTCGCTGGTGGCGTTGCCGTGGGTACGGGAATGGCGCGTCGGCGATCCGGCTCTGTTCGTCGTCCTGTCCGCGTTCGTGCTCGCCGGCGAGCTTCTGCCCATCCCGGTGCCGCGGCGCCGGGGGCTCACCCGGGTCACGATCTCGGCGGCGTTCGCATTCGCCATCCTGCTGCGCTTCGGCCTCGGTCCGGCGGTGCTGGTCTACGTGGCGAGCTCGGTGATCGCCGACCTGGCCGGCCGCGTGTCCCCGCTCAAGACCCTGTTCAACGCCGCGCAATACGTGCTCACGATGGTGGCCGCCGCCGTCGTCCTGCGGCTCGCGGGCGATCTTCCTCTGGGCACCATCTCCGGCGGCGAGCTGCCGATCGTGCTCGCGGCCGGCACCGCGTTCTTCGCCACCAACCACGCGCTCGCGTGCGCTGCAGGCGCGCTCCTCGCGGGTCTGCCGATCGTGGGCTACCTGCGCGACGATCTGGCCTTCCAGGGGTGGACCGCGGGTTGCGTGCTCGCGTTCGCGCCGGCGCTGCTGGCCTCGGCGGACGTCAGCGTGGCGCTCGTGCCGGTCTGCTTCGTGCCCATGCTCGCGGTGTACTTCGGCGGCCGCCAGGCGTCCATCTCAAGCCACCGCGCCCACCACGACGCGCTCACCGGCCTCCCGAATCGCTCTTCGTTGTCCGAGTCGCTCCAGGAGGCGCTGGACGGTGCGGCGTCCGGGCCGCATCCGCTGGCGGTGATGCTGCTCGACATCGACGACTTCAAGTCGATCAACGACACGCTCGGGCACGAGCTCGGCGACCTGGTGATCCAGCGGGTCGCGCGGCGGCTCCGCCAAGCCGCCGGGGACGGCGCTCGGTCCGGGGGGAAGGAGACGGTGCTGGCGAGGATCGGCGGCGATGAGTTCGCGGTCCTCGTGCACGGGACCGAGGCGCTGGCCGAGGAGGTTGCCGAGCGGCTGCTCGCCGCGCTTGATCACCCGCTCGAGGTCGACTCGGTGGCGCTCCACATCCGCGCGAGCATCGGCATCGCCTGCTTCCCCGCGCACGGCCGTAGCGCACCCGAGCTGATGCGCCACGCCGACGTCGCGCTGTACTGCGCCAAGGGCTCGGACGCCGGCTTCGCGACCTACGCGAAGGAGGACGACGAGTACAGCATCGACCGGCTTGCGCTGGCGGCGCAGCTGCGCCGCGGGATCGAACGCGGGGAGTTGGTCATCCATTACCAGCCGAAGGTGCCGCTGCAGGGCGGCGGGACGCTGGCCCTGGAGGCGCTGGTGCGTTGGAACCATCCTCAGCTCGGCTGCATCGGCCCGGATGGGTTCATCCCGCTGGCCGAGCAGACCGGGATCATCAGGCCGCTGACCGAGCGGGTGCTCGAGGCCTCGCTGGAGCAGTGCCGGCGGTGGCGCCGAGTCGGGCTCGAGGTGACGGTGTCGGTGAATGTATCGACCCGCAGCCTGCTCGACCACGACCTCCCGGTGGTCATCAGGGCCCTGCTGGCGCGCCTAGACCTGCATGCATCGGCGCTGCAGCTCGAGATCACCGAAAGCCGCATCGTCGCCGACCTGCCCCGAGCCCGGGCGGCGCTCGACGAGCTGCGCGCGATGGGCGTGATGATCGCGATCGACGACTTCGGGACCGGGTACTCGTCGCTGTCGCAGCTCCAGCAGCTGCCGGTGGACGAGATCAAGATCGACCGTTCGTTCGTGACGCGGATGGAGATCGACCGCCAGGACGCCGTGCTCGTGCACTCGATCATCGACCTCGGCCGCAACCTCGGCCTGCGCGTGACGGCGGAGGGAGTCGAGACCGAGAACGTCAGACAGGTGCTGGCGCGGCTCGGGTGCGACTACGCCCAGGGATTCCACGTTGGGCGGCCCGTGGTTGCCGAGGACTGCGCCCGGTACTTCGCGCCGGCGCAGCGGAGCGCGCCGGTGATCGCGCTCGTCCAGTAATCAGCCGGCGACTTGCTGGTACAGAGAAGGCAGGTCGGGGTAGCCGCTCGAGGCCCAGCCCGAGCCCTGCAGCGCGGCAATCTGCGCCGCCGGCGACTGACCTGCGGTGGTCAGGATGCTCTGGATGGCCGAGCTGGCCGTGCCGTAGCCCGGGATCGTGTTCTGGCCCTTGAGCCATCCGGCGGTGGCATCGGCGGCCGTGGTCGGGTCGCTCCAAACCGAATCGGAGGAGCCAAACGTCCCGCTGTCGGTGTAGCCGACGTTGAGCCAGTCGTTGTTGTTCTGCGCCTGGCGCGACTGCGCGGCGCCGCCTGACTCCTCGGCCAGCAACCAGGCGGAGACGACGCTCGGGTCAAGCCCGGTGTCCGCAGCGAGGCGGGAGGCGAACTGCTGCTGATCGGCGGTGAGCATGGTCTGTGCGCTCGCCGGCAGCGCCGCCCCGCCGGTAGTCGAGGTAGCGGTGGTGCCGACGCCGGCGATGCTCGGGACATCCCCGGCCGCCCCGACCACGCCCGAGGTCCCCTGGGCCTGGGCCAGCGCGGCGGCGAAGCTCGCGGAGGTGGAAGACCCGGTGCCCGTCGTCGTGGTGCCGGTCGCGTTGCTGCCGGCGACGGATGGATCGAAGGCGGTCTGAAGGGAGGCGATCTGGGCCTGGATCTGGCTGACCCGGCTTACGGCATCGGTGTAGCTCATCGACTATCTGATAGATCGGCGGGACGCGGGTCCGCTTGAGGGGCGCCTCGGATCGAGTCGCTTGGTGCTCTCGACGAGGCGAGGAGGCCAAGGTCTCGACACAAGCGATTGCGTCCCCGCAAACAGCCCGGCCGGCGCCGGCGCGCCTGGCCCGCGGGGTGCTCAGCGACGTCGACATCGCCGCGGCGACGCCGGCCAACATCGCGCCCGCGGTGAGCTTCGTCTTCGGCTTCGCCGGCGTCGTCGCGGCGGCCGGGGTGGCGGCGCCGCTGACCGTCGTGGCCGCGGGGATCGCGATGCCGCGATCGGCTATCCGCTGTACGAGCTGGTCAAGCCCGACCGGCCCGCGCCGTTCAACATCTACCCCTGGATCGCGCTCGGCGTGCTCGTCGCCGCACTGCTGTGGGGAGCGTACGTCTACAGGCGCGACCCGGCTCTGGGCGAGCGCGTCGGCTCGATCGTCGCCGACGCCGACTGACACCCCGCCGACAGCTCAAGGAAGGTCGGGCCGGGCCGATCATCTGGCCATGCCCTCGAGCCGACATTGCGTCGTGCGATGAAGACGCCTGCGCGCGGCGTGCGACCCGATGCGGCGGGGACATCGGCCTCCGACCTGGCGAAGCGGGCCCATCCTGACTTCTCCGATCGCGAGCCGATCCGCTACCTGCGCCCGGAGCTTCCGTCGCTCGACGAGGTGGCTCGCTACTACGCGCTGGCCGAGGACGCTCGCTTCTACTCTAACGGTGGCCCCTGCCACCAACGGCTGGCGCGGCGGCTGGCTGAGTATGTCGGCGGCGAGGCCTGGTGCGTGCCGGTGGCGAACTGCACGCTCGGACTGATCGCGGCGCTGCACGAGGTCTGCGGCCCGGCTGCCGGCGCACGAAAACTGATCGCCGTGCCCTCGTTTACGTTCACTGCCACGGCGTGCGCGATCCGCTGGGCCGGCTACGAGCCGCTGTTCGTCGACGTGCAAGCCGACTCGTGGCAGCTCGACCCGGCGGCGCTCGAGCAGGCGATCGAGCGTCACGAGGGCGCGATCGCGGGAGTGATGGGCTGCTCGACATTCGGAACCGCCGCTCCGTCATCGGTTCGCGCCGCATGGCGAGAGGTATGCGGGCGTCGCCACCTGCCGTTGCTCCTCGACTCGGCGGCCGGCTTCGGGGCGCTCGACGAATTCGGGCGGCCGCTCGGGAGCCAGGGTGACACCGAGATCTTCTCCTTCCACGCGACCAAGCCGTTCGCGATCGGAGAGGGCGGGGCGATCTTCACTTCCGATCCGGAGCTGGCCGAGCGGCTCGGTCGCTTGATCAACTTCGGACTTGATCCAGACACCCGGGCGACGGCGGTCCCGGGCCTGAACGCGAAGATGTCAGAGCTGCACGCGGCCACGGGGCTGGCGATGCTCGACCGATTCGAGGACGCGCTCGGGCGTCGGCGGGCGACCGCGGAGCGGCTGCGCGAGAGCGTCGCGCACCTGCCGATTCAGTACCAGTGGGGAGCCGACGGCTCGACGTGGCAGATCTTCCAACTCCTGGTGCCGGATGGCCGCGCCAGGCAGCGCGCTCAGGAGCTCGCGGCGGCGCGGGCGATCGAGGTCCGGACCTGCTTTGACCCGCCCCTGCACCGCCACCCGGCGTTTGCGTCGGCGCCCGTCGCCGGCAGCCTCGAGGTGACCGAGGCGCTCGCCGCACGCGCGCTGTCGCTGCCGATGGCCAACACGCTTGGCCCGCGGCAGACCGCTCGCATGGTGGGGCTGCTGGAGGCTACGCTCGGCGACCGATGCTGAACTGGCTCACGCGCTACGCCTTTGTGCGCGCCGAGCTCGGCGTCGACTCGGCCGGGAACCTGCGCGAGAGCGTGCTGGACGTCGGCTGCGGTCCGCACGGCCTGTCGACGGCGCTGCCTGACGCGTCGTTCGCCGGAGTAGACATCTCGTTCCCGGCGCCGGTCGCGTCCGGGATGGTGGCATTCCGAACCGAGCCGGGGCCGCTCCCATTCGGCGACGCGGCGTTCGACACCGTGGTCTGCCTCGACGTGCTCGAGCACGTCCCGCCCCAGGACAGAGAGAGCTTCGTCGTCGAGCTCGCCCGCGTCGCCGCCCGCCGCGTGCTGCTCGCCTGCCCGTCAGAGGAGGGAGCATGGATCGACGTGATGCTCAGAGGCATGTTCACCGAGCGCGGCATGCCGGTACCGGACTGGCTGAACGAGCACGACGAGCACGGCCTGCCGACCGGGGTCGAGATCGAGCGCTTCTGCGCCGGGCCCGCCGGCTTCCAGGCGCGGGAGCTGACGATGACGAACGGACTGCTTTCGACGCTGGCGGTGATCGCCGACGTCGTTCCCGACTTCGCGCCGGACGCGGCCACCGAATTCGCACAGCGCCGCGGCGAGTGGCTCGAGCTGTTCGAAGCGGCTCGATTCGGGCCTTGTCAGCGCAAGGGCTACGCGATCGAGCGCGTCGAGCCGCGCGAGGCCTTGGTGCTTGCCGACGACGTGGCGGGGGGCGTCTGGGAGGCCGTGCGCTGCCCAGCCTGCCGGGCCGAGGTCCGCTCGCGTGGTGCCTGTCAGAGCTGCGGGCACGGCATCGTCAGCGACGCGAGCGGCGCCTGGGATCTCCGGCCCGCCGTGCGCGTGCCCGCGCCTCGGGCGACCGGCGCCGCCAAACCAGGCACGGCCGACGCGCTGCTCTTCGCCCCGGACAGCTGGGGGCGCCCGCTGGACTGGGTGCCGGTGCTCAGCACCTACATCGCGGCCGTCCCGCCCGAGCGCCCCGTGGCGCTGTTCCTCGATGGACGGGACGCGGACGTCGACGCCGGGACGATGCAGACGATCGTCGCTCTCGCGTGCGAGTACGTGTCCGAGGGTCGCGAGTTTGCGAACGTGGGTTTGCTGCAAGGCACGGTCGACACACCCGCCGGCGCGGCGCCGGTCGCCGGCGCCGAGGAGCTGGTCGCGCGGCTCGGGGCGGACGCTCCGCGGCTGGCCGACGACCCCGTCGCGATCGACGAGCACGCCTGCTGGGCCAAGGCGCTCGTCGACGCAGTGCAGGCCGACGTCGACCGGGCGGCCTTCGAGGCCGCGCAACGACCGGAGCTGAACGAGCTGCCGCTCGTGACCGTGCGAATCCCCACGTACGGCTCGACGGAGGCGCTGATCGAGCGGACGCTCCCGTCGGTACTGGCGGGCGATTATCCGAACGTGGAGGTGCTCGTGTGCAGCGACGGCCCGCAGCCGCACGCTCGAGCGGCGGTGGAGGCGGTCGGCGACGCCCGGGTGCGGTATCTGGAGCTCGACGAACGGCCCACCTATCCGTCCTGGCCGGAGGCGTTCTGGCAGACCGCGGGAACGTTCGCGGTCAACCGCCTGCTCGACGAGGCCCGCGGAGCATTCATCGCCCCGCTCGACCACGACGATGCCTTCACCCACGATCACATCTCGCGGCTCCTGCAGGGTCTGCACACGAGCGACGGCGATTTCGTGTACGGGCGCGCGATGACCGAGTACCCGCTGGGCGACTGGCGCCTGCTCGGCAGCGCCCCGCTGGCGTACGGCGAGATCATCCATGCCACGGTGATGTACTCGCAGCGGCTCGCGCACATGCGCTACGACCCGCATGCGTGGTTGCTGGAGGAGCCGGGCGACTGGAACCTGTGGCGCCGGATTCGCGATACCGGGGCGGTCGTCGACCACGTGCCCGACCCGGTCGCCGTCCACTTCAAGGAGCGCTCGAGCATCGACCACCGGCAGCGCGACCAGACGCGGAGCGCCGAGGTCCGGGCCGCCGACATCCTGGGCACGTCCGCGCGGGAGCTGCTCGCGGTGGCGTCCAGGAGCCGCGGCGTGCGGCGGGGTGGCTGACCCAATGGCCACACGCGATCGGCTCGACCTGGTCATCTTCGGCGCCAGCGGGTTCGCGCGCGAGGTCGCGGCGTGGGCCGAACGCGCCAGCTGGGGCGGAGTCGGGTTCCGCCTGGTCGGGTTCATCGACGACGTGAATCCGTTGACCGAGCTGCATGGCCTTCCCGTCCGCCGGCTGGCCGAGACGGCGCGCGAGAGCGGCGCCGCGACCGCAATCGTGGTCGCCGTGGGTGACCCGGCGCTAAGAGAGCGACTCGCGGGACAGGCGCTGGCCGCGGGATTGCGGGTGGCGCCTCCACTCGTGCACCCCACCGTCGAGTACGACCACGAAAGGGTCAGCATTGGCGACGGCAGCGTCATCTGCGCGCGCTGCACGCTCACGACCGACATTCGGGTGGGAGAGCACGTCCAGATCAATCTGCACTGCACGGTCGGACACGACGTGCGCCTCGACGATTACGCGACGCTGGCCCCCGGCGTGCACGTCTCGGGGAAGGTCGAGGTCGGCCGGGGGGCTTACTTCGGGACGGGCGCGGTCACGGTGGACGGTGGCTACGACCGGGCGCTCGCGATCGGAGCCAGCTCGGTGGTCGGCGCCGGCGCGGTCGTGACCCGCGACGTGCCGGAGGGCACGACCGTGGTCGGTGTGCCCGCCCGGGCACGCGGCTGAAGGCTCACGCGACGTTCCGCCATCAGCCGGGCGTAGCAGTCGAGCAGGCGCTCGGTCACCACCTCGGGCGAGAAGTCGCTGCGCATCCGCGCCGCGGCCCGAGCGCCGGTCGACATCCATTCGTCATCGGCCATCGCGGCGGCTGCTGCGACGGCGAACTCGGCCGGATCGTCGATCGGAAGTGAGAGCAATCCATCCTCGCGCGCGATCCACGACGAGGTTCCGACGCGGTCGCTGGTGATCACCGGCACGCCGGAGGACAGCGCCTCGAAGATCGTCAGCGGCGAGTTGTCGAACCGGGAGGCCAGGATCGCCACGTCGGTCTCGGCCAGCACCGAGCGCAACGTCGGCAGGTCGGCGTGCGGCAGGTAGGTCACGTCGTCGAGCGCCAGCTCGCGCTGAAGCGGAAGGAGCACGCGCTCCTGGTGTCCGTCGTTGTTACGCCCGAGCATCGTCAGCTCGACGTCGAGCCCCCGCGCCCGGGCCGCGGCCACGGCGCGGAGCGCCAGCTCGGGGTTCTTGCGGGGCTCGAGGCGGCCGTAGAACAGCGCGCGGATCTTGCCGTCGCGACGATCGGTGCGCTGCGCCGGGAACTGGCCCGAGTCGAACAGGTAGGGCATCAGCTCGGCGGGCCGCATGCGCTCCCCCAGGTAGCGAGCGGTCGTCTCGCGCAGCAGTTCGCTGGGCGCCAGCAGCAGGTCGGCGCGCTCCAGGGCGGCCAGCTCGAGCGCGTGCCAGGCGCGGTCCCCCGGGGTCAGGACGTAGTCCGGGTCGCACTCCCAGGCGACCATCATCGTCGAATGCAGCCAGACGATCAGCGCGGTTTCCGGACGCGGCTCAAGCTGCAGTGCCTCGGCCCGGTAGTCCGGCGTCTCGACCACGTCGAACCGGACCGTCGCGTCGAGCTGCGCGAACCTCGCCGCCGCCACGAAGCTCCACAGCGGGATCTCGAGGTAGAAGAGTGCCGGAGGCGCGGCCAGCCCCGGTTCGGGCACCTCGTGCACGATCACCCCCTGGTCCTCGCGCACGAGTTCGGAGCCGGAGTGCGACTTGGTGATCACGTGGACCTCGGCGCCGGCGCCGGCCAGCATGTGCGCCTGCATCTGCACCGCGCGCGGGATGCCGCCCGGCGTGTTGGGCGGGTAGTCCTTGGTGATCAGGCATACGCTGCGGACGGGCAGCGATCGCCCAGCCGCCGGCGCGGGCCACTGCGGCTCAGGCACGAAGGCCGGCATCAGACCGACCGGCGGAGCGCCATCGCGCACCGCGGTCTCGCCCTCCACGATCGCGTTCGCCCACCGCCGCTGCCCGGCGCTGTACAACGTCGGATGCTTGAGCACGAGACGGGCCTTGATGTCCCCGTCGTCGCGGAGATGGCCGGTGTACACCCCGCCGGCGTGGACGCGGTAGTACCAGAGCGCCCCGGGCGCCTTCACGCCGGCCCACCCGTGCTCGATGCACGCGATCCAGAAGTCCCAGTCCTCGTATCCGACGGCGGGGTCGTAGCCGCCGACCTGCTCCCAGGCGGCCCGCCGGAACAGCGAGGCGGCCCCGACGAAGTTGCGCTCGAGCTCGGTGCGCGTGTCCCACTCCGGCGTCTGGAACAGCTCGTTCGAGTCGCCGAACAGCTGGTAGTCGCCGTAGGCGACGGCCGCGCCCGGGTTGGCGTCGAGTGCTGCCGCGCACGCGGCCAGGTAGTCGGGTTGCAGCTTGTCGTCGGCGTCGAGGCAGAGCACGAACTCGGCGCGCGCGGCGGTGACCCCGGCGTTGCGCGCCGCGCCCGGCGACCCCGAGTTCGGCTGTGAGATCAAGCGCACCTCACGGTCCGGGTGGCGGTCGATCAGCGCCTGCGCGACCGCGACGGTGTCGTCGGTGCTGCCGTCGTCGACGATGATCACCTCGAGCTCCCGGAGCGTCTGCGCGAGGACACTCTCGACCGCCTCGGTCAGGTAGCGGGCGTAGTTGAAGCAGGGCACCACGACCGACACGCGCGGAGCATGTGCCTTGGTCGCGGCGGCGGCCGGGCGCGCGTCGTAGAAGGCCGCTCGCACCTGGTCGGTGTCGGTGAGCGCCTGCGTGGGCGCCTCCAGCTCGGCCAGCGGCTCGCCCCGGAGCATCGCGGCGTAGCGCGGGCCGACGACCTCCCACTTGTAACAGGAGCGCCAGTGCTCCTCTCCGGCCGCGCCGAGCACACGGCATGCCTCGGGATCGGCGAGCAGATGGTCGATCGCCTCTCCGAACAGCTCGAGCGGAACGATCAGCCCGCCGGCGTGGTCGTGCGCCGCGCCGCACGTGGGGGTGGCGATCCAGGGCAGCTCGCGGCTCATCGCCTCGAGCAGGACGAGCGGGGTCGCCTCGGCGAGCGAGGGGAGCAGCAGGACGCTCGCCCGGTCCATCGCCGCCCCCACCGCCTCGGGGGTGGCGGGACCGAGCAGCTCGACGCGTGGGTCTTCTTCGGCCAGCCGTGCCACCTGCTGCGCGAGCTGGGGATGGTCGGGCGAGGCATTCCCGATCAGTCCCAGCCGCCAATCGCCCTTGCGCGCGCGCAGCGTCTGGAGCAGGCCGACGTGATTCTTCTCGGGCCACATGTTCGCGACGACGAGGAGCAGCGGCGCCTCGCCGGCGAGCGCGCCGGTCGGCGATGCCGGCGCCGCCGAAACCCGCTCGATCGCGTTCGGGACGTAGACGCCGGGGAGCCCGAGGTCCTCCCAAAGGCGCACGTCGTAGCCAGAGCGTGAGCTGTAGCCGATCACGTCGGCGCCCGCGATCAGACGCGCGTAGGCCTGCAGGACCTCGGAATTGGCGCGCAGCTCGGCCGAGATCATCGCGTTCACGCACGGGACCACGACGATCCGCGGTCGCGGTGCGGGCAAGCGCAGCGTCGCCAGGACCGGCCATACCATCGCGTTGGAGAACGCGAGCACCGCGTCGTAGCCCCCGGCCGCGACCAGCGCGCCCAGGCTCGCCCCGGGGTCGCCGTGCAGCTCGTGGATGGTCATACCGCGGTGCTCGCGGCCCACCCTCGACTCCATCGGCCGCGCCGCGACCTCGACCGTCATGCCTTCGCGCCCGAGCGCCACGCCGACCGCCTCGGCCAGCTTCTCCGTGCCTCCGACCGAGGGAAAGAACCAGTCGCAGACGATCAGGACGCGCTCCACGGTCTGGATGTCGCCGCGGGCAGGAACCGCGATCCGAGCCTGGCCGGCGAGGT
>DASPPG010000318.1:0-2005 GCA_035625625.1 Solirubrobacteraceae bacterium
GCGTCACCGCGAGAAGTGGCGGCTGGCGGTGGACATCATCGATCAGATGCTGGAGTGGGGGCTTGAGCGCAAGGTCGTGCAGGCCGACGGCGGTTATGGCGATATCACCGCGTTCCGTGTGGGGCTTGAGGAGCGCGAGCTTGAGTACGTCGTGCAGGTCAAGGGCAACACGTGGGAGTGTCACAAGGTCTGTGTAAGGCAGGAGCGAATGGAGCCTCATGCCTTCAACCAAAGAAAGAAATCCTCAGTCAGTGTCTGCTCTGGATCTGTATGGCGCCGGCGGCGAGCCGCCAGGCGAGCCGCCGGCGCCCCCTGTGGGGAGCGCGGAAGCCTCGCGACCCTTGAGCGAGGAGGTGGTCGAGGAGGCGTTGGGTCGGGCCCGGCTGGGAAGATCGGTGGCGGACATGAGCGGCGAGGAGCGCGAGGGGTTGATCGATGCGCTGTTGGATCAGCTCCGGGTCGGACGCGAGGAGCTGCCGGATGAGCTGCGCGAGCGGCTGCTTGACGGGATGATCGATGAGCTGATCGTCGGCAAGCGCGGCGAGCGCGAGATCCTCGGCCAGGAGGGCGTGCTCGGCGAGGTCACCCGTCGGATGGTGCAGCGGGCGCTCGGGGAGGAGTTGACCGAGCATCTGGGTTACCCGGCCGGGCACGCGCCGCCGGGCGGAATGGGCAACTCGCGCAACGGCGGCACGCCCAAGACGCTGTTGACCGACCAGGGCGCGGTCCGGATCGACACGCCGCGGGATCGCAAGGGCCATTTTGAGCCGCAGCTGGTGCGCAAGGGCCAGCGCCGGCTGGCCGGGCTAGACGACAAGATCATCGCCCTGTACGCGGGCGGGATGACCACCCGCGAGATCGAGATCTACATCTCGGACCTGTATGGCCCGGGCGTGAGCCGGGAGACGGTCAGCCGGGTCACGGCTGCCGTGTTGGAGGACGCCAAGGCGTGGCAGACCCGGCCGCTGGAGGCGGTCTACCCGATCCTCTATCTGGACGCGCTGGTGATCAAGATCCGCGACGGGCACGCGGTCAGAAACTTCGCGTGCTACCTAGCGATCGGGGTCAACCTCGACGGCGACCGCGACGTGCTCGGCATGTGGTTTCAGAAGACCGAGGGCGCCAAGTTCTGGCTCGGAGTCCTGACCGACCTGAAGACCCGCGGCGTCCAGGACGTACTCGTCTGCTGCGTCGACGGGCTCAAGGGGTTCCCGGAAGCGATCGAGGCCGTCTTCCCCCACGCCTGGGTGCAGACCTGCATCGTGCACGCCATCCGCGCGGCGCTCAGATTCGTGCCCTACAAGGACAAGAAGAAGGTCGCCGCCGACCTGCGCAAGATCTACACCGCCGCGGACCGAGACCACGCCGAGCGCGAACTCGAGCGGTTCGCCGAGACCTGGGATCCGAAATACCCGATGATCTCCGCCTCGTGGATCGAGAACTGGGAGCGGATCGTCCCCTTCCTAGCGTTCCCCCCAGACGTACGTCGAGCGGTATACACGACCAACACGATCGAGGCGCTCAACCGCCAGATCCGCAAGATCATCAAAACCCGCGGCAGCTTCCCCGACGAGGACTCAGCCCGCAAGCTGCTCTACCTCGCGATCACCCGAGCCAACAGAAATGGAGGCACGCCTACAACTGGAGCTCAGCCCTCACCGCCTTCCGCATCCACTTCGGCGACCGCATCCCCGACGGCGCAATCTGACAGTCACACCTTGACCACACAGGAGCAACAGTTACACTAACTCAATAGGCTTACACAGGAAGTGTGACGCCCTCTGGCGCGAGGGCGACCGCGGCCCGCTATCGGGCCAGTTCATCGCGCTCAGGGTCAGGCCCGCCAACGACGCCCACCGCCAACACGACGGCACCCTGCCCGAGCGCTGGCTGCTGGCCGAGTGGCCCAAAGGCAAGGACGAGCCCGTCAAGTACTGGCTGTCTAACGTGCCGGCCGACACACCGATCGTCACGCTCGTGCAGCTCGCCAAGCTGCGCTGGCGCG
>DASPPG010000319.1:0-2682 GCA_035625625.1 Solirubrobacteraceae bacterium
CACTCGGCCGTGTTCGTCGTACGCGCCACCGGCACCGAACGGCTCGTCCCCCCGGGATCCGGCCACTTCTACTGGGGCTGGCGCAGCAGCAGCGGATCGCGCCGGCTCGCCCTCGCGCTGCTCCTCGATCTCACCGGCCGCGTCCCCCCGACAGGAGTATGCGACGAGATCGCGGCCGAGCACGTGGCCCACCTGCCATGGCCCGCCTTCGCGATCACCGGTCACCAGATCCTCGCTTGGATCGAGTCACACGACCACACGATCTCCGACTGGCCGCCGGCGACGCCGTTGACCACGGCCAACCTCAGCACTCGCCGCGTCACAGCGGTCCGCGGGATGCTGGCCGGGCCGCGTCGCGGATTCCTGCCCCCACGGTTCGCCGAAGGCCTCGGCCGCTCCTCGCCACCCGCAGCCGACTGGTCGCCATGACATGGCTGCCTCGCATCAACCGAGGCCCGGCCCCGACGAGCGCCTGGTCACCGTTGCCGAGCGCCGCGGGCCGGCGCTCGGCAACCAGCCACCACCGTGGGCCGCATGGCTGCGCGAGGCGGCTCGCGTGGTCTGAACCAAGCGAGGCGCCCGTCGAACCAGTAGCCGTCCCTGAACTGGAGGCATACCTCATTACGCGCAGACGTGCTCCTCAAGCGTGATCGCCTGCGGTGGAGGCGAGGTTGCGATTCGCCTTGCGCCGCAACCCGCCGGGTCCCAGGCCCCCGTGGAGCGTTGACGGCAGCCCCAACATATGCGCGCTCACGATCTCGATGGCCCGAAGAACCAGTCCGTACGCCAGGCCCTGGCTGGCACTCACGCCGAAGGGCGCGAAGACTGCGACGCACGCCGCCTGAAACACGCCAATGTTGGATGGCGTGAGCGCCAACACGGCAGTGATGTTGACGGCGACCAGGACGGGCTGCCGCTGCGAACGTCGCCTTGTCCTCCAGCCCGAACGCCAGGATCACCGCGTTAGCAGGTCCCCAACTGCGACGTCCAAGCCCCCAGCTGAAAGCTCGTGGCGCGCACCGCCGGGCGGCGCTGGGCGAAGACCGCGAGCCCCTAACGGACCTTGGTCAGCTGGTGGCCACTCCGCCGAGCCGAGCGGGCGACCCATCGCGTGCGCACCGGGGTGGCGAAGTGAAGCGCCTTCGGCCCCAGCAAAAGCACGATTACGATCCCGACCGGCAGCGCCGCCGCGACTACGATCGCCTCGAGGTGCCCCCCGGGATCGCGCTGCCCGCGAGCGCGGCGACCGCAAGGATCGCGAGCGCAAGTATGTTGAGCACGGTCTGCGAGATCACAGTGCCGACGACCGTTCCCAACGACTCGCGGACGCCCCCGTAGCGTCGGGCGATCAGCCAATGCTCGAGCCGCCTCGCCGAGGCGCCACGGCGTGACGGTCGCGCCCGCCATGCCGATCAATAGGGCCCGCGTGACCGGGGCCGGCCGATCGGCTGGTCGGGCAAGGCCACGCGTATCACGGCAAGGGGGTCTCTATCTAAATCAGGCGCCCGCGGGTGACGCCGCACGCCATGGCCGCGCGGCGAACGCGGGCGCGGGGGAGCGCAGTGGGAGAACAGGCCGGCGCCCACCCGGACGCGGGCTGACAACCAGGTCGCGATAGGTGACAGGGTCGGTGACGACGGCCTGCTCGAGCAGTCGGTAGAAGAGCAGGCCGCGGCGCCGCGACGCGCGCCGGTTAAAGCGGAACGTGAACTCGTTCAGGTAGGCGTCGAGATGCTCGGGGCTCACCGAGCCCTGGTGGGTGCCGAGCAGCCAGCGCTTGAGCAGGCTGGCGACCCGGTGCACGCCCGGCATCACGACGTGAGCCGGATCGCTCCGCTGGCGCATCACCGTGCGCTCGTGCTCATAGCCGTTCTGCGCGACGGTTGCATAGGCCTGCCACCCGTCGGTGTGGACGGTCGCTCCAGGCTCCACGACGTCGGTCACGAAGGGGATCAGGCTGTCCTTGGTGACGTCAGAAATGTGCTGCATACGCACGCGCCCGAAGCCCTTTGGGTGCTCGATCTCGACGGCGATCGCGACGATCGCCTTGGTCTCGGTCTGGCGGCCCGTGACCCCCTGTTCATCGCCGCCGACATAGGTCTCATCGACCTCGACGTGACCGTGCAGACGCTCGCGGCGGGGACGCACCATCGCCTTGCGGTAGCGGTGCAGCATCGCCCACGCGGTCTGGTAAGAGCCAAGCCCCAACGCGCGCTGGAGACCGAGCGCCGAGACGCCGTACTTCTGGCTGGTCATCAGCCACGCCGCCGCGAACCACACCCTCAGCGGACTGCGCGCGTGGTGAAAGATCGTCCCCGCCGTCACCGATGTCTGCCGGCCACACCGCGCGCACTCCCGACGCCCGTTCGACAACAGCCAGCCGTCGTGGCTGACACACAACGGACAACGCCAGCCGTCCCGCCACCGGAGCCAGTCCAGGTAGTCGCGGCACGCGTCATCGCCCGGGAACCACGCCAGCAGCTCGTCGTAGGACCCCGGGTAATGCCTGCTCGCAGCTGGAAACACCCGACAATCCTACCTGAGATAGATAGAGACCCCCTTTAGTCGGAAAAGATTGGCTACCGAATTACGTGCTCGCAGCTTCTCAAGGGCATTCGCCGCGATCGGTGCGATGCCAAGACCGGCCGAAATCGGATCAAACGACACGGCATTACCTTAGTG
>DASPPG010000320.1:0-40162 GCA_035625625.1 Solirubrobacteraceae bacterium
CGTGGAAGTACTCGTAGAAGAGCACGAGGTCGCGCCAGTACGGATCATCCTGGAACTTCTTGCTCCCGCCGTACACCGGGCGGCGGCCGTCGCTGCCGCGCAGGAACGTCGTGACGAGGCGGCGCGACAACTCCTGAGCCACCTCGAGTAGGGTCATCATTGTGCCCGAACCCGTCGGGCATTCCACCTTCAACTTCTCGCCGTAGTAGCGGTAGTGCTGGAGCAAGGCTCGGATCAGAAGCACGTTGATTGGGAACCACACGGGTCCGCGCCAGTTTGAGTTTCCGCCGAACATGCGTGTGGTCGACTCCGCCGGTTCGTACTGCACGCGATATTCAACTCCCGCGACGTCGAATACGTACGGGTGGTCGAGGTGCCATCGCGAGATCGAGCGGATCCCGTGGGGGCCGAGGAATCGCTCCTCGTCGAGCATTCGCGCGAGGATGCGTCGAAGCTTGTCCTCGTTGACGAGTGACAGCAGGCGCCTTCCGTGCACGCCCGGCTCCCGAGGGTCGGCGATGTTCGTCAGCAAGTCCTGATTGCGCTCGAGGAACGCCCGCACCCTCGCGGCGACTTGTGGGTAGCGTTCGAGCAGATCGGCCTCGATCACCGTCGAGGCGCACAACGGCAGCAGGCCGACGAGCGAGCGGACCTTGATTCGGCTTCCGGTGCCGTCTGGGAGTCGCAGCACGTCGTAGAAGAACCCGTCCTCCTCGTCCCACATCTCGTCGGGATGCTCGCCGACCGGGTCGACGGCCGCGGCGATCCAGAAGAAGTGCTCGACGAACTTGAGCACAAACTGCTCGTAGGCCGGATCGTGATCGAGGAGCGCCACGGCAAGTTCGAGCATGTTCTGGCTGAACATCGCCATCCACGCGGTCCCATCCGCCTGCTCCAAGGTGCCGCCGGTCGGGAGCGTCGCGCTGCGATCGAACACGCCGATGTTGTCCAACCCCAGGAACCCCCCCTCAAACAGATTGCGCCCGGAACGGTCCTTGCGGTTCACCCACCACGTGAAATTCACGAGCAGCCGCGCAAAGCACTCCTCGAGGAACGGCAGGTCCAGCTCACCCAGATCCGACTCGAGCCTGTGCAGGAACAGCGTCGCGAACGCGTGCACCGGAGGGTTCACATCCCCGAAGTTCCACTCGTACGCCGGTATCTGACCGGTCGGATGCAGGTATTCCTGCGAGAGCATCAGATCGATCTGGTGCATCGCGAAATCGGGATCGACGATCGCAAGCGGAACGCAGTGAAACGCGAGATCCCACGCGGCGTACCACGGGTACTCCCACTTGTCGGGCATCGACACAACGTCGTAGTTGACCATGTGGAACCACGACTCATTGCGACTACCGCGGCGCCTGGACGCCCGTAGCGGGTGCGCGCCGCGCTCCCTGAGCCAACGGTCGACGTCAAAGTAGTAGCACTGCTTGGACCACAGCATCCCCGCGAGCGCCTGCCGCATCACCGCCTTGGCGTCGTCATCGACCGTAGGCGGCGTGATCGACTCGTAGAACTCGTCCGCCTCAGCTCGCCGCCGGGCGATCAGTTCCGCACCGTCGGCGAATGGACTCGTGATCGTGTCTGGCCCGTCCCGGGTCAGCCTGACGAACAGCTGAGCTTGGCCGCCGGCCGGCACGTCGAGACGGACGTGCGCGGCCGCTTTGGTTCCCTCCTCGGCTGGATTCACGCTCTCCGCGCCGTGTAGGAGGTGGTCCCCGATGCCGTCCTTGGGAAACGGAGTAGTCACGTCGGCGCCCCAAATGCGCGGCGCGTTCGTCTCGTTTTCGCAGAACAGCAGAGCCGCCCTCGACTCGGCGTGGAGGTACAACGTGCCAAGCCGATGATGGTCGGCCCGCACCGTTGGGTTCGGAGACGGGACGCGAGTGAGGTGAGGCTTCGGCTCCCCGCTCGACCACGACCATGTGTTGCGGAACCACAGCGTGGGCATTACGTGCAGCGGCGCCTGTTTCGCGGAGCGGTTGTGCGCGGTGACGCGGCAGAGGATGTCCTCGGGCCCCGCCTTCGCGTACTCGACCTCGACGTCGAAATAAGCGTCGTCGTCGAAGATGCCCGTGTCGAGCAGCTCGTACTCCCACTCGTGCGCCGACCGGCTCGAATTCACGCGCACGAGCTCGGCATACGGGTACTCGGCTTGGGGATATTTGTACAGCCAGCGCTGGTAGCTATGCGTCGGAAGGTTGTCCAGGTAGAAGTAGTACTCCTTGACGTCTTCTCCGTGGTTGCCCTCCACGTTGGTCAGCCCGAACAGGCGCTCCTTCAGGATGGGATCACGCTCGTTCCAGAGCGCGAGCGCCAGACACAGCGTCTGCTTCTCATCACTAATGCCGGCGAGGCCGTCCTCACCCCACCGATACGCGCGGGAACGCGCCTGGTCATGGGCGAAATACGACCACGCATCGCCGCTGTCGCTGTAGTCCTCACGGACCGTCCCCCACTGACGCTCGCTCAGATATGGACCCCAGGCCCGCCACGGCACGCCGGCTCGCGCCTCCTGGAGGCGCCGCTCCTCCGCCGTCGCGATCGTATCGTGGGAAGCGTTTGCCATCGCTGGCGCCCCGGACTAGCAGGCCACCAAGATGCTGACCGACGGGCGAGGAGCCGACCTCATCCTTTTCGGGTGACGACGGGACGCTCACGGAGGGACAGTCCGGTCCAGAGGCGGCGACCGCGATGGAGCCCCAACCTCTTGCTCCTCGCCCAGGTCGGCAGCCACGTCTGCGAAGGCGGCTGCCGCGCGGGGCATCTCATCTCGACGGCGTTGAAGTCGTTACGTTGACGCGATCGATCGTGACCTCGGTGCCTCCACGTACCGAGTTGGGGATCTCCGCGATCGCGTCTACGTGCTCGACGAGTGCTCTGAGTTGCTCGGGCGTAGCATCGCCCGAGAGTTCCACGTCGTAGAAGACGGGCTCGGAGACCGCCGGAGCACCGCTGAAGTCGCCTCGAACGACGACCCGAACCGCGTCCAACTGGATCCCGCGCACTGCCGCCTCCCTGAAGAGATCGTTCGAGACACAGCCACCGATCGCGAGATACAGCAGCTGGCCACCGTTGAACCCAAGCCCTCGTCCACCGCCGTCCGCTGGCCGGTCAACCACCAGCGTGTACGGTCCGGCGCTTCCGATAGCCGCCGCCTCGCCGGCCACGTTACGGAATTCGACCTCCAAGCGTGACCGAGATCAGCAGCAGCCAGAGCCCGAAGAACACGGCCGCGACGCGTTCGGCGTGTGGATCGCGGATGAACTCCGCCAGCAGCCTGGTCGGAAAGGGGAGAAAAGCGACGGGGCCCGGACGGCTACGGTCGCGGTGAACAATCGATCGTGCATCTCAATAGCTGCCGATCGAGACGGCCGAGCCGGTGCCCGTGTCGTTGATCGAGATCGTCGCGGCGTGGGGTCCGTGACGCGCGACGAGCATCGCGCTCGCAGCGGTCGCGACGCGGTAGGTAGTGAGCCACCCTCCGCGGTCAAGCTCGGCGGCGTAGAAATCGGCGAGTTCGCGGACCGAATCGGGTGAGCTGAGCACCGTGAGGTAGCGCGAGGTGCCGATCACCTTCGACGGCTGGTAGATCGCGGGCCACCGCTCCGGGAGAGCGGCCCTCGGCGCGGTTGGAGTTGATACGGCGGCGATCGTAGGCGCCGCCCGTGGCCCCTCGCTTCGGTAGGACCACCAGTCGCGTTACGAGTCCACGGCTGCCAGCACGGGGTCGAGCGGGACCTTGGTCAGCTCCAGTCGGGAGCTGACACCGAGCTTCACGTACACCTTGCCGAGGTGGTACTCAACGGTCCGACGACTCACGAACAACTGTGCGGCGACATCCTTGTTGCTGGCGCCCGAGGCCACCAGCCGCGCGACTCGCAGCTCCTGGGGCGTCAGCTCGTCGAGCGTGCTTGCGTCGCGTTTGCGCGCCGTCTCGCCGGTCGCGCGCAGCTCATCGTGGGCGCGCGCGGCCCAGAGCGCAACGCCGAGCCCCTCGAACGTGTCCAGAGCGGCCCGCAGTTGGACGCGGGCCTCGACCCGACGTCGGTCGCGGCGCAGACGCTCGCCGTAGGCAAGCTGGGTCCGAGCCCGCTCGTACGGATTCATCCGCAGATCGTGGTGGCGCAGCGCCTCCCGGAACAGCAGGTCGGCCTGCTCGGCGTCGACGGCCATCACCGCGCGACAGCGAGCGAGCATTCCTGCCACGAGCGGTGTCCGGCTCACCGGCGCCCAGGCCTCGAAGCGCTCGAACGCCAGCCGCGCGCGCTCGGGCTCGTGGAGCCGGAGCGCGGCATCGATGAGCTCCGGGGTCGCCAGCACAGTGGTCGGTGGGAAGGGGCCTGGGTCCAGCTGGCCGAGATGCTCGATGGCCTCGCGCGCGTTCCCAAGCCCGAGCTCGAGCAGTCCGAGCGCCAGGTGCGCCTCCCCGACCGCCCAGCCGACGCCGGTGGCGAGCCCGCGCTGGATGGCCGACTCAGAACACCGGCGGCAGTCCTCCTCCCTGCCCGACAGCGATGCCGACCAGGCCTGAAGCGCGAGATATGAGATCTCGTCCTGCTCAAAACCAAGCTCGTGGAGGAGCTCGAGGCCCTCGGCGATCGCTTCGTCAGCGGCCTGCGTGTGGCCGGTGCACATCTCGCCGATCGCGAGCAGCGGCAGGCTCCCGGCGAGCTCGATGACCGAGCCCTCGGCGCGGCGTTGCGCGACGACACGGGCGACGCGATCTCGCGCCGGCGGGAAGTCGGCGGTCCACTGGCCGATCAACCCGGCGATCTCGGTCATGGTCACATCGGACGCGAGGTTGTCGGCTTGCGTAAGGCCGTCCGCGAAGAGGTCGCCCGCCGACACCGCCTCGCCGCCCAGCAGCGCCATCGCGCCGTCGAGCATCGTCTGCATGAACTCGCGGCGCGCCCCGCCGCCGGTGATCTGCGCCAGGGCGGCGAGCGCGTCGGGCACCGCGTTCGCCGACCATCCGCCGGTGGCGGCTGCCCAGATCATCAGCGAGACCAGGTCCAGCGCTCGCTCCGGCGCCTGTTGCGCGAGTGCCGACGCGGCGCTGCGCGCGAGCGAGAACGTGTCGGCCGGGGAGCCCTCGCGCATCGACACCACCGCGCGCACGACATCCACCTCGGAGGCGCCAACAGGATCCTGGATCAGTGGTCCCGCCCGATCGACGAGGGCGAGCGCCGCCTGCGATCTTCCAGCACCCAGCGAGGCCTGACCGGCCCACAGCAGCCGTTGCCCTCGCTTCGCGGGATCTTCGCTGAGTTCCGCAGCGCGTTCGAACGCCGCCGCCGCTGGGCCGTATGCTCCACGCGCCGCCGCCTGCGCGCCGGCCGCGTCGAGTTCCGCGGAGATCGCCTCGTCGGCGTGGTCGCTCGTCAGCGCCCTATGCCACGCGCGGTCGATCGGGTCCTCCATCACCTCCGCCAGCGTCTCGTGCGCGGCGCGCCGTTCGGTGCGGGTGGCGAGTCCGTAGACGGCCGAGCGCACCAGCGGATGGTGGAACGCGAGCGTGCCGCCCCGCTGGACCAGCCCCGCTTCCTGTGCGCTCTGAAGCGTGGAGTTGGGCAGGCCCGAGTGCGCCAGCGCGCGCTCGAGCGTCGTCAGGTCGCCGACCTGATCCGCCGCCGCCAGCAGCAGTGCCCGCCGAACCGGCGCCGGCAGCGCCCTCACGCGTGCGCGGAATGACTCCTCGACCGCGCCGCGAGCCGGGGGTGGGCCGACGATCGGCTCGGCGCCCTGAAGCTGGCGATCGGTCAGCCCGGGAGTTCAGGAGTGCAAGCGGGTTGCCGCGGGCCGCGGCCAACAGGACGTTCTCGACTTCTGCGGCGGCCGGACGCTCGAGCCGCGAGCGCAGCAACTCGCCGGCGGCGGCGGCGTCCAGGCTCCCAAGCTCGAGCTCGGGAAGCCCTCCCGAGTCGAACCCGCGGGGCTCTCCGGTCCGGCAGGCCACAACCACCGCCACCGGCTCGGCTACCAGACGACGCGCGGCGAACACAAGCGCCTGCTGGGAGGACCGGTCGAGCCAGTGCGCGTCGTCGATCAGGCACAGCAACGGTCGCTCCTCGGCCTCCTCGGCGAGCAGGCTCAGCAGGCCGAGTGCGACCAGGAATGGATTGACGACCTCATCGAAGCCGATCCCGAACGCGCCCCGCAGCGCGGCAGCCTGGGGCGCCGGGAGTCGATCGACCAATCCGAGGCACGGCCGAGGAGCTGGTGGAGCCCGGCAAACGGAAGCTCGTGCTCGCTCTCGATCCCGACGCTCCGCAAAACGGTCATGTCCGCGGCCCCAACCTCGGCGTAGCTGAGCAGCGCGGTCTTGCCGATGCCCGGTTCGCCATGCAATACGAGCGTCGCGCTGCGCCCATCACGGGCGGCTTGAAGGAGCTCGCCCAGGATGCGCCGCTCAGCGTCGCGCCCCACCAGCATGCGCGCATCGTAAAGCAGACTGTGGTGTGACTGGTAGATCTCCCGATGCGACGCCGGGTGCCCCGCCCTAGCTTCCTCGCTCACCACGATAAGCCTCGAGTGAGGCGAGACGAACAGGAGGCATGAAGTGATCACGACAGGGCGGAGATGGGCATCGGCAGCGATCGCGGCGGCGGTTCTTGGCACGGCGGTGGCCGCGTGCGGGGGATCGAGCGGCGGGCCGGGCGCGGGGTCGGGCGCGGGCTCGGCAAGCACGAGCGCGACGACGACGGCAGTCGCGGGTCCGGCCGCGCCGCCAGCCCCGGCCGCGCCGCCAGCGCCAGCCGCACCGACGGCCCCGGCCGCACCGACGGCCCCGGCACCGGCTGCGAACGGCTCCGCGCCGAGCGCCGCCACCGCCACCGCCACCGCGGTCCCCGAATATCAGCCCTCGACGCTTGTCAACAAGAACCCTGCGTCGACCGTTCTTACGTCGCCTGATTCGGTGACGAAGGTCGGCGACTTCTACAGGGACGCCTTGGCGAAGGGCGGGTGGCAGATCAGGTCCTCGTCGACCACGGCGTACAACGCCAGCTTCAGCGCGCACCGGACCAGCGAGGGCGTGACAATCTCCGTGTACCCGCGCGGCTCCGGCTCCGGAATTTCGATCAGCACCCATCCGGAGTGAGCGAGATGCACGACCGCCAATGATTGACCCGCGATGCCATCGCGGCGTGCTCGCCGCGATGGCATCGCGTCGTGTTCGCGCGGTCGGCGCGATGGTCAAAAAGGAAGATGGAGCGTGTCTTCACCCATCCGGACTCAGGAGGCGACGCGTCGCCGGGGGAGGCACCATGGAGCGTGCCTCGTCCGTTTGCTCGCTGATCATGCGCGGCGGCCTATCCGAGGGGGTGTCGCGCCCGCCCGGGGCGCGACCGGCCTCTCCGTAGTGAGCCCGATCGGCACGACGGCCACGCGGTGCGGGAGCCTGTTGATGGCCGTGTGCCTGATCTTCGGGACGTGCACGGCATCATCGGCGAGCGCGTAGGGGTTTGAGAGCCACGGTGACGCTTGGGGCGAGGTCGTGCGACCAGCGCCGGTCCGTCGACCAAGCCGGCCCGTCTGTGGATCACGCTCATGCGCGGACCATCGCGCGTCAGCGCAGTGAACAGAAGCATCTGGGACCTCGATGACGCGAGATCGGGCTGATAAATGAGGCCTACCTGCAGTCTTTACTTCCTGAAACTACGGATGTTCTTCTTCCCAAGCGGGCGCAGGATTCGAGAAATAAGAGAGCGTGAGCGTTCATATGGAGCCGATGAAGCCGGCCAGCGGCGGCTTTAGCGGTTTGTGTTGTGGCGCTCCCTCCCTTGCTGTGTTTGGCGAGCAGTCGCTTGTCGACGATCCCCGAGGCGAGCGCGCTTTGCTGTGCGTTTCTTGAACGGATACGGTTTCCGCATGCACGCCCGTCGCTCCCCGTTGTCGGTGCCCGGCTCCTCCGAGCGGATGCTCGAGAAGGCCGTCGGGCTCGAGGTCGATGAGGTAGTAGCTGATTTGGAGGACGCCGTCGCGCCGGAAGCAAAAGAGGCGGCGCGCGAGGTCGTGGCGAGCTTCCTCGAGCAGCGGGTGTCCCCCGCCCCAGCGATCGCCGTCCGGGTCAACACGCTCGGTGGTCCGTGGGGTGAGCGTGACATCGTGGAGGTAGTGAGTCGGGCTGGGCCGCGGATCGGATCGCTGGTCCTGCCCAAGGTCGAGCGTGCCGAGGACATTAGCGTCGTCGATCGTTTGCTCGAGAAGCTGGGATCCGGGGCCGAGGGCGTCGCGATACAAGCGCTGATCGAGACCGCCGCTGGCCTTCTGCGGGTCGGCGAGATCGCCGCGGCATCGACGCGCCTGGAGGCCCTGATCCTCGGCTACGCCGATCTTGCCGCCTCGCTCGGGCGCACGCCTGCCGCCAGCGCGCCCGAGAGTTGGCTGTATGCGCAGGAGACGGTGTTGATCGCGGCGCGTTCCTATGGCTTGCAGGCGATCGACGGGCCATATCTCGAGATCCGGGACGAGGCGGGGCTGCGGCGGCGTGTCGCCCACGCGCGGGCGCTTGGCTTCGACGGCAAATGGGCGGTGCACCCGGAGCAGCTTGCCATCATCAATCTGGAGTTCACGCCGCAGCCGGAGGAGCTCTCGCGCGCGCATGCGATTCTGGAGACTCTGCGCACGGCCGAAGGACGGGGAGCGGTCGAGTTTGAGGGCGCGATGATCGACGAGGCGAGCCGCAAGCAGGCGCTGGAGATGGTCGCCCGCGCTCGCGCGGCCGGTTTGGAGGAGGTTTCCGGATGAGCCGCCTGAGCGATCGCGCGGTGCTCGTCGGCGGTCCGTGGTTTGAGGATCTCGCCTGCGGGCAGGTGTTCGATGACGCGCCCGGTCTGACTCTGACCGCCGGGCACGCGGCGCTTCACCAGGCGGTGGCCGGAGATCGCCTGAGACTCGCCCTCGACGCCGCGTTGTCTCGTGAGGTCACCGGCGAGGAGCGACCCATGGTTCACCCCAACCTCGTTTGCGACGTCTCGATCGGTCAGTCAACCGGTCCTTCACAGCGCGTGCGCGGCAACCTGTTCTACCGGGGGTTGATCCTCGCGCGCCCGGTGTTCATCGGGGAGACGCTGCGCACCCGCACGGAGATCGTGGGGCTCAAGCAGAACCGACGCCGCCCCGATTCGCCCGCGACCGGGCTGGTGGCGATGCGAGTGCGCACAACCGACGAACACGGTGAACCGCTGCTTGACTACTGGCGGTGCCCGATGATCCCGCTGCGCGACCAGGACGCCGATACCAACCACGCCGATGACTTCGGCGAAATACCGACGGCGCTCGACCCGGCGAGGGTGGGTGCCGCGCTTCCTCAGGGTTGGCGGCTCGACCGGCTCCGCGCGGCGGCACCGCGTCCTCACTTCGAGGACCTCGCCCCAGGGCAGACGTTCGTCCTAGATGCCGGCGAGACAGTCACCGGGGCGACGGAGCTCGCGCGCCTCACCCTCAATGTCGCCACGGCGCACACGGACGCGACGGGCAGCGCACACGGCCGACGCTTGGTGTACGGCGGCCACACGATCTCGATCGCGGCGGCGCACGCCGCCCGGGCGATCCCCGCCATCGCCACGATCGTGGCCTGGCATGGCTGCGAACACCTCGGTCCGGTGTTCGAGGGGGACGTGCTGCGGACCGAGCTGAGCGTCGAAAGCTGCACGGCTCCCGCGCTCGTCGAGATCCGCGCGCGGGTGAGCGCGAGGCGACCGGATGCCGAGCCGGCACCGGTCCTCGACTGGAGTTTCGTGGCGGTGGTGGCATAAATGCCCGCCATTCTCCAAGGCCTTCGGATCATTGAGGGCTCCGCCTTCGTCGCCGCGCCGCTGGGCGGGATGACCCTAGCCCAGTTGGGCGCCGACGTGATTCGCTTCGACCCGGTCGGCGGCGGCCTGGATCGTGGGCGCTGGCCCGTGACCGCCGAGGGCAAGAGCCTGTTCTGGGCGGGACTGAACAAGGGCAAGCGTTCGATTCAAGTCGACCTCACGAGTGACGCCGGCCGCGAACTCGTCACCGCGCTGGTCACCGCTCCCGGTCCCGATGCGGGCCTGTTCCTGACCAACTTTCCCGCGCGCGGCTTCCTTGACTACGAGCGCCTGGCGAACCGCCGTCCCGACCTGATCATGGTGAACATCGTCGGCAACCACGACGGCTCCTCGGCCGTCGACTACACCATCAATCCGGCAACCGGTTTTCCATGGGCGACGGGCCCGCGCCACCTGTCGGTGCCGTTCAATCACCTGCTGCCGGCCTGGGACGCCATCACCGGCGCGCTGGCAACAACCGCCCTGCTTGCCGCCGAGCGAGCGCGCTCGCGGACCGGTGTCGGTGACTGTGTCCGGATCGCCCTCTCGGACGTGGCCTTCTGGATGGTCGGCAACCTCGGCAAGATCGCCGAGGTCCAGATCAGCCGGCACGAGCGGCTGAAGGACGGCAACTACCTGTACGGCGCGTTCGGCCGCGACTTCTCGACGAAGGACGGCCATCGCGTCATGATCGTGGCCTTGACCCTGCGCCAATGGCGAAGTCTCGTCGAGGCGACCGGACTCGAGCCGGCGCTAAACGCGATTTCAAGCGTTCTGGACGTGGATCTGGACGACGAGGGTGGCCGGTTCGCGGCGCGTGAGTTGATCGGAGCCACGCTCAAGCCGTGGGTGCTCGCTCGCACGCTCGACGAGTTGCGGGATATCTTCGATCGCCACGGCGTCGCGTGGGGCCCGTATCAAACGTTCACCGAATTGGTTGAGCGCGATCCACGCTGCTCGACCGACAACCCGATGTTCTCGCTCGTCGAGCAGCCTGACGTCGGAACGTACCTGATGCCAGGGTCGCCGCTCGCATTCTCGAGCGCGGAACGGCTGCCGGCGGTGCGGGCGCCGCTGCTGGGCGAGCACACCGACGAGGTGCTGGCCGGCGTGCTGGGCCTCACGGACCACGAGATCGGACGATTGCACGACGACGGTGTGGTGGCTGGCCCGACGCGCGCGCAGGCCGCAGGTACATGAGCCTGTCGGTGGCAAAGGGCACAATCGGTATTAAGCCGAACTTTGCAGGTGCATTCCCGCTGTACCCTTTTTGGTCCGGCTCCGAGCGCAGTCGGACGGGCCATCGAAAGCGAGTGCGCATACCTGGCTGTCCGTTGACAAAAAGGGTCCAGCAGCGCGCGCTGCTGATGCGGATTAGCGCCAATACGTGGTCCCTGTTTACGGCTGCCCGCGGACTGCTGTCTCCTGCCTAAATCTGAGTTCCGAGGAGCGCCCCGCCCATGGCTGTTTCGACCGCGGTTAAGTACGTATACGGCTTCGACGAAGGCTCGCGCGAGATGCGAGAGCTGCTCGGCGGCAAAGGCGCGGGCGTGGCCGAGATGACGCGCGTGTTGGGCCCCGACCTCGTCCCGGCAGGCTTCACGATCACGACCGAGGCCTGCGTTGGCTACATGAACAGCGGACGGACGTATCCGGAGGGCCTCCAGGACCAGATCGACGAGGCGCTCGAGCGCCTGGAGCAGCGCACCGGCAGGCGGTTGGGAGATCCGCACGATCCGCTGCTCGTATCGGTCCGGTCGGGAGCGCGCGAGTCGATGCCCGGAATGCTCGACACTGTTCTCAACCTCGGCCTCAGTGACGCATCGGTACTCGGGCTGGCGCGCGCGACGAACAACGAGCGGTTCGCCTGGGATTCGTATCGACGCCTGGTGCAGATGTTTGCCAACGTCGTCCGCGGGGTGCCGGGCGAACGGCTCCAGACCGTCATTGCCGACGTTAAGGCCGACCGGGGCGTCAGGCTCGACACCGAACTGACGGCAGGCGATCTGCGCCGGCTCGTGGAACGGTTCAAAGTGCTCATCGTCGAAGCGACCGGCGAGCCGTTTCCGCAGGACCCGCTCGAGCAGTTGCGCGACGCGGTGCGCGCGGTGTTCGATTCGTGGCAGGGGGAACGAGCCGTTCAGTACCGTCGGATCAACCGGATCCCGGATGAGTGGGGCACTGCCGTCAACGTTCAGCAGATGGTGTTCGGCAACAAGGGCGATACGTCCGGTTCGGGGGTGGCGTTCTCGCGTGACGAGATCACCGGTGCCCCCGAGCCGTCAGGTGACTTTCTCGCCAACGCTCAGGGTGAGGATGTTGTCAGCGGTACGCGCACCCCGAAGGATCTGAAAGAGCTCGCCGAGCTGATGCCCGACGCGCACGCGGAATTGATCGAGATCCTCCGGACGCTCGAGTGTCATTACCACGACATGCAGGACACGGAATTCACGATCGAGGAGGGGCGGCTCTACATGCTGCAGACGCGCAACGCGAAGCGCCCCGCCCAGGCGGCGCTGCGGTTCGCGTGTGATGCGGTCGACGAGGGACTGCTCAGCGAGGCGCAGGCGCTCAGGACCCTCGACGCCGCCTCCCTCGAGGCGCTTCTGCACCCGACCTTCGATCCCTCGGCCGAGTACGACGTGATAGCTCGCGGGGTCGGCGCCTCACCGGGGGCGGCGCAGGGGGCGGTTGTCCTCAGTGCCGGCGCCGCGGTCGCCGCGGCGCAAGAGGGGCAAGCCGTCATCCTCGTCCGCCCGTTCACGGAGGCTGACGACGTCGCCGGCTTTCATGCCGCTCGGGGCATTCTCACCTCTGAGGGCGGCAAGGCATCGCACGCGGCACTGGTGGCGCGCGGCATGGGCCGGCCCTGCGTCGTAGGCGCCTCGGCGCTCGACATCGACCTCTCCGCCCGCGAGGTTCGAGTCAACGGTCACACGATCCGCGAGGGCGAGCACATCTCCATCGACGGAACGACCGGCGCGATCACGACCGATCGCGTCCCTCTCGTCGATGCCCAGATGACCGAGCAATTCAAACGCGTTCTCGGTTGGGCCGACGCAGCACGCCGGCTCGGCGTGCGCACCAATGCCGACACGCCCGAGGACGCCAATCGGGCTCGAGAGTTCGGGGCCGAAGGCATCGGCCTGTGCCGAACCGAGCACATGTTCATGGCCGCAGATCGGGTGCCGAAGATGCGCGCGATGATCCTCGCTGACACACTCGCCGAGCGGCGCGCCGCCCTGGATGAATTGCTACCGCTCCAGCAGGCCGACTTCGAGGGCATCTTCGAGGCGATGGCGGGGCTTCCGGTCACCGTCCGCCTGCTGGACCCGCCGCTGCACGAGTTCCTGCACTCCCCGATCGAGCTCAGTATCGAGCTCGAGCGCGCGCGGTCGAGGACCGATGCGCCCGACGAAGAGTGCCAGCGCCTAGAGCGGCTGCTCGAGCGGGTGATGGCCCACCAGGAAACCAACCCCATGCTCGGGACGCGCGGTTGCCGGCTCGGCCTCCTGTACCCCGAGATCTACGAGATGCAGGTCCGCGCCATCGCACGCGCCGCGGTCGCGGTCCGACACCGTCTGGGGTCGTTACCGCAGATCGAGATCATGGTGCCCTTGGTTGACTACGAGCAAGAGCTCGCGCACGTGAGATCGGCGATCGAGCGGGTCATGGAATCCGAGGGACTGTGCGCCGCGGAGTACGCGGTCGGCACGATGATCGAGCTGCCGCGCGCGTGCCTGCTCGCCGACCGGATCGCTGAAACCGCCGATTTCTTCTCGTTCGGCACCAACGACCTGACCCAGACCGGACTCGGGTTCTCCCGCGACGACATCGAGAGCAGCATCCTCAGCCGCTACATCGACCTCGGATTGCTCGACCGCTCCCCGTTCGAGACCCTCGACATCCCGGGGATTGGGCAGCTGCTGCGCATGGGCGCGTGGCTGGGCCGGAAAACCAAACCGTGGCTCAAACTCGGCGTTTGCGGGGAGCACGGCGGGGACCCGGACTCGATCGCGTTCTTCCACAGCTCCGGCATCGATTACGTGTCGTGCTCGCCGTACCGCGTCCCCGTCGCGAGAGTTGCGGCCGCACAAGCAGCGGTCGCCGAGGCGACAGCCGCGGGGGCCGGCGCCTAGGACGAGTGACTGTGAAATAGCTCCGCGTGGCGCAGTGCCGACGCGGCGCTGATGACTACAGCTGCCGGCAGGCACGTTCGGGACCACCACGAGCGGCCAGACAACGAGCCTCGGCTCATCCTCGCGACCGGCCGGTAGCTTTCAGTCTGAGTGGGTGCACTCAGGTAGCTGTTGCATCGAAGGATCCAAGATGGACGTGGTCGCCGACCTGCGGTACACGCGGAGCTGAGCCGTCGTTCGTTCCTTCTCTGCGACCACGCGTTCAAAATTCGCATCGGGTTAGCAGCGAGCCGTGATCGACGTGGACCACGACGAGGAACTCCCTCTGTACGTACCGGAGTATCTGAACAACGTCGTCCAGCCCGGCCATGGGTATCACCCGGCCAATCGCCGACGCCGACGCCCGGAGGCGCTCGACGACACGGACGATGTCGAACCGTCGTCGCGTCGTGGTCACCTTCTAGGCTGACCGGCATGAGTGAGTTCTCCGTGCGGGCGACCGCGTTGTTGCGGCGGCTTGAGACGGGCCGCACGGACCCGTTGGCGCAGTCGGAACTGAGCGAGTTGCGGTCGCTGTGGCGCACGCTGTCCGCTGAAGAGCGCGATCAGGCAGCGCCGCTGGCCTCGGCGCTATCGGCTGCTCAGTCCAGCGAGCCGCGGCAGATCTCGATGGTCGAGGAGGACACAGCGGCGCGGAGGGCGCTCGCCGGTCTCGATCGGATCGACGGGCTCGACGACACCATCGATCGCCCTTACCACGGCCCACGCGACCCAGATGCCCTGCTCGCGCACTTCGGTCTCGACGCCTTCCGGCCGGGACAACGCGACGCGGTCGCGGCCGTGCTTGCCGGCCGCGACAGCCTGGTGGTGATGCCGACCGGCGGCGGCAAGAGCCTCTGCTACCAACTGCCCGGCATCGCCTCGGCCGATCTGACGGTCATCGTCTCACCGCTGATCGCGCTGATGGCCGACCAGTACCGGCGTCTGCTCCGGGGCGGCCATCCCGCGGCGATGATCGCCTCGGGCATGGACGGCGGCACGGTGACCCGGGCGCTGGCGGATGTGCGCGGCGGCCGCAGCCGTATCGTGCTGTGCTCGCCGGAGCGGTTCGCGTCGGCGTCGTTCATGGAGGCGCTGGCCGCGCGCCGGGTGGCCCTGTTCGCGGTCGACGAGGCCCACTGCGTGTCCGAGTGGGGCCACGATTTCCGCCCCGACTACCTGCGGCTCCGCAGCGTCATCGATCGGGTTGGCTCTCCGACCGTGATGGCCTGCACCGCGACCGCGACCGAGGAGGTGGCCGATGAGATCGTCACACGGCTCGGCCTGCGGGACCCGTTCGTCCTGCGGGCGGGGTTCGACCGGCCCAACCTGTCGTTTGACGTGATTGGGGTCGACGGGGCGGGCGCCAGGGCACGGAAGGGAGCGCTCCTGTCGCTGGCACTGTCGGACACGTCGATGCGTCCCGCAATCGTCTACTGCGGGACCCGGCGCGACGTGGAGGAGGTGACCGAGCTGCTGCGGTCAGAGCGACTGCTCGCGGTCGGATACCACGCCGGCATGGCCCCCGACGAGCGGGCCTCGGCTCAGCACCGCTTCATGACTGGAGACGCCGAGATCGTCGTCGCCACCAACGCCTTCGGGATGGGCGTTGACAAGGCCGACGTTCGCGCCGTGATCCACTGGGCGATACCCACCAGCGTCGAGGGCTACTACCAGGAGGTCGGCCGCGCGGGCCGTGACGGTGCGCCCGCGCGCGCGATCCTGCTGTCGAGCCGTTCCGACCTCGGCCGGCTGATCAACTTCATCAAACGTGACGCGATCGAGCCGAGCGACGTGCTTGCCTTCGTCCGCCGGCTCGAGTCGCGCGCCCCCCGCGACACACTCGAGCTCGACCCGTTATCCGACGACCGGGAACGAATCTGCCTCGGAATCGCCGAGCGCGCCGGCTACTGTCGATTGGAGCCCGCTCGTGGCGGCCGTTTGGCCGTGACGTTGACCGGCGCCGGCACGACCGTCCGGCTCACCGTGATCTGCCGCGAGGCCCGCGACCGAGCGTGGCGCCACTACCACGCGGTCCAGGCCTTCGCGTGCGCGCCCGATACCTGCCGCCGCCGCACCCTGCTCGACCACTTCGGCGACCACCGCCCCGGCGCACCGACCGGCCGTTGCTGCGACATCTGTGACCCCGACACGATCGGTCTCCCAGAGCCAACGACCCTCGCTCCCGCACGGCGATCCCCACGCCGCCACCACGCCGCGGTCGGCGGCTCGGTTCCGGAGGCGCCGGCGCGACCGGCCGACGAGGCGCTGTTCGCCGCGCTGCGTGAGTGGCGGCTGCGCGCGGCGGACGGCAAGCCCGCGTTCACCGTTGCCCACGACCGCACCCTGACCGCGATCGCAGCCACTCGCCCGAACTCACTCGACTCGCTCGCGCGGATCAGGGGCGTCGGCCCTACGTTCATCGAACGCCACGGCGCCGACATTCTCGCGCTTCTCGCCACCAGCGCCGCGGGCGAGACCAATCGCAACGGTCACTAAATAGCCCGCTAGTCAGGGCGGATCGGAAGGACGTCCCGGGGAACGTCTCCGCGGCGGTGTTTCGGGTCAAGTTGGCTTGGGTAAGCGGGGTCGTAGTCCGAGAGGAGAGGTAAACCCATGCGGTCAGCAAAGGTCATGGCCGCCCGCGTGATTGCGGTCATCGCCGTCGTCGTGACGACCGGCGTCCTCGTGGCCACACAGTCGGTAGCGTCGACACCAGGTGCCTCCGCCCCGGACGGGCCGGGTGCTCAGTCGTACCTTGACCTGGCTCGCAAGGATTGCTTCGGCACCGCGCGCAACACGACCTCGAAGGTGTGGTTCACCGTTGCCGACGGCGTCCTCTCCGACACGTTCAGTCCGTCAATCGAAAACAGCAACGTTAACACGCTCCAGTACATCGTGACCGACGGGCGGTCGTTCACCGACATGCAAGAGCGTGATATGACCTACACGATCGGCTCCCCCGACCGCAGCGGCATGGTATGCCAGGTCACGAGCGGCGACCCGAAACACGGCTTCGCCCTCGTCACCGACTACCTGACGGATCCGGCCCGAGACAGCGTGGTCATGCACACGACGCTCGAGCCGCTCCGTGGGACGGCGTCCGCCAGCCTGCGCAACCTGAAGGTCTATGTGCGTTACGACGCGTAGATCGACAACACCGGCGGGGGCGGACCGACAAACGCACTTCCGAACAACGCCGTTATCGACCCGGCCACCGGTGCGCTGGTCGCCTCCGACACCACCGCCCCCACCGGTCCGTGGGCCGCACAGGTTGTTGGCGCACTAACCGCCGACCGCCGATTCGAGCGCGCCTCGAGTGGCTTCGTCGGCACCCCCACCGACGGCCTGACCCAGCTGGACACCTACCACCGGCTGCGCAACGTCTACAACTCAGCCACAGACGGCAACGTCGTGCAGACTGCGCAGATTGAGGACCCGATGCGCCCGTTCACACTCGCGCTCGGATTCGCTCCGACGGCCAAGGAAGCCATCGCCACGGCGGAACGGAGCGCGACCACGCCTTACAGCGCGGCGCTCCACGCGTACGTGGACGGCTGGCACAGCTACGACGCAACGCTGCACACCCCTCCACAGGCCGACGCCCGCTCCTACTGGCTCGCGGCCAACGTGATGAAGTCCGCCGAGGACAAGACCAATCTGGGCGCTTTCGTAGCGGCGCCGGCCGACCCGTGGGGACAGTCGATGCTGGCGGTCAAACTCACGCCGGCTACACGTACCGCTCGGTTTTTGCGCGCGACAGCTACGAGACGTTCACCGGACTGCTCGCCGACGGCGACCTCGCCACCGCTCGGCAGATGGTCAAGTTCCGGTTCGACCGGGCCCAGCAGCCAAACGGGAGCTTCCCGCGCGACTCCGAGCTCGACGGGTCGGTCGCTCCCGACACCTACGGCCTTTGCGAGATCGACGAGGACGCCTACCCGCTGCTGATGGCGTGGGACGCCGGCTTCGCGGGCGATAAGTCTTTCTACGAACAACACCTCCGGCCTGACGCCGACTTCATCGTCGCCCACGGGCCCATGTACGGCAAGGACCGTTGGGAGGAGCACATCGCATACTCGCCATCGACGATCGCAGCGGAGATCGCAGGGCTCACCGCCGCCGCCCACCTCGCCCAAGCCGCCGGCGACTCCACCCGGGCGCTGCTCTACCAAGCCACCGCTGACGACTACCAGCGCAACGTGAAGTCCTGGACTGTCACCGACACTGGCCGTACGGCGACCATCGCTACTTCATCCGTCTCTCGCCAACCGGTGACCCCAACGCCGCCGAGACCTACAACCTCAACAACGGCAGCCTGAACAACGTCGACCAGCGGCGCGTGGTGGACGCCGGGTTCCTTGAGCTGACCAGACTCGGCGAGCTGCCCGCGAATGACCCCGACGTCACCGCTTCGCTCAAGGTCGTCGACTCGATCCTTGAGAGTCAAACGCCATCCGGCCCCAGTTGGCATCGCTACGGCGTCCAGGCCAGCGGCTCGACCGACGGCTACGGAGACTGCTACCAGCCCGGCCCGACTACCTGCTCTCCCAGCGGCGCGCCGTCCTACAACGGCGTCGGGACCGGCCACCTGTGGCCGCTCCTCGACGGCGAGCGCGCCGAACAGGAGCTGTAGACCGGCGACCGCGCCGGCGCCGAGAACCTGGCGGCCACGATGCAGCGCATGTCTTGGGGCATCGGCCTGATGCCCGAGCAGGTCTGGGAGGATCCGGACATCCCGGCCGCGCCCTACGGCTCGAACCCGGCTACCGCATCGATTGGATTCCTCGACGGCAAGGCCGCGGGCTCGGCGACGCCGCTCATCTGGACCGAGGGCCAGTACGTGCGGCTTATCCGCGATCTCCAGACCGGCACGCTCACAGACCAACCTGCGATCACGAAGGCCCGCTACATCACCAACGGGCCCCCGACCAGCCTGCCGGTGACGATCAGCTCTCCGACCAGCGGCGCAACCGTGAGCGCCCCCACAACCGTTACCGGAACGACCGTCCCCTGGAGCCTGGGTCATCATCTCAACCGCCCAGACGGCATCCGCAAGTGACAGCACCGCCATCGTGGCCACCTCGGCCCCGAACGGCCGGTTCTCAGCGACCGTGCCGACCGCGCCTGGCAGCGACGTGATCAGCGTCGCCGCCAGCGCGGGCTCGCGCTCCTCGGGGTAGCGCAGGAGACCGTATCCGCCGGTTAGCGCCACCGGTTACGTCACGAGCTGCGACACGCAGCCGCCAGCCGGCGAATCGCGAGCCGCCTTCCCCCCCGGCGATGAGCTACGCATTGATAGGGCTGACGGCGACGATATTGCTCGTGAACGCGTTGGCGACGAGCGAATACAGAAATTCCCCGCGTGGACCGACGGGGGAATTGACGAGCAGGACCAGCTCCATCTCGTCCGGCAGGTAGAACAGGACGGCCTGCTCCATCTGACCGGCGGAGTCGTCCCACATCCCGTTCTTGGCGTAGTAGGTGCCCATTGGCGTCGAGGCCGTCCAGTCCACGCCGAAGCCTGCATCGAGCATCGACTGCGCCTGCGCCGTGCTCATGATCGTGCCGCTGCGCCTGAACGTTCCCATCACTGCGAGCACCTCGTCGACTGCCATGTGCCAGCCCGCACCACCCGCCATCGTGGTCAGATTCCCGGAATTCCAGCCGGGGACGGACACTGGGAACGAGTAGGCAAGCGCGTCGGCCGGCTCGTGGGTCAGGGTCGGACCGTGGACGCCCGAGGGTGCGAACACCTCGTCCGCGACGTAGAGCTGATAGACGGACAGGGTGATGAAGTCCCACACGAGGTCGTTGAACCAGTTCAGCCCGAACAGCGGCGGCAGCGAGAAGTCGACCGGAATGTTCTCGTTGACCGTCGCGAGCAGAACCCGGCACAGCCCGAAGTTCATGTTCTGGTACCAGTACTGCCCCAGGTGAGTGGTGCCGGCGGCGATCTGAGCCTTCATGAACTCAAAGTCAGATGCGGAGGAGCTGACGCCGTAGTCCAAGCCCGAGGTGTGCGTCATCAGATTGGCGAACGTGATTTCGTCAACGTTCGGTCCCTTGGACCAGTACGCAGGCAGGAAGTCGATGATCTTCGCGTCGTAGGGAACCCCCGCTCGGTCGAGCGTCCTCGTCATCGCGATCGCGGTCATCTGCTTGCTCAGGCTGGCGACGTGCATGCGCACGTCGGGAGTCCATCCCTCCCCTCCGTCCTTCGGTTCCTTGGCCCAGTTGTAGTCGAGCGTGCGAATCGTCTGGCCATAGTCGTTCAGGCGCATCGAATAGCCGGCGACCTCAACGTTGAGCGCCGACTCGAGCGCTTGGACAAACCCGTCGACGTCGAGCACGTAGCGGACCACCGGGGTTGGCGGGCCCGGGAAGAGTGGCCGTTCTGGTGAGTCGGGAAGGTCAAGACGCCCGCGGTCTGAGCTGACGCGCTCGACATTTGCCGGGCGCATCTCGTGGGCGAGCAGCTTGGCCACGGGGACGTCCACGCCATGGATGCGTTTGAGTGCCGCTGCGAGCTCTTCGTCGTCGGTCCGCTTCGGTTCGGTCATAGCCCCTCCCTTTGACGTTCGCGGGGCCACCCGAGATCGCCTGCACGCGAGATGACACCCGCCCCAATTGAGGTAAAGAGCTTCGACGCGGCTTCCTGATACATCGGGAGCCTCCCAGGTCTTCTAGGAATCGCACGTAAAGCGCTCTCGCCGTAGCCGTTCGCGCGTCGCCCTGATCAGATCAGCGTCACCCGTTAACCAGTTGATCTCTTGTAGCCGCCGGAGAGCGTCTCCCTTCATGCCCTCGCTCGGGTGGGGGCCAACTTCCGGAATCGGTCATCCGCGCGAGAGCGTGCAGCACGTGAGATTCATCCAGCCGGGCGATCTCCGAATCGGGTATGAGTAGCCCGGGGGGTCCGCACCGGCGACCTTCGGGTTATGAGCCGTCCCGGATACGTGTCGGTCCATCCGGGCGACTCCCGCGGATGTGCCGTCGCGTCCGACACTCAGGATCGCGTGATAGTGCGTGGTCCTCATTCATGTCGATGCATGCGGCTGGATTCGTTTGAAATCTGTTTGACGCAGGGCTCAGTGGCTGGTCGCGCCCACCTTCACGGTCATGGGTCCGCTCGGCGCCACCGGCATCGCTTTGATTGGGGCCTCGACGCGGGCACGAGTCTCTTCGGGGAGGGCAGCTGATCCCCCGCCGCTCTCTGAAGGCGGGACGTCGCGGTCGACTAGTCCGGCTCGCAGCGTCCTTTGCGTAGGCCCAACCCCGAGCGGGGCGCCAACGCATCTCGCCAAGGGACGGTGGACCGGGCATCGACCTGTCGCTCATCCCCAGCGCCTCGCTCACCCACTCGCGGGAGAGCGGGTGAGAGGTGGCCTCGGCGAATTCGCCCCCGCCGCGGCCCCGTCCCATTCAAACGGGTTCCCTGGCTCGGAGAAGCAGGACACAGCCGCCTCGGTGTAGCTCGGCGTGATCGGCCATTGATAACAAAGCAATTTCGAGTTCCGGGACGAGCGGCTGATCGATGCTGGGGTCGAGTGGAGCTACGAGGGAGCGGGTCCGCGGCGGCTGCCCAAGCCACCCTCAACGACTTCCTCGGCTCCGACGTGGACCTCGTCATGGCGAGCACCGTCCTGCGAGACGTCGTCGCCAGCTCCCATCGAAATTCGGTCTGACTGGGGAGCAAAAATCCCCTCGTGGGTCAACGATCGTCTGTTGCTGCCGCGCGTCGATGCGTCTTGGCCAGACGCGTAGCGACGGTACCACCTCGCGCGACCAATAGATCAGCGAGATCATCGGACCGACCTTCGTGATCTCGAAGCCACCGGCGTATTGCTGGCGCAGGGCGGTGGGCTGGACGACAGCTGACGTCTCAGAGTGGTCCGGCAGGCCCGGTACAACTGCCTGATGGCGAGCGGTCGTCGGCGGTGACCCAAGCAAGCGTCGTCCAGCATCGCAGCGGCCTCTGGGTTACGGAGGTGCAGGATTGGGGGTACGAGATCCGCACACCTCCTGACGCCGGCGTCGTCGAGGGACAGCTCGTCGTGGCAGCTCGGCGTCGCGCCGAGTTCGGTTTGCCGGAGGTCGAGATAACGATCCGAGAGCTCTGGCTCCCCGGCCGCGACCCTGACCGCTTGTCGCCAGTCCTGGAGGGATGCTATCTGCACAGCCACTCCTGGCACGCCCAGTTCGATCCGGCCCGAGGTGACGTCGCGGCTGAGCGGCTGGATCTCGACCGAAGCAAGGCCAGATCGCTGTGGCTGCACCGCCATCCGCTCGGCCAGCCGAACGAGGTTAAGGACCCGGTCGACAACGAGTCCTTGTTTGACTGGCTGCATCGCGTCGAGCGGCTCCTCTACGAAGCCTGGTCAGCCGGCGACGACTAACGGGACGAACGCGCCTAACGATACCAACGAGACGGTCCTGCTATCCTACGTGCGCCATGACTGACTCCACGCCCTATCTGACCGTGTCTGAGGTCGCCCGCGAACTCCGTATGAGTGATGACGGAGTGCGCAAGCTCGTTCGCAAGGGCAGGCTCAAGGCGCTGCGACTATCTGAGCGCAAGACGATGATTCCGCGCGCCGCTCTTCGCGCCTACCAGCGCCAGCTCAGCGGTCAAGCCGAAGCTCGATTCGAGATGCCGGAGCTCGGCGATCCCGTCGAGCTGGCACGGCGATTCGAGCAGTCGACGGGATACTCGCCCGAGGCGTGGCTTCTCGCCTGGAAGCATGATGAGCTCGAAGACAGCGGGGAGAACATGGAGCTGATGGTCCAGGCAAGCGCGCTGCGCGCGGCGCTTGCTGGCGGCCGGGAGCAACGACCGAGGCTCATCATCGGTAAGTCCGCGTAGGCGGCAACTTTCCGGCGAGCCGGGACCGGGAAGGCTACGCCACACTCGGGCGCACACGCAGGCGATCGATGACCGCAGCTGGAGAGCACCGTCGATCAGGTCCGCGGTGCCACGGTTATGCAGTGGGAAGATGTCGGCCTCGAGCGATTGCAACAGCGATTCCGGCGGTGTGTCGTAGGAGCCAAGAATCGCCTGGCTACCGATGACGACGAACTCGCTCGCGCCCGTCACGGAGGACGCCGCAGCGACGACCTGGTCGAACTCGTGGACGCGCAGGTACACCACCTCTCGCAGGATTCGCTGGCGCTCTGGCTCGCTTAGGAGTCCGGCGAACGGAGAGTTCTGCTGTAGGTCATCGCTCTCCGGAGATTTCGCCGTCAGCGGGTTGGGACGGCGGCCAGTCGGGCGATGCCGACACGCCGTGCTCGCTACGCTGGCGGGCCGATGCCTCCCAGCGGAGCGACACGTGGCCAAGCCGAAGCGCAAGCGTAGGGGTGGGTCGCAGCGTCGTCCCGGCGGACGGCCGCCCCGTGGCCGTCCGGGGGCTGCCGCTTTGGAGCCGGACGCCGAGCTCGAGCACGCGATCGAGGAGATGCAGCGTCGCGCCGCCGAGGCGCAATCGCCGGAGACTCGGCCCGGGCGCGTCGCAGCGCTGATGGTCGAGGATTTCGAGGGCCTCCCTTCTCCTGTTGGCTTTGCGCAGCTTCTGGCGGAGCAGGACCCTGAGCGGGCGCGGGCGGTCGCCGCCGAGGTCGCCCGCCTCGCTCCCGCCAGCCTCACCGCGCTGACTTTCGCCGCCGAGGTCGCGCGCGTCGTCGACGATCAGGCCGAGCGCGCAACCAACCTGCTTGAGCAGGCGATCGAGGCCGAGCGTGAACCGGACGGCGCCGTCGAGCTGGCGCGCCACCTGATCGCCGCGGGTCTCGCGCTCGAGGCGCTCGAGCTCATCGAGCTGGCGCTGCTCGACGAGCCCGACGACACAGACGCGCAAGAGATCTGGGCGGCCGCGCTGGAGAGCATCCACGCTCGCGCTACCGCCGGCCAGAAGCTCGACCGCTACGAGCGCCAGCTCCTCGAACGGTTCGCCAGCCGCGAGTCGCTCTACAGGCTGCGTGACCGACTGGTGGCATTCGTCGACGATCGGCCGGAGCTCAGCCAGCATGTCGCCTCGGCGATGCGGGAATGGCTCGAGGAGCTGGCCGACGCCGGGCTGATCGATCCCGGCGAGCTGGCGGAGGGCGGCGGCGAGCTGATCTTCGAGCGCTACGAGGGCCTGATGCGGCTCGCGATCGAGCGCGCGTGGCTGCGGGACTCCGAAGCGGACGCCAGCGAGCTCTGGCAGGATGGCCCGGATCAGAACGAGGAGTCGACGGCACCGCTCGCGCTGCTGGCGGCCGACCCCGACACGCCGCCGGACATCGTGTACGCGGCCAACCGCTGGCAGGACACCTGCATGTACGGACTCTGGCAGGTCGTAGAACCGGCAGCATCGCCGGGCGTGTGGCTGACCGACATCGTGACCGGCGCTCGCCGCTACACGGCTGTCCCGCCCGAGCAGCTCGAGCAGGCCGGGAAGTGGAGCGTGTTCCTATGCGCGCTGGTCGCGATCGATGGGACTTGGCGGACGACTGGCGCGGTGCTCCACATGCGGCCGGCCGAGGGCGATCTGGCAGCCGAGTCCGTTCACCTCACCAGGATCGAGATCGAGCGATCGGTGAGCGGCAAGCGCGCACGCCGCAGCTCCGGCCGGCCTCGCGAGCCCGAGCCGCACGGCGTGCTCGTCGAGCGCCGCGAACCGTACGATCCGCTGCACGCTGCGCTGATCAGCGTGCTAATCGCCGACCTAATGCCAACGATCGCCAGCGAGCTGTGGCGGCGGCGCAAGGCCGGCCCCACGCTCACCAACACCGACGGCGACCGCCTCAAGCTGATCACTGCGCTCGTCACCGTCAAGGACCGAGCGGCCGCCACGGAGCGGCTGGCCGCCCATCCCGACTTCACGACCGAGGACGACGGCACCCTCACCTGGTGGGGGCGCGAGCTGAGCCAGATGGAGCGCCAGAGCATGCTGGCACAGCTGCGGGCGAAGTTCGGTGAGGACGAGCCGATCGACAACCCCGACGAGACGCCACGGTGGCTGCGTGGCCGGCTGCGGGCACACGCCGGCGGCGTCGAGATCGAGGTGAACTCCGAGGCGCGCTTCGAAGCATTGCTCGACGTGCTCGAGGCACTGGAGCTCGAGCCCGAGCTGACCCGCCGCTCGGCGATCGACCCGCCGATGGACATGCCCCCGATCCAGCTCGGCGGTCCCGCTCCGTTCGGAGCCTCGCAGCAGGCGATCGACGCCTGGGTCGAGCACTGGCCCGACGAGCGCGTGCCGGCGGTCGGCGGGCACACGCCGCGTGCCGCGACCAGTCGCGAGCGCGAGCGCCCACGGCTGGAGGCGCTCCTGCGCGAGTTCGAGCACGACGCCTGGCTGCTCACGCGCGACGGGCGACCGGCCCCGGACGTCGATCGCCTTCGAACCGAGCTGGGGATGGAGCGCTGGTGGGAGCCGGCGCGCGCGGTCAGTCGCTGAGCGCCCGGCGCTCGGCGGCAGCCGCCAGCCGGGCATAGGTTGGGCCAAGGACGGCGGCCAGGTCGACCGTTTCCAGGCCCGCCTCGAGCGACAGTGACCCGAGCCGGCGCAGGAGCGCATCGGGACCCTCGGCGGCGAACGGGCTCACATGAAGCCCCGCCAGTTCGGGCCCTGCGCACCAGAAGCGATCGAGGGTCTCCGGCAGCGGCTCAGGCTCGTCTGCTTGAGCCCCAGATGCGACCTCTACCGCGTGCGCTCGCGCCCGTGTAGCCTTCGCTCGCCGCGACCGCAGGCGCTCCAGCAGCTCCTCCTCCGTGCGCCCACGCAGCGTGAACAGCGCGAACGGCTCCTCATCGAGCCGCTCGGCGAGCACGTAGTAGACGGCGGCGGTGTGCTTGCACGGATTGGCTGCGTCCGGGCAGGTGCAGCTCGCGCGAAGCTCCTCGTAGGAGGACGGAAGCAGCGACAGCTTCACATCGGCCAGCACCTCCTCGATGTCCGGGGGCATCTCGCCCGCGAGCAGTGTGGCGAGTGTCAGCGCCCGGGCGGCGATCGCCTTCTCCGCGCGCCGCCACTGGTGCTCGGAAAACGGCTGCGGGCGGATCCGCACCCGGTAGGGCGTGAAGCGGGAGCCCTGCACCTTGGCCAGCGCGATCCCCGGTTCGACGTCCAGCTCGGACACCTGGCCGCTGCGGGCGTACGCGAGCCCGCGCTCAAGGCGCGAGCCGATCCCGAACGACTCCAGCAACGCAATGAACCGTCGCGACCACCAGCTGGCGCCGACCTGGTCATCCACGGTACGGAGCACGACGCCGCTCTCCGCCGGCAACGGTCGCGTCGCAAGGCCGCGGACGCGTTCCGCCCGGCTGGGCGTCATGCCGCCACCACCGCGCCGCCGCTCAGCGCGACTAGCTCGCGTAGCTGGGCGGTGTCGAGCTCGGTCAGCCACACCTCACCTGAGCCGACGATCTGCTCGGCGAGATCCTTCTTCTCTGCGATCAACTGGTCGATCCTTTCTTCGAGCGTGCCGACGCAGGTGAGCTTGCGGACCTGGACGTTTTTGCGCTGCCCAATCCTGAAGGCGCGGTCGGTCGCCTGGTCCTCGACCGCCGGGTTCCACCAGCGGTCGAAGTGGACCACGTGGTTGGCGGCAGTGAGGTTCAACCCCGTGCCGCCGGCCTTCAGCGACAGCACGAACAGGGAAGGACCGTCCGGCGATTGGAACCGCTGCACCATCTGGTCGCGGCTCGCCTTCGGCGTGCCGCCGTGCAGAAACAGGACCTCCCGGCCGAGCCGCTCCTGGAGATGCCCGCGCAACAGGTGACCGAACTCCGCGAACTGGGTGAAGCACAGCGCCTTGTCTCCCTCGGCGAGCGCCTCCTCGACGATCTCCTCGAGCCGCGCGAGCTTGCCCGAGCGGTCCTCCAGGCGCGAGTGGTCTTTCAACAGGTGCGCCGGGTGGTTACAGACCTGCTTGAGCTTCATCAGCGCCTGCAGCACGACGCCCGATCGCTCGATGCCTTCGGCGTGCTCGATCCGCTCGAGCATCTCGTCGACGACCGCCTGATAGAGCGTCGCCTGCTCCTTCGTAAGATGGCAGTCGACCCGCATCTCGATCTTTTCGGGCAGGTCGTCGATGACCTCCTTGTCGGTCTTGAGCCGCCTGAGGATGAAGGGACCCGTGGCGTGGCGAAGGCGCTTGGCGGCCGTGCCGTCGCGCCAGCGCTCGATCGGGGTCGCGAACCGCTCGCGGAAACCTGCCACCGAGCCGAGCAGGCCCGGGTTGAGGAAGTCGATGATCGAGTGCAGCTCCGAGAGCCGATTCTCGACCGGCGTTCCCGTCAGCGCGACACGGTGGCGAGCATTCAATCCGCGGATCGCACGCGTTTGTTTGTTCTCGCGCGTCTTGATGTTCTGCGCCTCGTCGAGCACGATCCGCTCCCACGCGACCGCTTCGAGCGTCTCGCGGTCACGCAGCGCGAGCGCATAGGTCGTGACCACCATGTCGCTGCGCTTGGCCCTGCGCGCAAACGCCTGGCCCTTCACGCGGCCGGGGCCGTAGTGGACGTGGACCTCGAGGCTGGGCGCGAACCGCTGCGCCTCACGCCGCCAGTTCTCGGAGACCGACACCGGGCAGATCAAGAGCGTCGGGCCGGGCTTCTTTCGCCTGAGGCTGCTGTCGCCGTCGCGGCCGGCGCCGTTCGCTTGCTGCTCGCGCTCAGCCAGGAGGAGCGCGAGCGTCTGGGGCGTCTTACCAAGTCCCATGTCGTCCGCCAGGCACGCGCCGAGCCCGAGCTGCGAGAGAAAGCACAGCCAGGCAAGACCCCTCTGCTGGTAGGGGCGCAGCTCGCCGTTGAACGTCGCCGGCGTGGCGACCGCCTGGAAGCGGCGATCCCCCGTAAAGGCGAGCAGCCCCGCCAGCCAGCCCTCGGCCTCGATCTCGATCTCGGGCAGCGGCTCATCGTTTTTAGCGCCGCCGCCGGCAACCAGCCCTTCGCGGAGCAGCTCGGCGGCGGACGCCCGGCCCCGCAGCTGGCGACCCTTGAAGAACCGCAGCGCCATCTCGACGTCGTCGGCGCGTAGCGCGATCCACCGACCGCGTGCCTTGACCAGGGGCAGCTTCAGATCCGCCAACGCCTCAAGCTCGTCCAGTGTCAGGGTGGTGTCGCCGATCGCCACCTTCCACTCGTACGCGCAGACACCATCGACGCCGAACAGCCCGGAGCCCTCCTCCCACTCTTGCACGGGCCTCGCGCTCAGCTTGACTTGCAACCGCTGGCGCCACCACGGCGGTGTGATCACCGCGAAGCCGGCCTGCTCGAGCAACGGAACCGCCTCGCGCAGGAACCGGAATGCCTGCACTGCCGTCAGCTCGATTGCGGTTGGCGCCGGCTCCTGCAGCGCCGGGGCTAGGTCGGGCCACAGCCGCAGCGCGTGTCCGAGCCCGCCGAGCAGCCGCTCCTGCGGATTCTCCAGCATCCGCCCCAGCGCCTCGAGCCGCTCGCTGTGCGCCCACACGTCGGCGGCCGGGACAAGCACGCTCGGATCGTCCTTGTGCTGGAGCAGGAACTCGACCCGCCACTCGTCCCGGCCAGGCACGTCACCGCTCTCGGCAGGCGGAGCCGGAAGCGGCGGGTGCCCGTTCGTGAGCGCGAGGGCGTCCTCCTCCTGGCCATCCGCCGGCGCGGCGGCCTCCTCTTCCCCTCCCGGCGGCACGAGTCGGAAGCACGTGCGGAACATCCGCCGTGCCGCGTAGCTGCGGCCGGCCTCCCACCGCTGCTCCAGTCGCTCGGCCAGCATCGCCAGCTCCCACGGATCGCCGTCGACCACCGGATCCTCGTCCGCCAGCGCGAGCAGCCAGGCCTCTACGACGCTCGGCATCGCTCGCTCTGCGTCGCCGACGGGCTCGAGCCGGCCGCCGAGGAACTCCCGCGCGCAGCCGTCGACAATCGCCGCCACAAAGCCGTCGAGGAGCCCGTTAGGGCGGTAGCCATCCTCCCCAGGGCCCACCTCGCTGCGCAGCAGCGGCGGCATCGACCGGACGAGCAACCCGAAGCGCACGCTGTCGGCCGGCTCGTCCAGCACCGGCCGCCACCGCGCCGCCCAGCGCTCACCCAGGGGCTCAAGCGCCGGCCGCAGCCGACCGCGCGCGACCAGCTCCAGCCCGAGCTTGCACGCTTCCGCGAGGTAGGGGAGCGACTCGCCGAGCGCGAGGCCGACTGGCGGCTTGATCGGCAGTGAGAGCAGCAGATCGGCCACCGCGCTTGGTGCAAGCGCGATCGCGTCAAGCTCCCACGCGTCCAGCCTCAGCGACCCGGCCGCCACGACCTCCTCGTCCTCGACGACGCGTAGCAGCTGTGGCGAGGACTGCGGCCCAAGGTCCGAAGAGGGGAGCCTGAGCGTGAGCCGGCGCCTGCTCGTGCGCTCCGTGGCGAGCGGTGTGCCAAGCCGCTCGAGAGCATCGGTCAGCCTCGCCACCCCGCAGGCGAACGGGTGTCGCGGCGGACATCGAGCGTCTCGCCGCCGGCGATCGCGAGGGTTCAGCGGTAGCGACGACTGCTCTCCCCAGATGCACAGCTCCGAGTCGCGGAACCAAAGAGCGTGCAGCGCGATCACGCTGGGGATCTTGGCGGTCGCGGCGGACGGATCTGGGGGGACGAGCGGGTCGCCCGGGCGCCTACGTGACCCCGACGCCGGCTGCCTCACCTACACGACCGGCTCGACCGGATTACGTAGCAGGCGGCGAACATCTGCCGACAAACCCCGGTCAACGGATGAAGGCTTCATCGCGGTGCTCGACGGACGCAACAAATCCCCCCCATGCGTGTCCACATCTGCTCCGGCTGATCCGGGATCCTGCGAGGCAGCCAAGCCTCATCCGCGATCGGCTCGCGGGATTCGGGTGAGGTCGTACGTAGGCGGCGAGCCGCGCAAACGCGAACACAAGAGAAGCGACCTGTCGCGTAGCAGCTCGCCATCGATCTGCCAGCCGGTCGCCGCGTCGTCGCACACGAACACGATCGCTCGGCCGCCGGTCTCAACTTCGAGCTCGCTCAACCGGACCGGGGCGCCACTCGACCTGAGCTCCGCCGTCGGGCACCGGAACACCTCGGGCTCGGGCACGCCCACGCTGGCGACCTCGGCGATGACGCGCGCCGCGGTCACGACGGCCTCGGCTTAGGGCGCCAGGCGTTGCGCCGTCCCATCCCGTATCGAGCTGGCGGAGCCCTTTCATTCGCCGCGCGATCCGGCGCTCAATCGCCCCGAACACGTCTCGATGCGCTGGCAGCTCCGTCCAGCCGGGAGCGAACCCCGGCTATTCGGCTCGATCGGCGCCATCGTCACGGTGTCGCGCACGGCATCGCCGGCGGCCGTGGGCGTACTTCTGCTCGAAGCCGCGGGGCCTCGAACCGAAGCGTGCGCGCATTCTCCGTGACGGTGCGCACCACGTCCTCCTGGACGCCGCCCGGCACGTCGGCCTCGACCTCGAGGCGAGCCCTGGCTTCCCCACCGACGAGACCGGTGATGTGCTCGACGATCGCCTCCGCTATCTGCTCGGCGTCGCGCGTGAGCCGCAGCGGATCGAGCTCGACCGCGCCGTAGAAGCGCCTCGGGTTTCGGTCGGCGGCGGTCGCGCCGTCGTCGATCCGCTCTGGCGTCTCCGAACCTTTTCCGTCCGGCGTCGGCCCGCTGACGGGCGGCTCAGGAGTTGCGGCACCGCGCTCGGTTCCAGACTGCGTTTGACACGTGTTTGACCCGGCGTCTCGCGGCGAGCTTTGGGCCCGCGCGACGAAGGCCACCTTGCGGTGGCCCTCGGGGTCTCGGTCAGCCTATTTGCAGGGCTTTTCAGCGTGCTACGCCCTGGTCGGCCGGATAGCGGGGGCGGGATTCGAACCCGCGACCTTCGGGTTATGAGCCCGACGAGACCGGCTCCGATTCTCCTTCCGCGTCCGCCGACGTATCGGCCCGGACGGAATCGAACGGCTCCCCCTCGACCACTGCCGGATCGACATTGCTGAACAGCAAGGACCCTGCTGTCGGAGCCTTGAGCAACGTTTCGACGATCGCAGCAACCGTGTTGAAGGCGGCCGGGAGTCACGCAGATCGCCGCCGTGGCGTGTGCGGTCCACGCCCGCTCGAACCCCGCATGAGCTCCTCGAGCAGCGCGGCGCGATCGCTCTGGACGATGGCGCTGGCACGGCGGCGTAAACCGGGGGCCGGGCGGAGGAGTTGGCGGCGGCGGGGTATGCCCACCCGGTCGGTCTTTTAGGGCCGGGGCTCCGAATCGCCGGCGAGCCCAGTGATGGTCGCGTTCGCGCGGTCAGCTCCATCGAGCGCGGCGATCAGCGCGCTCGTGACACGCGCCTGGTTGAACAACTCGTGTACGTGTGACCGGAGCGCCGCCCCCCACTCCTTTCCTTCCTCGCGGCACTCGAAGACCCGGCGGAGCAGTTGGGCGGCGTGATCGATCCGCGCGTCCGCCCATCGCTCCCCCAGCCTCGGTGCCCACCAAGCGTCCGGTTCGGCGGTGATCGTCGGCACGAGATCGCAGTCGACGCAGTACGGGTAGCCGTTGGGCAGAAAGTCGAGCGTCCCGCCCCACCCGGTGACGACCACCGGGTTGCCGAATGCCGCGGCATCGAACGCGCCGAGCCCCCAGCCTTCGCCGTGGCTCAACAGCAGAAAGCAGTCGGATTCTGCATGGAGATCGTCAAGCTCCTTCGGATCGAGCACCCGCGTGCTCAGCCTGACGAGGGGCACCGAGCGGCGTCCCGCGAGGACCCGGGCGAGTGTGAACCAGGTCTCGGCCTCGGCAGGGGCGTGAGGCGTTCCGCTGCGCTGCGAGCGAGCGCACGCGATGTGGTCTTCAGGTGTTGTGTGGATCACGAGTTCCACTTGGTCGTGCGCGGTGAATGCGAGGACAAACGCCGACACGGCATCCGGAATGGCCTTCCGGGTGGTCCAGGTGGCGATCAGATAGAAGAGGAACCTGCCGCTCTTCCGACGTCGCCGCCGGGAGGCGAGAGCAGGCCTGACGATGTGAGGCACGATCGACACTGGCGACCGAACCCCGGATTCCTTGAAAACCGAGGCGTTGAAGCGGGAGGGGACGATGACCCGGTCGTAGCGATTGAGGATGTCCACCCGATCCGGCGGGAGGCGGTCTGTCTCCCACGTCGTGAACGCCACGAGCGCGCGACCATCGGCCTCCTCGAGTAACCGTGAATGCCACAGCGGCGGTGACTGAACGACAACCGTGTCGTGCTCGATCGCCTCACCGGCGATGTCCTGAGCGAATCCGCGTGTGTCGCCGGCCTCCACCGGCCCATGTGGGGCGTTCCAGGTGGGCGATGGCCATCCGAGCGGCGTCCAGCTGACGGGGATCCCGGCTGCGCGCAGTCCCGCCCGATACGCCAGGCCGGCGTCGCCGTAGCCGCTTCCGGGGCCGACCGACAGCCAGCGAACACCCGATGTCATCAACCGGTACGCGCCGGGGACTGTCGAAGAGGCCGCTGGCGGACGATGTGATGTTCGACCGCTCGGCGGAACGCGAGGGCGACGGCCGTCGGGCTGTAGCGCCGCTGGATCTCGGCGGCCATTGGGCGCGCGAGCCGTCCCGCGCGTCGGACATCACCAGCGACCTCGTGCAGGAGCGCGGCTGCGTGGTCTAGGTCCGGCTCTGCCCACAGCTGATCGGGGGAGTAACTGGGGAACCCAGCCGGATCGTGTACCGGGACCAGGTCGAAACGTACGAGCAGCCGTGAGTCACTGAGGTAGTCGAGGTGCCCCCCGAAGCCGGTGGTTACGACGGGATTTCCGTGCGCCGCGGCATCGAAGGCGCCAAGGCCCCAACCCTCGCCCCGGGCCAGCGAGATGTAGCAGTTCCCACGCCGATGCAAGGCCGCGATTTCATCGTCGTCGAGCGGGCGAGTGACGAGCGTGACCGCCGGTGGGTCGGGATGTCCCGCCAGCAGCTCCGCCAGCGCCCATGCGGTCGTGCCCTTGCCGGCTGCACTGGGGGAGGCCATACCTACGGTGCGGCGGTCGAAGTGGGACGTCTTGACGATAAGCAGGACGCGATCGCGCTTGGTGAACGCGCGGAGATAGGCCTGGATCGTACGGAACGGCGCCTTGCGTTCGTTCCACTCGGCGATCGTGTAGAAGACCAGCACATCGTCAGGGATGTTCGGCCACGGAGCCGCCGAGTGTGCGCCGGTCGCGGGTGGTGCGACGTGCGGCACGATCGCGACGGGGGGATTGACACCGCGTTGCTCGATTGCGGCCGCGCTGAACCGCGACGGGACAACAACGAGATCCGCCTCGTTCAAGCAGGCGGTCCAGTGGTCGGGGATTCCAGTGGTGTCCCAGACGGTGTGCGCCACGAGAAACGAGTTCGGGCTACGAGCTCGGACGAACGGTAGGTACTCGGCCACGAGATGTGCGATCACAACGCCGGTCGGCTCCTCGGCCGAGCCGGTCGCCGGCTCGTATCCCAAACCCCAGCGCGGTCCGCTGACGAACGGCGTCCACGACACCGCCTGTCCGCTCTCCTCGAGCGCTGCCATACAGCGTTGCGCAGCGACGCCGTAGCCCGAGTGCTCATCGAGTGAGAGGTAGCTCCATTCGTCCCGCTGGTGCACCGGTGCCGCATGCGTTCCCGCGCGTGCCGCCACGGCCGGAGGCGGAGCGGGCAGGTACGGCCGCGCCAGCTCCGCCAGCGTGGTTTGTGCCCCGCGAACGAATGTCGTCAGATAGCGGCCTCCGTGGGTCTCGGTGAAGTCCCGCCGGTGGCGATCCCACCACAGATGCGCCCACAGGTGGACGGTGAGCGCGTCCGGCGGTGGGTCACAGCGCTGCTCGAGGAGCGCTGACAGACCGACTGAGGTGGCGGGGAACGAGAAGAAGGTCGCTTCGGGCTCGACCCGAACCGATGCGGGCAGCTGCCGAGTGAGCGCTTCCGGGAGAAAGCCGCTGTGATTGCTCCAGGTGCCGTCGAGGCCGGCGGCCATCTTGTCGCGCCACATTCGTGCAAACCGTGCCCCGGGCTCGGACATCAACAGCGCGTTGCACAACGAGGGTCGCATCGCGTCCGACCGCTCGTCTCGAACGGGCGCCTCGCGGCCGATCACGAAGGGCGCCGTAAAGAGCTCGCTCGGGAACGGGCGCACGAAAACGGTGTCGATGTCGGCGTAGACGCCACCGCTGGTGAGCAGCGCGTCGAGCCGGATGAAGTCGCTGTGGTGCGCGTACCGATACTCGTCGGGCACGCGGCCGCCCGAATAGTCGGCCGCGAGCACCTCCGGCACAAGATCCACGTCAACGAGCGTTAGATGGGGTCGGATGCGATCCCACCAGGGCCCCCAGGGGAGATGTTTGTGGTGGAAATAGATCACCTCCGGCCTCAGCACGCGGCGACAGGACTCGAGCGAGACGTAGTGCAGAAAATGAAACGGCTCCGGCTGCTCCTCGAGCCCGAAGACGAAGTGCGCGAGCCGGGGGATCATCGGCCCAGATGCTAGGGTTTCCCGTCCCTCGGGCGATGGCCAGGACGATGACCGACCACAACCCGCGCAGGCGCAGTTCGCTTGAGGTCAACGAGGCCGAGGATGGTCTGGTGGTCTATGACCCAGCGACCGACATGGTTCATCACCTGAACCCGTCTGCGGCGCTCATCTTCGATCTCTGCGACGGCTCGCGCGATCCGGAGTCGATCGCCCGCGTGGTGGGCGAGGTCTTCGGCATCCAACCTCCTCCACTCGAGGAAACGCACGCCGGTCTACACGAGCTCGCCGGTCAGCGGCTGATCACCTGGGGCATTCACCGGGACGAGAGCTGACGCGTCCAGCCCCGGGCAGCGGCGCGCTCAAAGAAATCTCTGGTCGCCGGCACCACCACGTCGGTGGAGTAGCGCTCCTGCACGAGTCGGGCGGCCTCGCCGGTGAGACGTGCCGCCAGTTCGCCGTCCGTGAGCACCATCTCGACGGCCGTGGCCGCTCGGTCGCAGTCGTCGGCCAGCAACAGATGACGCCAGTCCCTGACCGCAAGGCCCGCCGCGGCAACGGAGGACGCGACGACGGGGACACCGTGCGCGAACGCCTCCAGCAGCTTGATCCGCGTGCCCCCGCCGCTGCGGAGCGGCGCCACGAAGGCGTCCGCGGCTGCGTAAAAGGGACCAAGGTCCGAGACGAAGCCGGTCACCTCGACGTCCGCGGCGCGCAGCCGGTCGAGCCGACCGTCATGGGGCCCAACCAGGGTCAAATGCACCCTTCGGCCGAGCCGGCGGCGCACCGCCGGCAAGATCCCCTCGACCAGCAGGTCGACCGCCTCCAGGTTTGGCCGATAGGTGAGGTTGCCGACGAACAGCAGCGCCTGAGGCTCGCGCTTCTCGCGCCTCCGAGGGGCCAACGAAGGCACGCTCGACTGCACCGCGTTCGGGAGGTGGTCGACGGACAGATGGTGGCGCTCGCCAATAGCGCCAGCCTCATCCGGCGAGGCGGCCGACAGACCGTCGAAGAACGGTCCAAACACTTCGAGCAGCCGCTCATATGCGGCGGCGGCTTCGAAATCGCCGATCGAACGCGCAAACGCCACGTCGTCCTCGTCGAGATCGAGCGTGGTCCACAGGGCGCCCAGACGCTCGGCCACCGCGACCCCGAGCGGCGCCAGATACGCGCGCATGACGTGAAGCGCGAACGGCCCGTGCTCAACGACGCTGGCGACGACCGCGTCAGCCAGCCCCGGCGAGGCGGCGCGCGCTGTCGCCGGAAGCGATACGACACGAGCCAACCGGCGACGCCACACCGGGTCACCGGCGAGGGCCACCGCCCCCCTCCGAGCCGCCGCAGGATCGGGCAAGACCACCACCAGGTCGTTGCCGGAACGAGGCGGGATACGCGCGGCGACCGGCACGACGAGCGTCTGGACGTCCGCGTGCAATGGCGCCGCCCGTCGAAAAAGTTCGGCGCGCATCGCCAGTCCATTCCCGGTCGGAGCCGGCTCGATCGGGGTGAGCACGACCAGCCGACGTGCGATCCTTCCCGCCTCCGGGGTCGTCTTCACATCAGCTCAGGTTGCCGCCGCTCGAGATTCATGGCGGACTCGGCCTGCGGGGATGCCGCCTGCGCGCGGGCGTTCGCGACCGTCCACTTAGAGCGATAGCGAACGTTGCCCGGATCGCTGCGCAGAGCCGCCGCGTAGGCGGCTGCGGCTTCTTCATAGCGACCCAGCCTAAACAGGCAGACACCTCTCGCCTCCTGCGAGAAGGCACCGAAAATGCGCGCGTCATACGCGGGGCCCTCGGCCGGAAGCTCCGCGACGTCCACGGTGATCAGCCGGTCCAATAATCCGAGCGCTTCATCGTGGCTGCGATTGGACATCAGCACGGTCGCCTCAATCCACCACAAGAGCTTGTTCTGGGGGTAACGGTCGCGGGCTTCGGCGAGCAAGGCGCCGAACCGCTCACCTCGCTCTCGGCGAAGACGAACGAGGTCGGTGAAGACGAGGACGCCGACCGGATCGTACGGCCGTCGCCGCGCGACCTCCACGGCATCTTGGAGTACCCGGGCGGCCTCCTCGTCTCGACCGAGGCCGCGCAGGACGCGAGCGAGATGATGTCGATTGAACAGATTCTCCGGCTCACGCGGCAGCTCCGCGCGAAGCAGCGGGAGATTTCTGAGGTGCTTGTGAACCTGATCACCCTCATAGCCGAGATGCCTCAGGAGGAGCTCGCAGTCGCCGATCGGCCGTCCGTCCAACTCCGCGACCGCGGCGATCGCGGGCGTCACCTTCTCGTGGATCCGGCCTCGGAAGCGTATCCGCGGGTCATGCCGCCACAGGCGGTACTCGAGATACGGCGTGGAGACGAGATCGGGCGCCAGCAACACCCGGAACGCGACCTCGGGGGCGCCGCCGAGCAGCCGCTCGACGGTCGGGCGGTCGGCGCCGCTCAGTCGCTCGTCGGCATCGATGTAGAGAATCCAGTCACCGCGCGCCGCGTCGAGGCCCACGTTTCGTGCCTCGGCAAAATCGTCGCGCCACTCGTGGTGGAGCACTCGAGCCCCGTTTCGTCGCGCGATCTCGACAGAGTCGTCGACCGACCCGGTGTCGACGACAACGATCTCGTCGACGACGTCACGTACGGAGGCCAGGCAATCTCCCAGCACGCGGGACTCGTCGCGGACGATCAGGGCTGCGCTCAACAACAGCACCGGCGATCGGTCCCCTGCGCGCGCTACGAGCGATCAGTCGCCGATGTGTCTCTCGCCAAACCTACCTGTCGCCGTGGCGGTGGTGATGGCGACGCTTGCGGTGGTGACGATGATGGTGCTGGTTTGGGAAGGCCTGGTTCGGATAAATCTGATTCGGATGACGCTGGTTGGGATATGTCTGATTCGGCTGACGCTGGTTGGGATACGTCTGATTCGGCTGAGTCTGGTTCGGATAGTGATGGTGGCGGTGGCGGTCGTGCGCCTCCGCGACCCCGTCGAGGGCGAAAGAAACCACCACCGGAGCAGCAAAGGCAGCCGCTGTCACCCGCTTGAGAAAAGCTCGTCGTGGAAGGCCAAGTTCCTCCCAGCGCTCATCGCTCATACGCCCGGTCCTCCTTTCAAGAGGGACCCCGCAGGACGGCGGCCAACGGTCCCAAGTCCCCCATCGACCCGATCGTACCGTGATATAGACGGAACTGCAACAGCCGCCGTACGCCTCGGGAGGTGCGCGGTCCGGTTGGCGTTCTTTGTGCTGGCCGTTAGCACAATAGTTTAGCTATTATTGCGCCCATAGGCATACAGCCTCTCGCCCAGTCTCGGGCCGACCAGCGCCGGTTCGTGGATCGAGCCCCCGAAACCGACGCGATCCTCCGCGCCGTCGCCACCTCGCAGCCGGTGCTCGTGCTCGGAGAACGAGGTAGCGGACGCACCTCGCTGCTCAACCACGTGGCCTCCCTGCTCACCCGGCAGAAGGAGGCGCGCCAGACGGTGATGGTCAGCGGCGAGCTGGCGAGCAACCCATCCCAGCTGCTCGGCGTCCTCGTCGCCCGGGTCCAGCGGCTCGCCGAGCCGGCCGGCTCCCCCGCCCGGTGGCTCGAGGACCTGCGGGCGCTGTCGATGCCCGATGGGCCGTTCGGGCAGGTCGCCCAGCCCGCGATCTTGATCGAGCTGGTCGACCTCCTTGGCGACCGCCTCGCGGCGCTGGAGCGTCCCGCGTGCCTGATGGTCGACGGGATTGCGCCGACGGTTGCCCACGGAATGTTCGGAAGTCTGCGCAACGAGCTTTGGGCCCTCCCGGGCGCCGCCTGGGTCCTCGCCGGCGACATCGCGGCCGCGACCCTCTATCTAGAGCCGCCCGCCGACGCGTTCTTCGAGCGCACCGTCAAGCTTGGCCCGCTGACCGACGCCGACGCCGCGAAGCTGCTGCGCGCCCACATTCCCGAGCTCGTGGGCGCCGATATCGAGCGCGCAATCGCGGTGGCAGAGGGCAACCCGCGCCGGCTGGTGCGAGCCGCTGGCGACATCCAGGCGGGCATCGCCCCGGCTAGCGCGAAAAGTGACGAGCTCGCCCGGCAGGCCGTCGCAGTCGCCGGCCCGCTCGCCGGTGCACTTGTTGGTTACCTCGCCGACCATGGGCCGGCTGCCGCGTCCGACGAGACCTTGCTCCGTCAGATCGGTGCGAGCCGGCAGCGGGCCAGCCAGCTGATGCACGAGCTCGAAGCCGCCGGGCTGCTTGAGACTATCGAGCGCCACGAGCCCGGGCGGCGCGGGCGCCGGCCGCGTCGCTTCGCCTTGCGGCCCCCGGCATGAGCAACGAGAACCTCACTCAGCTACTCAGCGCGCATACCTTCGATGGCAGCCCGCTGCATGTCAATATGCCCGCGTTCCACGTGCCGTTCGACGACCGCGGGCGCGGCGGCACCGAGAGCGGCGTCGGCACGAAGCACCGAGCGCCTCGGCGTGAAGCGTCCCATCGGCTGCGGCAAGACAAGCGTGCTGCGGTAGACGCTCGATGGCCCAACCGGCACGATCGCGCCGATCTGGGTCTCGGTCGCCTTCGACGACGAACAGGTCGTCGGCGATTCGTGGCGCACCTGATTCAAGGCGTCGTTCGCGACGCCCAGCGCGCCGACACGTTGACCGCGCGCGACCTGGACGCGCGATCCTCACCGCTGCCGACGCCAGGCAGCCCTCTCCCCGGCAGCGAGCGCCGGCTCGCCGCCAAGCTGGCCCCCACGTTCTGGTCGCCAGCGGCGAGCTCGCCGGGAGGTCCCCTCCACGCTGGCGGGCGTCGACCTCCAACGACCCGCCGGCGAAGTGCTGGAAAGCGTCAACGCCGGCTCGAGGCGATCAGTGCCGTTGGTCGCCTGCCGGTCATCGTCGTCGACGACTCCGACAGCTTCGCCCGGCGCCTCGGCAGTCGCAGCACGCGCGATCAGCCTGTCGGCGCGTTCTTCAGCCCGGTGCTGCCCGCGCTCACCGAGCGAACGTGACGAGCACCACCGCGCTCTCGACCGCCGCAGTCGAGCTGCTCGCCGAGCTCAACCGTACGCGAGCCGCGCGCAACCTCCGGACGACCCTCGGGATCGCGCACGCCGCGCTCGGCGCCGCCGTCGATCGTGGCGCGGACTCGATCGAAGAGCAAGACGTCGCTCGCGCCGCCATCGAGCAGCTCGGCACTTAGCGCGGTGGATGACCCGGCCGACGGTCATGCCCGCCGGATCGGGAAGGGATTCCGGTCGCTGCGGGGCGCGCTGAGTTGTCCTAGAGTGATGCATGTTCGGTCTTAAGCTTCATCGCCGACCTGGGGGAAGGGAGCGACCACGAACCTCGTGCAACGAGAGGTGTCTCATCCGCCACCGCGGTATCTGGCGGACGCGCGTCGAGGAGTGAGCGGGGTGGGCGGACCCTAGTCGATGCGAGCAGCGGGCTATCACATCTCCTTCTACGCCGCTCTTCTCATTGCGACCGGTGCGGCGGACGTGGCGGCGGCGATCGGCGTATTGCGGCGGCGTGGCAACCCTGGTCGGAACAGCCTGTGCGTCGCGATGCTGGCGACGGCCGTCTGGTCGTTTGGTTACGCGCTGGAACTGGCGGCGCCGACGACCAGCGAGCGCGAGCTATGGGGAGCTTTGAAGTACGTCGGAGTCACAACGTTGCCGGCTGCGTGGCTCGTGTTCGCGCTGCAATACACCGGGCGCATCGGCAGGCCCCGGCGGTGGTTTCTCGGCGCGCTGACGATCGAGCCT
>DASPPG010000321.1:0-5703 GCA_035625625.1 Solirubrobacteraceae bacterium
ACGCGCGTGCGCCGCCCGCAACGCCTCGGGCAGCCCCGGCTCAGACGCGATCCGGTCGATCACCCGAAACGCCGTGGAATCAGACGCCACCTTCCCAAACAACGCTTCCTGCTCACGCACGGCACCGAGATCAGACACGCACTCCCCGCCATCGGCGAGCATCACCGCGAGATCGCGGATCACCCGGCCCGGGTCATGGCCACGACGGCGCTGCTTGACCCCCGCCAGCCGCCGCGACAGTCCCCTCGTCAGCCCGAGCTTGTCGGCCACCTGAGCCACCAACGCACTGCCGGCGTGCGAGACCAGCCCCGCTCCGTCCGCCGTGACTTCTACGGTTACCTCGCGTCCATCACGCATCACCCTCAAGGTGAACCTCCAAAGCTCGATCTTCGACCGTCGACAAGCCGAAGAGTCGCTGCTCAGCCGGACGTTTCCGCGCCCCCGCCCGTCGGGGGCGCGGTCGTTACTGCACGCATGGGGCTAACGGGGCGCCGCTGCTGTTCGACGATGACGGCAGGCCGTGGGACAAGACCACCTGGCAGATGTGGCGCGTTGACCGCTGGGCGCCCGCGTGCCGCGCCGCCGGAGTGAATCCGGTGCCTCGGCCGTACGACCTGCGCCACAGCTTCGCGTCGCTCCTGCTCGCCGAGGGTCGCCAGCCGCTGTACGTCGCCAGGCAGCTCGGGCACTCGGTCGCGGTCCTGCTCTCCACCTATGCGCACCTGTTCGACGAGTACGAGGACGCCCAGCACATCGACGCCGATCGCGAGATCGCCAGAGCGCGCCGACAAGCATGTGGGGCTGGAGTGGGGCAGACTACGCGCTGAGCCGGATCAGACGGTGAGAAACTCCGAAAGATACAGCCGTTTGCAGGACATTCCCTGTATACCGCTACCGGGATTCGAACCCGGGTTTCCGCCGTGAGAGGGCGGCGTCCTAGTCCCCTAGACGATAGCGGCGAGACGCAAAGTGAATCGGCGGCTGGACTGTCGCCTGGATCCGGATGCGGAGCCGGCGAGCGTCGCGACCGACGCACTTGAGCGTAGCGGGCCAGACTACCGCGCGCGACCCGCGACGGTCGCAGATTGGCGAGTCGGAGGCTACGGCCGCGTGCTAGCGTCGCCGCCCCCCGACCCTGCATTCTCCGGGGGGCGACGGCTGGTACCGGAGTGATATCTGCGGGTCCTACTGACCCAAACCCCCGCTCCAGCCTCAGCGCCTGAATGCGGGCGAGAGGACTCGAACCTCCACGCTCTTACGAGCACACGGTCCTGAGCCGTGCCTGTCTACCTGATTCCAGCACGCCCGCGTCGCGGGAAGTGTAGTGCCTCGGCCGGACGGAACAGCACCGGAGAAGCCAATGCGTTCCATCCGAGCCAGACACGAACATATGTTCGTGTCTGGGAGACGGCACATGCGGTCACGGAAACAAGGTCATGCACTCAACAAGAACGATTAATGCAGCCCTCGCGCTCGCCGACGAGGGAGCAAACGCCTGCGAGATTTCGCGGCTCCTTGGCATCCCCCGAACTACCGCCAGGGATTGGCTTAGAGGACGCCTGCCGCACCATGTGCCGGGGACAAAGGCCGGCATGGGAGTCTGCGAGCAATGCGGCCATCCGGCGCACATCTACGCCAACCTTCCGGGAACCTACGTCTACCTGCTCGGGCTTCCTCTGGGCGGGGGCTGCATCTCCCATCATCAGCGCGGGGTCCACAAGCTCCGAATATTCCTGGACGTGAAATACCCGGGGATCATTGCCTCGGCGGTCGAGGCAATGCGGCAGGTGAAGCGCGGAGACGCCGGGATCTTGACGCGACCACAGAATTGCGTCGAGGTCTACTCGTTCTGGAAGTCGTGGCCCTTCCTGTTCCCGGAGCACGGTCCGGGCAGAAAGCATGAGCGGGTCATCGCCCTCACTTACTGGCAAGAGAAGCTCGTGGATCGGTGGCCCGATCAGCTGCTGCGAGGACTCATCAATTCCGATGGGTGCCGCTTCCAGAACACGGGCACGAACTGGTCGTGGCCACGCTATTGCTCATAGCAGGTGTCCGGCGACATCCGCGCGATCTTCTGTCAGGCGTGTGACCGACTTGGAGTGAGGTGGACCCAGGCGAGGACCACGATCTACGTCTCAGGTAAGGCCGACGTCGCGCGGCTCGACGAGTTCATAGGCCCAAAGCGATGAGGGTTATCGCCACGGCATATTCCCCGTCACCGTTGGGCTCCGGCGGCCAAAACGTCACTCCCCCAGTCCCGCTCGGTGGACGCGGCGATACACCAGCTATTACATCCAGCCCTTCTCCTCAGCGATCCGCACGGCCTCCGCCCGGTTGCGGGCGTCGAGCTTCTGCATCGCCGATGAGAGGTGGTTGCGGACGGTTCCCGGTGACAGGTAGAGGGCTCGGGCCAGTTCGGCGACGGTGGCGTGTTGGCGCGAGGCGACCAGTACCTCGTGTTCGCGGGGAGTGAGCGGGCTCTCGCCCTGGCTGAGCGCCGCCGCGGCGAGGCCCGGATCGACGACCCGTTCGCCGGCAACGGCGCGACGGATGGCCGCTGCCAGTTCGCTGGCGGGAGCGTCCTTCAACAGGAACCCGGCCGCGCCGCCTTCCATCGCGCGCCGCAGATAGCCCGGACGCCCGAACGTGGTCAAGATCAATATCCGGCAGTCGGGCAGCTCGCCCGTGAGCGCGTCGGCGGCGTCGAGCCCGGTGCAGCCCGGCATCTCGATGTCGAGCAGAGCAACGTCCGGTGTCGAAGCCAGCGCCGCGGCGACGACCTCGTCGCCGCGCGAGACTTGGGCCACCACCTCGATGTCGGGCTCGAGGTCGAGCAGGCTGGCCAGCGCGCCGCGCACCATCGTCTGGTCCTCGGCCAGGAGTACCCGGATCACGCGCGCGTCACGGGGATGGTGACCGCGAGGCGGTAGCCGCCGCCGGCGAGAGCGCCTGCTTCGAGCGTCCCGTTCACGAGGCGGGCGCGTTCGGCCAGACCGGCGAGACCATGGCCGCCCGAGGCGTTGCCGGCACCGAGGCCGTTGGCCGCGCCTGCGCGGACACGAGTCTCCGTGCCCACGCCGGCGCCGTGGCCGATATCGACGCCGGCGCCGTTGCCCATACCGGCGTCGTTGCCCACGCCGGCGCCCATACCGGCGCCACCGCCCACGCCGGCGCCACCGCCCACGCCGGCGCCACCGCCACCGCCGACGTCACCGCCATCCCCCATGCCATCGCCCACCCCCACGCCGGCGCCGGCACGGCTCGCGCCGGCCCCATCCCCCACGCCGTCGTCGATCACTTCGACGCCGGCGTCGGTGAGGCTGGCGGTCATGCGCAGCGTGCAGTGACGCGCGTGGCTGTGCCTGATCACGTTGGTGGCGCCCTCCCGCACCGTCCAGGCGAGGACGGCCTCGACGGGCGGGTCGAGGGGCACGCGGGCCTCCTGGATGTCGGCCTCGATGCCGGCGGCGGACAGGGCCATGCGGGCGCCGGACAGCTCGCGTTCGAGCGTCGGCTGGCGGTAGCCGCTGACCGCCTCGCGCACCTCGCTGAGCGCCGTGCGGGCGACCTGCTCGAGCTCGGCGACCTCGCGTGCGGCTTTCTCGGGACCGGCGCTCAGCATGCGGCCGGCGAGCTCGGCCTTGAGGGTGATGACCGATAGGGAGTGGCCCAATAGGTCATGGAGGTCGCGGGCGAAGCGCTCGCGCTCCTGCGCGACCGCCATCTGCGCCAGCTCGGCTCGGGCCTCGGTCAGCTGCTGGTTACGCACGCGCAGATCACCCAGCACGAGCATCAGCATCCCGACCCCGGCCGTGCTCGCAACGAAGCTGATCACAGTCCCCCCGTTGGCGCCGGCGATCGCGGAGGTCACGGCGGCGAGGATCGCGCACAGCGCCACTGCGTAGAACCCGATCTGCTTGCGCGCGATGAGCGCGGTGCAGGCCGCGCAGTAAGTGAACAAGAACGCCCACCCGGACGATTGCCCCACCGTGAGCGCGCTCGCGAGGCTCACCAGGACTACGAACAGCAGGAGCGTCTGGCCGTTCTCGCGCTCGAGACGCCATGTCAGCACCATGGTCACGTAGGCGGCGACGAACAGGGCGGCGCCGGTGATGGTCAGCCCCTGCTGGAGAGCCGACCCGTGCTTCCCGATCGCGTTGATCAGCGGGAAGACGATGAACGCCAGCCAGACCAGCGCCCCCGTGCTGCGGACGCCGCGCGACGCATGCGGGAAGGGCACGTTGGCAGCCAGAAGCTTTCGCCCACGATGACCGGCCGGACCTTCGTCCGGCCGGTCACACGCATCGGAGGAGACGAAGCTCATCCTGCCTCACCCTGGGGCTGTCGCAGGAACCGGAGCATCAGGAAGATCCCCACAGCCGTCCAGATCGCCAGCGTCCAGAGATCCTGCCCGTCGAAGCCCGCCCCAGTCGTGAGCGGATTGAAGGCGTGCTGCAATCCGTCTGCCAGCGGCCGGATCGGAAAGAACTTGGCGATATCGACGAGCACCTTCGGCATCCCGGTCGGAGGGAACCAGACGCTCGAGATGAACGTCAACGGCAGGATCGTCAGGTTCACGACAACGGGTGCCGCCTCGGCGTTCGGAATCAAGCGCGTGATCCCGATGCCCAGCGCGGTGAACGCCGCAGTGCCGAGCACCAGCGTCGCGATCAGCCCGGGCAGGGTGGACGCCCGGATGCGCACGCCGTAGGCGGCGACGCCGAGCGCCAGCGTGATCACGGTCATCGCCAGCACGATCACTAGCGTGGAGCCGATCCGCGCCGCGATGTATGCCCACCGTGGCAGCGGCGTTCCCTGCATCCGCTTCAGGACGCCCTGATCGCGGAGGATCGCCGTGCCGATGGCCATGTTGACGTACGTGGTGGCGATGATGCCGTACGCCAGGATCCCCGGGACGAAGAAGTCGTCGTACGGGATCCCGCGGAGGCTGTGGATGTGTGCGCCCTTGTCGAGCGAGGCGAAGATCACCAGGAACATCAGCGGGAACACGAACGTGAAGATCCCGCGGCCGCGGTTGCGCCAGTAGGCGCGCTGCTCGTAGCGGATCTGCCAGGCGATCAAGCCCAGGTCCCGCGTCCTCGAGGGTGCGGTTACCGCGCTCATCGAACCACCTCCTGCACCGTCTGGTCATTCTCCTGCACCGATCCCGTGAGCTCGAGGTAAATGTCCTCGAGTGTCGGCTGGCTCACCGAGAAGTGCCCCAGATCAATGTCGTGCTCGAGCGCCCAGGTGGTGATTCGCTGTGCCGCCGTCACCGGCTCCCGGGTCACCACCAGGACCCGGTTGCCCTCGAGTGAGCGGTGCTCGCAGGGGACATCTGGGACATCGCCCAGCGACCATGCCTCGGGCACCGTGAAGCGGATCGCGGCCGGTCGTAGATCGCGGCCTCCGAGCTCCTCGGGGCGGCCGATCGCGATGATCTGGCCGGCGTTCATCACGGCCACGCGATTGGCCAGGTGCTGCGCCTCATCCATGTAGTGCGTGGTCAGGAACACTGTCTTGCCGAGCGCGCACAGCGAGCGGATCGTCGACCACGCCTGTCGCCGCGCCCCCGGATCGAACCCTGTCGTCGGCTCGTCCAGGAAGATCAGATCCGGCTCGCCGACGAGCGCGAGCGCCAGATCGAGGCGGCGCCGCTGCCCGCCTGACAGGTTCTTGGCGCGCACGTCTCGCTTCTCGCCG
>DASPPG010000322.1:0-9773 GCA_035625625.1 Solirubrobacteraceae bacterium
CGATCGCAAGGCGGATGCCGAGATTGAAACGTGACGCCCGCCCCGGTCCTCAGGCACGCTGAAAATGCCTGGTTTTACCTGGATTTTGGCCAGCCGGCCCGCCAGCGCCACCCGGGTCGCGCGAGACTAACGCGTCGAACGGGACCTTTGGTGGCTCGGCCTGGGGCTCAGAGGCGCAGCCCGGTCTTCGGTATCACCACGCTGACGCCGGGCGCGGTCAGCGTGAACGTGCCCGAGCGCTTGCTGGCGGGCGCGAGCGCGTTTAGGACTTTGTCTGTCAGCTGGAGTTCGAGCGTCCTGTTCAGTCCCGCGGGAAGGGTGGTGCGGACCGTCTTCAGGTCGAAGCTCCGCGTCTTCGCCCTGTGGTGTTTGCGGTTCTTTCCGAGCTGCTCGGTGACGGTCCCGCTCAGCGCGATGTTGGTCGCCTGGCTGCAGTTCGCGACCAGCGCCACCGTGCCGTAGGGAGCGGGCGCGGACTTCTGGTGCTTCCGGCGCTTGGGGTGATGGACCTTGATCCGGTGAGGGCGGAGGGTCAGCGTGCACTCGTTCAGGGGCGGCGCCGAGGCTCCCGGGGTCACGGGGTTGGCGATCGTGTAGGCCTCGACGGTGTGGTCGGTGGCGAGGAACAGCTTGCCGCCGGAGGCCGAGGGCGAGGCGAAGTGGACCGTCGCCGGCGTGGTCTGCTCGATCACGGCCTGGCCGGTCTGGAGGTTGAGGCCGTAGAGGGTGGAGCCGTCATTCGTGCCGGCGTCGGTCGCCCAGACCAGGTCGCCGGCGATCGTGGGCGGACCGTCGACGCTCGAGGTCACGTGCCAGCCGCCGACCGCGGCGAAGCTCGGCGCGGACGCGTTCAGGGCCAGCGCGCGTAGCCCGTCCGAGCAGGTCGCGTAGATGATCCCGTTCTCGTAAATCGCGCCGCCCCAGCTCCCGGCACAGACCTGGGCTTGATAGGCGGGCTTCGCACCCTCGTGGCCCAGGTTAGAGGCGTTCAGCAGGTAGCCGACGCCCTGCTTGCCGATCTGGAAGACGAGGTTGTTCGGGAGCAGGAGCGGCCCGCCCGAGCCGAGATCGAGGTCGCTCGAGTCGAGCGACTGCCAGTCGGAGGGGGCCCAATAGTCGAGCAGGTTGAGGCTTTGGTCGAGCTTCAGGACCGAATCCCCGTAGTCGTAGGTCGAGCCCGAGTTGCCGTTGCCGGTGGCGGTCCAGAGGTCGCCCGCGGAGTCGACGGCGGGGCCATTGCCCGAGCCCCAGATCGCGCCCTCGTCGAACCCCGCGCCCGCGTCGACCTCGAAGGTGTGCTCGGAGCCACCTGACTCGGAGACGCTCACGAGCCAGCCGTGGTAGGTGCTGCAGTCGCCGTCATTGCCGCCGAAGCCGATCACGATCTCGCCGTTGTCGAGGGCGAGCGCGGCGCGCTGGAGCTGGGCGGCCGGATCGTCCGCGGGCGGCTCCACGTCCACCGGGAAGCCGGCGACGGCGGCCCCGGTCGACGCGTTGAACGCGTACAGCTTGTGCTCGATCGTGCTCCCGCTGTAGGTGTCCGCCACCGCGAACACCTCGTTGTTCGCGGGGTCGATCACGGGGGTCGAGGTGATCCCGACGGTGGGCGAGATGTCTCCGCAGGGAAGCTTGCTCGAGGGGACGGGCGTGCCGGTGCTCGCCTGCCAGACGACCTGCCCGGTCGACTCGTTGAGCGCCACCACCTCGTCGCTCTCGGTGCCTACGATCACCAGGCCGTCGTGGACCAGCGGCTGGCCCCAGATGTCGCCCCCGAGGTTGGGCGAGGTCCAGGCCGACGCGAACGGCAGCGAACCCGTACTGCTCGTGTCGATGCCGGAGCGGGCGGCGTCGCCCCGATAGGTGGTCCAATCGGCGCTCGCCGCTGCCGGGAGGCAGGCGAGCAGCGTGATGGTCAGCGCGGCAAGGCGGCGGGCTCGGCGAATACGGATCGTTCTCATCGCCGGCGGTGTGTACCAGGACGGGCGGATGCGTGCCGCGATCCGACGGCGGCTTTGACTACCCTCTCGGCCTCGATGGATCAGTCATTGGCCCACAACTGGAAGGAACCGGGGTTCGCCGCCCAGTGGGACACGCTGGCCGATCAGGTCAACCCGGTGCGGCGAGAGCAGCTGGACCTGCTCCTCGCGCTGCTGCGGGCCCACAACCCCGCGACGGTGCTCGACGTGGGTGTCGGCTCGGGGCTGGTGGCCGAGATGGTCCTGGACACGCTGCCCGAGGCGCGGGTGATCGGCGTCGACGCTTCCCCGGCGATGCTTGCGCTGGCCGGCGATCGTCTGTCGCGCTTCTCCGGACGAGCCAGGCTGGTCGAGGCAGACCTGGAGGACGTGGTTCTGGCCGAGTGTCTCGACGGCCCCGTCGAGGCGGCAATCTCGGTCCAGACGCTCCACAACCTCGAGCCCGGGGCGCATCGCCGCGCGCTCGCCTCGATCGGGGACGCGGTGGCGCCGGGGGCGCTGTTCGTGAACGCTGACCGGTACGCCGTGCCTTTGGATTTGTTTGGGGTCTTCCGCGTCGTCTGGGATCGGGTCGGCGCGGACGAGGGGGCCACGCCGGAGGAACACACCGAGAAGCTCCAGGCGCAGGGAGACCGGCCGGTCTTTCTGGAGACCGAGTTGAGCTGGCTTCGGGAGAGCGGGTTCGAGGCGGTTTGCCTGCAGTGCCTCGGTAACCGGGCCGTCGTCTTGGGCCGGCGCCGGCGCTAGCGCGGGGCTACCCGGGCGAGGTCTCCCAGCGAATCTCTCCGTCTCGGATAACGCCCGTGGGCGCGAGCCCCACCGAGCGGGCGACCGCTATCGAGGCACCGTGACCCGGGTGGATGTGCGCGCGCAGGCGTGAGACCCCTTGTTCCTGCAGCCACGTCGCCATCAGTGCCGCGGCCTCCTTGGCGAAGCCGTGGCCTTGATGGGAGGTGCCGATGACCCAGGAGAGCTCCCCAACCTGCGCTGGCTTGACTCCCTTGACCGTGGCCTGCACGGTGCCGACGGCCCGGCCCGTGGAGCGCTCGCGCACCACCCAGTTCAGCCAGTGCTCCCGGCCGTCCGGCGAGCGGCCTTGGGACTGACGCTCAAAGCGGGCCCGCAGGTCTTCGACCACCAGCGGTTCTCCGCCGGTGAATCGATGTAGCGAGCGGTCGTCGAGGACCCGCGCCAGTTCGTCGGCGTGCTCTGGCCGTAGGGGCTCGAGCACGAGCCGTTCTGACTCGAGCCGGCAGGCGGTCAGGTGCGCGGCAGACTCCACGGCGGGGCAGCCTACGCCGTGGTGAGCGGGACCGTCGCTGGGTTGCTAGCGTCGGGCTGTGTCCGGGCGGTTCGCCGACGGCCAACTTGAGGAGTACGTCAGGCAGGCGTCGGGGCCGCTGGGCAGCCTCGACGTGGCGGCGATGCGCGAGGGGAGCGCCGAGCGCGCCCGCCTCCGTCCGCGCGGCCCCGAGATGCACGAGGCCCGGGATCTGCGGATCGGGTCGCTTCCGGCACGCCTTTACGGGCCGGACGCCGAGGCCGGTGCGGTCATCGTCTACTTCCACGGTGGCGGCTGGACGATCGGCAGCCTCGATTCCCACGATCGCGCGTGCCGGCGGATCGCCGCCGGCACCGGCGCGCAGGTGCTTGCCGTCGACTACCGCCTGGCGCCGGAGCATCCCTGGCCGGCGTCGGCCGATGACGCGGTTACCGCGGTCCGCTCGGTCGGTCAGTCTCCGCCGGAGTTGCCACTCGGTGGCGCGGTCATGGTTGCCGGCGACAGCGCCGGCGGCACGCTGGCGGCCCTGGTCTGCCTGCGCCTGCGTGACGGGCATCCCGAAGCGCACCCCGATCTGCAGGTCCTCATCTACGCCAACACCGATCTCACCGGCGACCCGCCGTCCATGCGCGAGAAGGCGGTCGGCTGGGGGTGGATGCCGAGGCCGTTCGCTTCTTCAACTCGCAATGGGTCCCCGACGAGCGCCAGTGGTCAAACCCGGGCGTGAGCCCGTTGCGCGCGCACGACCTGCGCGGGCTGCCCCCGGCGCTGATCGTGACCGCCGAGCACGACGTCCTGCGCGACGAAGGTGAGGCGTACGCCGAGCGCATGCTCGCGGACCTCCGTGCCCGCCTCGGCTCTCGATGAAGTGAGAGGATCGCGTCGTGACCAAGTTCGAAGGCTTCACGCCCGAGGTGCGGACGTGGTTTCAGGGTCTCGCTGCGGACAACAGCCGGGAGTACTTCGCCGCCCACCGGGACTTCTTCGAGCGCTCGATCCGCGGCCAGATGGAGGCGCTGCTGACCGAGCTCGCGGATACGTTCGGCGGCCAGGTCAAGATGTTTCGCCAGAACCGTGACGTGCGCTTCTCGCCGGACAAATCGCCGTACAAGACCCACACCTACGGGATCGTCCACGGCTCCGGGACGGCGGGCCAGGGTCTCTATGGGTCGATCTCCGCGGACGGCCTCGTAGCCGGCGGCGGGTACCACGTGATGGCCCGGGATCAGCTCGAGCGCTACCGCGAGCAAGTGGCGGGCGCCGAGCACGGGCCCGAGCTGGAGAAGCTTCTCAACCGGGCCGTGAAGGCTGGGCTGGACGTGTGGGGAGAGAGCGTCGCCACCGCCCCGCGGGGATATCCGAAGGATCACAAGCGGATCGAGCTCCTGCGGCGAAAGAGCCTCTTCCTCGGCGCGACGCTCAGCGTTTCCGGCGGCATCAGCCGCCGCGACGGACTTCGGTTCGTTGAGCGGACGTGGCGAGCGGCGGAGCCCGTGACGGGCTGGCTCGACGACCACGTCGGGGTGAGCAGCCTGCCCGTAGCTCGGCCGGCCCGCCGGCGCTGACCGCGGCGCGGCTCGCTGGTGCTACGGGCGGAGGACCAGGCGGCCCACGGTGCCGTCGTCCATGCGAGGCAGGCCGCCCGACTCGAGCACGCTGTGCGCTTCGGCGGTTTGGTCGAATGGGAGGACGCGGCCGACGCTGACCGAGAGCGGTCGCGATGGGTAGGTCGAGTTGATCCACTCGGCGGCCGCCGCGAGCTCGCCGGCGGTCATGCCGCTCATGATGAAACCGATCAGCTCGATCTCCCGGACGTACAGCTCCCAGAGATCGAGCTCCTCACAGCGGCGTCCGGCGATCAGCACGATCCGCCCGCGCGGGTTGAGATGCTTGATGGCGTCGGCAACCTCGGCCTGCCCGCTCGCGTCGACGAGGACGTCGAGGCCGTTAGTTGCCGCTTCTGCGGCCGCCTCGGGCGCGTTTTCGGCGTCGGCGATCACCACGTGCGTGGCACCGAGCGCTCGTAGCCGGCTTTCGGCGCGATGTTCGCGTACCACCGCCACCACCTCAGCGCCGTGAGCAGCGGCGGCCTGGACCATGCACATCCCAACGGCGCCGTTGGCCCAGACCACAGCGACGCACTCGCCTGGCTGGAGGCGCGCGCGGGTGATGAGCGCTCCATGGGCGGTGGCGCCCGGGTGCACCGCCGCCACGAAGCTCACCGGATCCGCTTTCGGCGGCAATCGGTACAGCCGGTCCCGGTCGACCGCGACCAGCTCCGCGGTGGCGCCGGGCCTGCCGCCGTAGCCGGCCGAGTTCGTCCAGGCTCGCTCGCCGGGCTCGACGTCCTCGACCGCCGACCCGACGGCGGCCACTGTGCCGACGAGGTCGCGCCCGACCGCGAGCGGGAAGTTGACCTCCGTTCGCCACCGGCCGGCGCGCAGGAAGGCGTCCACGGAGTTGACCGCCACCGCGTCGACGCGGACCACCACCTGCTCCGACGACGGGACCGGATCGGGCAGCTCGCCGTACCGGATCGACTCCGCGTCGCCCAGGCCGTCGATGTATGCGGCTCTCACGTCAGCCACCTCCCCGCGTTCGTAGATGGCCCGCCGAAAGACTGTTCATTCGCCACTCATCGATCTGCTCGCGATGCTCGCTCAGACCCATGTCGGGATGGTCGTCATCCTGAGCATCGGAAGATTCTTAGGCTGCACGACGTTCGTTTCATCAGTTAGGGGCAGCTCCTCAGATCGAGGGGGCTGTGCCGTGTTCAGTCCCTGGATGGGCAGCTTTGCTCAGTTCAGGGAGCTCGGCAGAGAGTCGTCGTGCTACGTATTGCCATTATCGGTGTGGGGCCGTGGGGGCTGTGCGCGCTTGAGCGGGTGGTGACACTCGCCCGTCAGGACCTGCCACGAGGCATTGATGTCGCGGTTCACGTGGTCGAGCCCGGAACGCCGGGCTCAGGCGTCTACGACATAACCCAGCCGGACTACTTGCTTCTGAACAACCCCTGCGGGCAGCTCACCCTGTACCCGTTCGAGACGGAGTCGTATCAGCCCTCCTACGGGGTCAGCCTGTACGACTGGGTGGTGGCGAGGGGCTATCGGTGGGTCGGCGACCGGTGTGCGGTAGATCCGGCGGGCGAGCCGATCGAGCCCCATCACTTCCTGCCTCGCCGCCTGATGGGCGAGTACCTCCAATGGTTCTATCGCGCCCTCCTGGCGAACGCGCCACCGAATCTGCACGTCGTGCACCACCAAACGTCGGCCGTCGATTTGGTGGCCGGACGCAGCGGACGTGAGGAGGTGCGCCTGGCCGACGGCAGTGCGGTCGTTGTGGACCACGTGATAGTGACCACTGGTCACACGCCGAACCAGGACGTGGGTGACCCACGCGCGATCCGACCCTACCCGGTTACGTCATACGTGGATCAGATTCCGGCCGGCACGAAGGTCGCCGTGTCAGGGATGGGGCTGGTGGCGGTTGACGTAGTGACGGCGCTGACCATTGGCCGGGGAGGCGAGTTCGTGGCCGACGGCGGCGGATTGCGCTATCGGCCTAGCGGCCGGGAGCCGAAGCTCCAGCTGTACAACCGGAGCGGTCTGCCGTTCACCGCCAAGCCCGTCAGCGGGTCGGAGCGGGTCACGGTGTACGAGCCGCTCATCTGCACCCCAGAGGCGGTCGGCGCATTGACCGGTCGGTCGGACGGCCGGAGGCGGCAGGTCGACGTACGCAGAGAATTGCTCCCTCTCCTGTTCGCGGAGATGCACGCGCGCTACTACTCGCAGATGGCCTTCCAGGTGGCCGGCTCCCGCGCCGCCGGCGGCGCGGTGCGTGAGCGGCTGCGTGCAGCGTGGCTCGAGGACGAGTTCAAAGACGAGCTGGCGCGGCTCGCTTCCCGCTTTGGCAGCTTCGATGCCGAGGCGCTGTTCTTCGGGGACCAACCGACCTACCACTCAAGCGATGACTACGAGCGGTTCGTCTACCAGTCGCTGACCGACGACCTTCGCGAGGCCGAGATTCCGGGCGGCCGGAGCCCGGTCAAGTCGGCCGCCTGGGTATTCAGGATCTTTCGCGACACGATTCGATCGGTGGTCGAGCTCGGCGGTCTCACGCTTGATTCCTACGTGGACTTCAATGCGGTCATCTGTAGTCGGAGTAACCGATTGGTCGCCGGCCCGCCGGCGTTGCGCTCCCGCCAGATGCTCGCGCTCATGGACGCCGGCGTGGTCCGTATGCCGTACGGTCCCGCGCCGGCTCGACAGTCGTCCGAGGGTGTGACCGGTCCTGACGCGACTCGAACGCGAATCTCCTCCACTGGGTTTGACCAGCCGTACGCCGACGACGCCGACCTCGTGATCCGTGGCCATCTCGAGGAGCCGCGGATCGCGAGCTCAGGCTCACAGCTGCTGACCAGCCTTTACAACCGCGGACGCGTCAACCAGTTCCGCTACGGCGCGGCCGTCGTGGGCAGCGTCAGCATGACTGCTGACCACCACCCGATCGACATCGAGGGACGCCTCCAGCTCAGCGTCTCGCTGTTCGGGGTGGTGACCGAAGGCATCCGCCACTTCACGGCCTACATCCCGTCGCTTCGCGGGCGGATGCGCGCATTCGAGGAAGTCGGCGCCTGCGTGAGTCAGCTCCTCGCCAACGCGTCGGTGAGCGAGCGCGTCGCGGCGTAACCGTTTGGACACCGTCCACTGCTCCTGGCGCTGAGGCGGCGAGTGTCCGCGCGTTACTCGGTCCAGCCGAAGCATCTCGGCTCAGCGCAGCCACTCGGCGACGCGCTCGTCGAACTTCGACGGCAGCGGTTGCTGATAGACCTCGAGCGTCAGCTTGGCGTCCTTGTGGCCGGCCTGCCCCATGGCGAACCGCTGGTGGCGCCCGGCCCAGGCGAGGTAGGTGAGGTAGGTGCGCCGGAACGTGTGCGGCGTGACACGCGGGGGAGCCCGGTCGACCTGCTCCGCCGACGCCGAGCCGGGCCGGGGAAGGGGCCGCCGGCCGCGTTCGCTCAGGAGCTCGTCGGCTCGAGCGATGACCGGAGCGAGCAAGCGGTTGCGGACGTTGTTGCGGTCGCGGCGCGTGCCAGCGGCAGTCGCCCAGATGAACTCTCCAGGGCGGGGATCGAGCCGGTCGCGCCGGTCGGTCAGGACGCGCAGCACAAACTGGTGCAGTTCGACGTCGCGTTCGCCGGCGGCGGTCTTGCTAGCCGGAATGTGCAGGGTCGCCTCCGAGGAGTGGAAGTCCCGCCAGCGGGCGGAGCACAGCTCGGACACGCGCGGGCCGGCGAGGCCGAGCACGACCACGGCGGACAGTCGCCCGTGGTTGGCGTAGCGGTCGCCGGTCGGGGGCGCGTCCAGCTCGCTTGCCGCGTCGAGCAGCGCCTGAAACTGATGGTCGCAGCCACGCACGTGAAGGATCGCGGCGCGGCAACGACCGCTTGAACGTCGGGTCCCTGAGGGCGAGGTTGTGGGCGTCGTTCGCGAGCGCGATGATGTCGCGCAGCCGAGCAAGACAACGGTTTATCTCGTTGTTGCACAGACCGCGTGAGCTGAGCGAGATGCGTCCGCTCGCCGCCGGATTCGGCGAGCGGACGCCGCCCGGCTCGCTGGCCGTAACGTTGCAGCACGTCCCACTCGGTCGGATCGAGCTGCCGGGCGAGCACGTCCGGGCTGGCGAGCACATCCGGCTCGAGCTCGGCCAGGACCGCGAGGCAGTTCGTGCAGGATCTCACGTTCGGCTCGCTTGGCGACCGTGAATTCGGTCACGAGCCGGCCGGTGATCGCATCGAGGCGCCGCGGCCGCGTTTGCTCACGGTCCTCGTACGCAAAGAACGGCAATAGGTGCTTGGCGACCGGAGACGCGAACGCATTGCGCGTGTTCGCGTTCTCGTAGCGCGCGAGCGCATCGAGGTACTCCCACGCGGCCGCCTGAAAACCCGCGACACCGCCCTCGCCCGTCGCGGGCGCGTCCATCTCCGACCTCCGGGACTGACTCAGGTTGGCGCCGCAGGCCCGCATGTCAATCAGGAGCCTGGTCCCGGCTGATTTCACCCCCCCGATCGGCAGGCCTGCTGTCGCGAGTCAGGACGGACCCCGTGGCCGCGCGGGCCGTGAATCACTCCGGATCGTTCCGCGCCGCAACGAAAAACCCCCGGCACTGTCCCGCTCGACGTATGACCGGGGGCTTCGCGCGCTTACACATCGGGCCGAACGATTTGTAAGGGGGCTGCTGATGAGAGTTGCTCGACGCGGCGTCGCACGCCGTTCGTCGCTTGCTCCGTTGGTTGTGCGCGGATCGCTCATCGCCGCATCGGGCGCGAGTGCCGCGCACCCGGGGACCGGGAGATATGCCGGCGGCGTTAGACGCCATGGACGGCGTCGACCGGCGGACTCGGAGGACTGGCCGGCTACGGAACCCTCTCCAGCTTCGGCGCGCCGAACGGCACGGTCAGACGGGTCGAGCACCTTAGCCGACGCGGCTCAACTGACCCATAGCGCCCGCCCTCG
>DASPPG010000323.1:0-14043 GCA_035625625.1 Solirubrobacteraceae bacterium
GCCCGCGCGGTCGTGCGCCGACGCGACCACGCCTCCAGGCGGGCGCGCTCATCCTCAGAGAGCTCGATTGCAACAGCAGTAGGAGTAGGCATGCCTACCCCAAACCCTAACTGCAAACTAATTAAACAAACAGGACACTAGTTGGCCGCCACCACCATCGTCTTCACCGCCGCGGTCACGTCATCGGTGACCTCGACCACGACCATGTAGGTCCCGGTGTGGCGGATCGGTTCCTCGAGGTAGACCTTGCGCCGGTCGATCTTGATCCCGCGGGCGTCGCGGATCGCGTCGGCGATGTCCTGCGTGGTAACCGACCCGAACAGACGGCCGTCGTCGCCCGCCTGCTGCGGGATCGTCAGCACGGTCCGCCCGAGCAGGGCTGCGTTCTCCCGAGCCCGATCCTCCGCTTCGCGCTGAGCCCGCTCGGCATCCTCCTGGCGCCGGGCGGCAGCCTGGATCGACGAGGTGGTGGCCGGCTCGGCCAGCTTGCGTGGCAGCAGGTAGTTGCGCAGGTACCCCGGCGATACGTCGACGACCGTGCCCTTCTCACCGAGGGATTCCACATCCTGGAGGAGGATCGCCTGGGGCACGTCGTCTCCCTGGGGCCCTAGCGGTCGCGGTCGCGGTCGCGGTCGCGGTCGCGATCGCCGCGTCCTCCGCTGCCGCCAGGGGTGTCGGCGACGTACGGCAGCAGCGCGAGCTCACGTGCCCGCTTGACCGCTCGGGCAACCTGGCTCTGGTGGCGCCGGCAGGCGCCGGTGATCCGGCGCGAGCGGATCTTGCCCCGCTCGGAGATGAACCGGCGCAGCATCGAGATGTTCTTGTAATCGACCTGGTCGATCTTGTCCCGGCAGTAGGGGCACGGCTTACGGCGCGAGGAGGTCTGTGCTCCCTTCCTGTCGCGCCGACGAACCGGCCTTCTACGCTGCTTTGCCACGGTCGATCACCTGCTCGGTTGCTCTCAGCTCAGTCGTTTCCTCAGAATGGGATGTCGTCGTCCGACACTCCGGCAGCCACGGGGGTCGTTTCGAAGTCGCTGGTGTCGGCCGGGATGTCGCTCTCCGGCGTCCGCATGCCGCTGGAGTAGCCGTTCCCGTTCCCGTTGCCAGTGTCCTCACGACCACCGAGGAACTGCACGTTCTCAGCGATGATATCGACGGACTGGCGCTTCTGTCCCTCCACCTCGTATTCGCGCCAATCGAGGCGGCCGTCGATCGCCACCGGACGTCCCTTCTTGAGGTACTGTCCGCAGCTCTCGGCCTGGCGGCCAAACACCGTGACGTCGAAGTAGTTGGCCTTGTCCTCCCAGTTGCCGCTGTCGTTGTTCTTGCGGCGCGTGTTGACGGCGAGCCTGAGCTTGCAGATCGACAGTCCCGTGCTGGGATTCGAACGCATGTCGGGATCCTTGGTCAGGTTCCCGGTCAGCACGACTCGGTTGATGTTCATCGAAGCTCCTTTCCAGAGCACTTTGAAAGCCTGTCGGCCGAGTCTAGGCGCGCCTCAGGCGGCAAACCCCGCGCTGTCCGGAAAATGGACAGACAAGTTGCAGGTCGCTTGCCGGGCTGTATCAGGGCGTTGCAAACGCGTGGCAAAGCGGGTGGATCGCGCCTGGCGAAGGGACTTGCGGGCGGATCGGCGGGCTGGTGCCCGTGTCGAGACTACGACTCGTCCACGTCGACCGACTCGGCCCCGCTCGCGGGCGCCGCGGCAGTGGCCACGACGGGCGGCGGCGAATCGGGCGCCGCCGGCGTTCCGGGAAGGTTCTTGATCACCCGGAAGCGGACCACGCCGTCGGTGATCCTCAGATCGTGCGAGAGCGTCTCGATCAGGGTCGGCGGTGCGGTGAACTGAAGCAGGTGGTACTCGGCCTCGGGCTGGTGGTGGATCCGGTAGGCAAGCGGGCGCTGACCCCAGTCATCCCGCCGCTCGATCGAACCCTGCGCTCCGGTGATCGCCGACTCGACGTCGGCGAGGATCTTCGCCCGCTGCTCCTCGGGAGCACTCGGCGAGAGCAGCAGCGTCAGGTCGTACAGAGGGGGTTGTTTGGCCATGGCGAGAGTGCCTCCTGGAGGCGGCGGTCGACTATAGCGGCACAATCGTCCTGGTGTCCGGAGTTCGCGCAGATCGAGAACAGCGGCTGATCGTCGAGTTCGAGGATCGAGGCGCCTGGGAGCGCTGGCTCGGCGCCCAGCACTTCTCGTCGAGCGGCGTGTGGCTCAAGCTGGCCCGGAAGGGGTCGCCGGCCACGACGGTGACCTACGCCGAAGCGGTGGAGGAGGCGCTCCGCTACGGCTGGATCGATGCCCAGAAGGCGCCGCACGACGAGTCGTTTTGGCTCCAGCGCTTCACTCCCCGCGGTCCCCGCAGCAAGTGGTCACAGATCAACCGCCGTAAGGCGATCGCGCTGATCGAGCAGGGCAGGATGACGCCGGCCGGTCTCGCCAAGGTCGAGGCGGCCAGGCGGGACGGTCGCTGGGAGGCCGCCTACGTCTCGCCGCGCACCGCCACCGTCCCCGACGACTTCCAGCGCGCCCTGGACGAGAACCCCGCCGCGAAACACTTCTTCGCCGGCCTGGGCAGCAGCCACCGCTACAGCTTCCTCTACCGCATCGCCGACGCGAAGCGTCCCGAGACGCGGGCGCGCCGGATCAGGGAGTACGTGGCGATACTGGCTGAGCGCGAGACGATCCACCGCTGAGCCGATGCCCCCGGCGCGGCTGAGGGTGCGGATCGACATGCATAACCTGCCATTCCATGTCGCCGACGTCGGCCGTGGCATCCCATGCACGTGGCGCGTGCATTACCTGCCATGGCCTCCGGAACGCGTGTCAAATGGCCGGTTTTGCAGGCCCCGGCGGTTGCGTGGGCCGCGATCTGGTGGGGCTCCCGTCAACGTTCCGGCCGTAATGCCGGGTGCGCGGGACCCGAATCCCGCCAGGCTTTGTCGTCGGGTCCTCGCGTAGCGCCGCTACGCGTCGGATCTTGCGTCCTCGCCTGACGTCCCCGGCCTCGGCCTTCCGGGCGAAACGTCTCCGCTCGACCTACTAGCTAGCCGAAGCCTTCTACGTCGACACCTCTTCCTTGCGCCGGATATCCGCCAGCTGCTCGTCGATCCAGTCGCCCGGGTCGCGTGCGGTGACGATCGACTTCAAGCCCGACAGCCGCCGCTCCCGCTCCTGCATCGGCATCGTGAGCGCCGCATGGATCGAGTCGGCGAGCTCCTGGATGTCGAACGGGTTGACGGACAGCGCGTAGTCGCCGAGCTCCTCGTGTGCCCCCGTGTTCTCGCTCAAAATAGACACGCCGGCGCGCTCGTTGACCATCGGCCCCTCTTTGGCCACCAGGTTCATGCCGTCGAACATCGCGTTGACCATCAGCACGTCGTAGTGCTTGTAGGCCGCCACCGCCTCCTCCAAATCGTCGCGGAGCTTCAGCTGGATCGGCATCCAGTCGGGCGAGCCGTGCCGATGGTTGACCACCGCGACGACCGCCTCGATCCGCTCCAGGTATTCGGCGTACTCGGGCACGTCGGTACGCGACGGCATCAGCTGGGCGATGAAGGTCACCCGCTCGCGGAACTCGGGATGCTGTTCCAAGAAGACATCGAACGCGCTGAACCCGCGCAGCACGTTCTTCGACAGGTCCGCCCTGTCCACCCGCAGGATCAGGTGATCGCGCCGGCGTTGCAGCAACTCCTCCTCAAACTCGTGCACCCGCGGCCGTTCGGCCACCGCTTGAACGGCGTGCGAGTCGATCGGCAGCGGGTACGACCGCACCCACACCTCGCGGCCGTCGCAGTGCACCACCCCCGCCTCGTGATCGACCTCGAACCCCATCAGGTCCTCGCAGCACTGCAGGAAGTTCCGTCGGTAAGAGCGGGTGTGGACGCCGATGATGTCGTTGGACAGAATCCCGCGGTAGAGCTCCTCGCGGATCACCGTCGGTAGCACTCGCCAGGAGTCCGACTGGCTCCACGGGATGTGCACAAAGTGGTGAAGAAACACGTCGGGGCGGACCCGACGGATCAGGCCGGGCAACGTGTAGAGGTGGTAGTCGTGCACCATCACCACCGGCCGCTCGAGCCCCTCGATCTCCTCCATCACCGCCCGCGCGAGGTCTTCGTTGACGGCGTTGTAGCCGAACTCGAACGCCTCGGTCTCGTTGCGGCGGATGTCCGGCGCGTTCGAAAGGTCCCACAGGTAATGCTGGATGAACCACAGCATCGGGTTTGCGGTGATGTTGTAAAAGCGGTCGTAGGCGTCCGGATCGGACGCCACCAGCTTCACCCGGTACTCATCGCCACCGGGCGCGGTGACGGTGAACGGACGGCCCTGGTTCTCCTCCGAGGCGGCGATGTCCTCGTCGGTCATGGCCGACGCGATCCAGGTGACGTCGCGATGTGATGCCAGCCCGATCAGCGCAGTCACCAGTCCGCCGGTCCCGCGGCGAATCTCTCCGTCCGGACCGAACGTGACCGGCCCGCGATTCGACACAAGTACGAGCGGCGGACCAGAGGAAGACACGGCTCACACCTCCAGTTGCTCGAAAAGCTCGAGCCAGTCGCGGAGCAGGCGCGGCATCAGGAACTGCTTGCGGACCGCCTCCTTGCCGGCGCGTCCGAGTCGCTTCCCTAACCCTGGGTCGCGAAGAATCTCCAGCGAGCGCGCAGCGCACTCTTCGACAGTCGAGACCAAGAACCCGGTCTCGCCGTCGGACACCTGCAGTGGAATGCCGCCCACGGCACCGCCTATCAACGGCCGCCCCTTCCAGATCGCTTCGGTCACGGTCAGCCCGAATCCTTCGCGGGTGGACTTCTGAATTACCACGTCACAGTGCGACTGAAACGCGTTTACCTCGATCGCCCCGACGTTGTTGAGGTTGTTCAAGATGTGGATATCGGGGTCGCCGTCGGCGTGGGACACGGTGGCGTTGAAATAGTCCCAACCCTCGGGATCGTCGGTGGCCATCGATCCGACCAGGGCCAGCTGCACATCGGGTACCTCGGTCTTCACCATCCGGTAGGCGTCGATCACGCCCAGCGGATCCTTCCAGGGATCGAAGCGAGAGACCTGGCAGAGCAGAGGGCGGTCCACGTCGATCCCGAACTGCTCGCAGATGTACACGGCATCCTCCGGCGAGAAGGCCATGTTCTTGGGCGCCAGCGGGTCGATCGCCGGCGGCACGATGTGGGCGCGCCCGTCCATCCCCGGGGGCACGTACCTGCGCATGTGGAAGATGGCGGCCGGATACGGATCGAGGTACGGCAGCAGCCGGGCCAGCGTCGCCGGGTTCGGCGTCGACAGGTCGATGTGGCAGCGCCAGACCCACCGCCTCGACTTTTCCGGAACCAGCGATGCGAGCGCGGCCGGCTGGGGGTCGTGCACGATCACCACGTCCCACTCGGAAGACAGGTCGCGGGCGTTGATCTCGTTGTACTCGCGCCAGGTGTCCCACTGCTCATCGTTCAGGTCCTGGGGATTGCCCTGGAGCGCGTTGTGCATCACCTTGGTGGCGTTGAAGAACTCCTCGCGGCCGTAGATCACATGCCACTCGGCGTTGAGTCCGACGTCGATCATCAGCGGCACCAGGGTGTAGAGGATCTCCGACACGCCGCCGCCGAACGCGGTGGCCGACACGTGCAGGACGCGCTTGCCCTGCAGCCGATCGCCGCGCTCGCGGATCTCGTCGGCCAGCGCACGCCCCACGATGCTCGCGTAGTCGGAGAGGTGCTTGTGGGGGACGGTGATCGGCTGGAGCATGGTTATCGGTTCAGATCCCGTGCAGCGGCGACGGCGGGACGATAGCGGTCGGCGCCCGCATACACCCCATAACGCGCCGAATCGCCCATCGCTCACACCACCCGTCAAGCGAACTCCGCCCTGAGCCGTGCCACGCCGGCATCCACGGCCCGCACGAGCTGCGCATGCAGCGCACCGTTCGAGGCGCAGATCGAGGACATCTGGTACTCGTGCCCGGAGCCGAGGAGCCGCCGCCCAGCAAGCGACGAACCCCAACCATCCGACGCCACGCCACCGGCCTGGCACAGAATCAGCCACGGCGCCGCCAGGTCGTACGGCGAGTTGTTCAGTACCTGCCCCCGTCCCACCCGCTCGAATTCGAGAAGCAACCCCGGCACCTCGTCGATCATCCGCGACCCGACCTCGATCACGGCATCGAACTGCCCGGTCACGATCCGGGTCATCGCAAACGCTTGGGAGCCCAGCTCGAACGTTCCGCCGCCCACCGAGGACGCGTCGATCAACTCGCCCAGCACCTCGACCACCGGCCGCGCCGGGCGGCCCCGGAACCCGAACCCCCAGAACATCCGCCCCACGTCCACACAGGAGCTCAGCCGTACCGCGCGGGAAGCGTCGACGCCACGCCCGCGCACCCCCAGAAACCAATCCCCCGACTTGATCTCGACCACGCACCCGACCTCAACGTCGCCCATAACTGGGGAGCCGTCCCCCAGCGGCGCGAGCGCCACCGCCACGCACGCCGACTCGAGCCCGGCCATCGCCGGACGCGTCCCGTCGATCGGGTCGACCACCAGCACATCGACAGCATCCCCCGGTGCGACCAACCCCCGGTCCTCGGAATAGAAGGCCACGCGAGGCGCACGGGAAGCCACAAACTCCTCCAAGAAACGCTCGGCGACCTCGTCCACCGCGAACGTCACGTCGCCGCCCGCGCCCGCGCCCACCTCGGCTCGCCCGGCCTGAGCCCCCAGCGACGGCAAGACCTGGTCCCGCAGCTTCAGCGCGAGCTCCAGTACGAGCTCGCGTGATCCCGACCCAGCGGTCATGCCGGCAGCTCGAGCGTGAACGTGGTCTCGCCCGGTCGTGAGTCGACGGACAGGCGCCCGGCCATGTGGTCGGCCAGCTCGCTGGCGATGGCCAACCCGAGCCCCGAGCCCTGGGCGTCGTCGGCGGTGTAGAACGGCTCGAAGATCCGCCCCAGCACCTGCGGATCGATTCCCTCTCCGTCGTCCCGCACTCCCAAACGCACACGGCCGTCACTCCGTCGCGCCGTGACCATGATCCGCGTCCCGGGCGGCGTGTGCACGAGCGCGTTGTCGATCAGGATGCGCACGATCTGAGCCACTCGAACGGGATCGCACAACGCCTCGATCCGCCCCGAGGCCAGCCGCAACTCCAGGTGCGAATCGTGCTGGGCCAGCACCGGCTCGAACTCGCCTGACACCGACCGGGTCAGCTCGCCGAGGTCGACCTGCTCCGGGCGGAGCTCCAAGGACCCCGACTCCAACCGCGACAGGTCCAGCAGATCCACCGACAGCTTGCGCAGCCGCTCGACCTGATCTCGAACCTGCTCCAGAAAACGTGCGCGCGTATCAGGATCGAGATCCTCGTCCTCGAGCAGCTCGACGAACCCGCCCAGCGAGAAGATCGGTGTCCGCAACTCGTGCGACGCCGTGGCGATGAACTTCTTGCGGGCCGATTCGAGCTGGGCCAGCTGGCGCTGCATCTGGTTGAACGCCACCGCGAGCTGACCGAGCTCGTCGCCGGAGTCGACGGGGATCACATGCTCGAAGTCCCCGGCCGCGGCCTGCTCGGCCGCCAGCTCGAGGCGCTTGACCCGCCGGGCCAGCGCGTGGGCTACGAGGTAGCTCCCGACCAGCGCGACCAGCAGCGCGATCCCGCCCGCGACCAGGATCTGGTGGCGCACCGTCGCCACCGTGCGGACGATGTCGGAGACCGGCGAGGAGTACACGATCACGGCGGCGACGCGTCCGCGGTACGTCACCGGATAGGCCGCCTCGGCCACCACTCCGGCGGGCGTCTGCTCGGTCCCGGTCGCCATGTGCGCCGACGCCACCGCCTGCCGGGCCACCGCGAACGACAGAGCCGCCGTAGCCGAGCGCCGGCTCGAGTCCGCGACCGCAGACAACTGGAAACCGCTAGGCACCTCGTTGACCAGCAGCAGCGTGACCCGGTCCCCGGTGGCGAGCGCGGCGGCGTTGACTCGGTTCTGCACGGTCGACAGCGGGGCCGAGCTCCCGACGGTGCCCGCGACCGCCTTCGAGTGGACGGCGGCGTCGCCGGCCAGCCCTCCGAGCTGATTGCTCACGAGCCGGCTCTGGAGGCCCGGCGCGACGTACAGGTACAGCGCCGCGAGGGCGAGGAACACGATCGCCGAGAAGACCAGCGCCAGGCGGTTGCTCAGCGACAGGCTAATCCGCCGGGGAGGCACCCTAGAGCTCGGTGTCGCGAAACCGGTATCCGACGCCACGCACCGTGAACAGGTACTCGGGTGCCTTGGGGTCACCCTCGAGCTTTTCGCGCAGGTGTCGGATGTGGACGTCGATCGTCCTGGGGTCGCGATAGGCGGAGTCGCCCCAGATGCGCGCGAGCAGCATGTCGCGCGTGAATACCCGTCCCGGGGCACGGGCAAGCGCCGACAGGATCTCGAACTCGACGAACGTCAGCGGCGCCTCGCGCCCTCCCACCCTGACCGTGCGCTTGGAAAAGTCGATCCGCATCTCATCGACCTCGAGCGGCACCTCGTCAGGCGCCGTCTCGACCGGCCGGGTCATCTCGGCGCGCCGCAGCGCGGCCTTGATGCGGCTCGAGAACTCGCGCAGCGAAAACGGCTTGGTGATGTAGTCGTCCGCCCCGAGCTCGAGCCCGACGACCTTGTCGATCTCCTCGGACTTGGCGGTGAGGATGATGATCGGCACTGAGCTCTGGTTACGTAAGCGCCGGCACACCTCGAGCCCGTCGACCTTCGGCAGCATCAGGTCGAGCACCACGAGGTCGAACGCCTGCTCGTCGAAGCGGTCGAGCGCCTGGCGCCCGTCCGTCGCCTGCACGACGTCGTAGCCCTCCTTGCGAAGTGGATATGAGAGCAGCGTCTGGATCGACTGCTCGTCGTCCACGAGCAAGATCCGTGCCGAGCGATCTGCCACTAGTTCCTTCCTGTTTGCAGCAAAAGAGTAGTGGCCGCGGCTACCCCCACACTTATCTCACCGCCGACGGCGGGTTACCCTCACAGACCGGATGCTCGATCCTCGCATCTACAGGACGGGCCTGATGGTCGTGGTCGTCGCGGTGATCGTGGTCGCGTTCTCGCTTGGCAACCAGGCACAGCCGCTGAACGCGACGCTCGTCCCGGACGCGTTCGACGGGTCCAGCGCCTACGCGACGATGCAGACCCTGGCGCAGGAGTACCCGAACCGGCCGCCGGGATCCACCGCCGACACCGCCGTCGCCGACTACGTGCAGCAGTCGCTGAAGCAGGACGGGTTCATGGTCAACCGCACGAGCTTCAGCGCCCAGACGGTCGACGGGCCGCGCACGATCGAGACCGTCACCGGCATGCTTGCCGGGACCACCCCGGGCACGATCGTCGTGGTCGCCCACCGCGACTCGGGACGCGCGGGCAGGTCGACGTCCCCCGCCGAGCTGTCGGGAACCGCCGTGCTGCTTGAACTGGCGCGCGACCTGGCGGCGCAGACCCAGCAGCGGACGGTCGTGCTGACCTCCACGAGCGGGTCGGTCGGCGCCGCCGGCGCGCAGCAGCTGGCTCGCACCCTCCCGGGCCCGATCGACGCGGTGATCGTGCTGGGCGACATGGCCGGCGTCGACGTCCGCTCTCCGATCGTCGTGCCCTGGTCCAACTCGCAGCTGGTGGCGCCGCCACTGCTGCGCAACACGGTCGCCGCGGCGGTCTCGCAGCAGGCCGATGTCAACCCCACCGACGAGAGCCTGGGGGGACAGTTCCTGCACCTGGCCTTCCCCCTCGCCGCCACCGAGCAGCGCCCGTTCGCCGACACCGGGCTGCCGGCCGTGCTCATCTCGACCTCCGGTGCCCGCCTGCCGGCGGCCGACGAGCCCACGAGCGCCGCCCAGATCTCCGGCTTCGGGCGCGCCATCCTCCAGGCGGTCACCGCGCTCGAGGCGGGCCCGAACGTGCCCGGACCCTCCTCGTACCTGCGCATGCACGGCGAGCTGATCCCGGCATGGGCGATCCGCCTGCTGGTCCTGGCGCTGATCGTGCCGGTTCTGCTCGCGACGGTTGATGGGCTGGCCCGGGCGCGTCGGCGGGGTTATCGCGTCGGCCGCTGGATCCCGTGGGTGCTGTCGGCCTGCGTGCCGTTCGCGCTGGCGGCGATCGCCGTTGTCGCGCTTCGCGCCGTCGGCGCGATCGACGCCGCGCCCCCCGGTCCCGTCGGCGGCGACGCGATCACGCTGCCGGGACGAGCGGTGGCGATCCTCATCGGGCTGGGCTGTCTGATCGTTGCCGCCTTCGTGGTGCGTTGGTGGGTCCTCCGCCACGCTTGGCGCGCGGCCGGTCCGGCCGCCGAGCCCGTCGCGGATCGCCCCGAGAACGGCCGGTCCCACCGGCGCCGCGCCGAGGCCGTCGTCGGTGACGCCGCCTCGCCGGGAGCCGCCGCGGCGTTCCTGCTCGTCCTGTGCACGGTGACGCTCGCGATCTGGGTCGAGAACCCGTTCGCCGCCGCGCTCCTCGTGCCGGCGCTCCACCTGTGGATGTGGATCGTCGCCCCCGAGGAGCGCCTCCGCGCGCCGTGGGCGGTGCTGCTGTTCCTGGCCGGCCTCGTGCCCGGCGTGCTGGCCGCGTACTACTACGCGGCCGTGATGGGTCTTGGCCCCGTGACCGGCGCGTGGAATGCTGTGCTCATGCTCGCGGGTGGCGACGTGTCGCTGACGGCGGCGCTCCTGTGGAGCGTGGTGTTCGGGTGCGTGGTCACTCTGGCACTGATGATCATGCGAATCGCGCGTCAGCCGCACCCGTCCGACGCGCCCGTGACCACCCGGGGGCCGATCACCTACGCCGGGCCCGGCTCGCTCGGCGCAACCGGTTCGGCGCTGCGGCGGTGAAGACAAGGGTTCTCAGCACCCCCGCGGTCACGCCGCGGCGGATCGGGCGCCTCCCGTTCGGTCGGCTACTGCGCGACATCTCCTGGGTTCTGATCATCTCGGGGCTGCTGCTCGTCATCGACGCGGGCGTGACGCTCGTCTGGCAGGAGCCGGTGACGGCCGTGATCGCCCTGATCAAGCGCTCGGAGATCAACCAGCAGTACCTGAGCTACTCGAGCGCGCCGCTCGCGGCGGCGCAGCGCCACGCCCTGACCGACCTGCCGAGTCTCGAGGACCGCATCGCGTTCCTGGCCCGCAGCGAGCAGCACGAGGTCGCCACCGGCGACGCGATCGGTCAGCTCACGATCCCCAAGATCAGCGCGAGCTACATCATCGTCCAGGGCACCAATACGGCCAGCCTCGAGAAGGGTCCCGGCCACTACCCCGCCACTGCCTTCCCGGGGCTCGGCCAGACAGTCGCGATCGCCGGCCACCGCACCACCTACCTGGCGCCCTTCCGGAACATCAACGCGTTGGGACCGGGGGATCAGATCCTCGTGAAGATGCCCTACGGCCTCTTCACCTACGCCGTGCAGTACACGAAGATCGTCGTCCCGACGGCGCTGTGGATCACGCGCAACGTCGGCTACGAGCGGCTCGTGCTGTCAGCGTGCAACCCGCTGTACAGCGCTTCGCAGCGGATCGTCGTCTTCGCCCGGCTGAAGTCGGTTATCCCGCTCGGCCCGGCGCGGCAGGCCTGATGTATGGGCCGCCTGCGGCGGCGTCCATGGGGCCGGGCGGCCCCGTCCGGTCAGTTTTCGGAGGCCAGCGGGAGCGAATTTTGGGGTCGCGACCCGATGCAGAGCGGGTCGGGGCCGGCCGATCCCTGGAGTACAGTCCATTCGGAGGGATCACCATGAACCCCGCCACGCTGAAAGAACAAATCGAGAAGGGCGAGTACCAGGTCGACCCGGTCGCGGTTGCCGACGCGATGCTGCAGCGGCTGCATGCGCTCCAGGAGGCTCAGAACGAGTGCTCGTATCCCTGCAGCGGGCCCTCGGAGTCGGTGAACACGACACCCCCTGAACCCTCGGTGACCGAGCCGATCCACGTGAGCCGCGCCCCCAGGCGCCGCGGCTCACGCGCTTTCTCGAGCATCTTCGCGTTCCGCGCCGGCACGCACGCGCACAGCTCGTAATCCTCGCCGGCCGTGGCGGCGAGCGCTCGCGCGTCGACGCCGAGCTCGCGCGCGATCTCACCGACGCCCTCGGCCAGCGGCAGGGCCGCGAGCGACAGCTCGATCCGCACCCCGCTTCGGCGCGCCAGGTGCCCGGCGTCGGTGGCCAGGCCGTCCGACAGGTCGATCATCGCGGTGGCCCCGAGCGCGGCCAGCTCGCGCCCGGGCCCCAGACGCGGCTGCGGCCGGGCGTAACGCTCACGTAGAGCGGCCTTCGTCGTCGCGTCCAGGCCGGCTCCGGCGCGGCCGTCAAGCAGCGCCAGCCCGGCTCCCGCCCCGCCCAGGGTGCCGGTGACCGCCACCCGGTCGCCCGGCCGCGCCCCGTCGCGCCCGACCAGCTCGGCCGCGTCGTGTGCCCACCCCACCACGGTGAACGACACGGTCAGGACCGGCGAGCTGGTCAGATCGCCACCCGCGATCACGATGCCGATCCGCTCGGCGAGCGCGTGCGCACCCCGGACGAGCGCGAGCGCGTTGTCGGAGCCGAACGCCGAGGGGACGGCCAGCGCCAGGTAGGCCTCTCCCGGGTGGGCGCCCATCGCCCCTAGATCCGAGGCCGCCGCGGCCAGCGCCCGGTGCCCGATCTCCTCCGGCGACAGCTGCTCCGAGCGGAAGTGGACACCGTCGACCATCGCGTCGACCGAGGTGACGGCGTAACGATCGGCCCTGACCACGGACGCGTCGTCGCCCAGCGCGCGGATTATCCGGGGGCCCGTGCCCGCCAGCGCCCGCTCGAACGCCTCGATCAGCTCGAGCTCACGCATCGGGGGCCGTTATGCCCGGTCAGCGGTGGCGATAGACGATCCGGGCGCGATCGAGGTCGTAGGGCGAGAGCTCGACCCGGACGCGATCCCCGGGGAGGATGCGGATTCGAAAACGGCGCATCTTCCCGGCCACGTGGCCGAGGACGACGCGATCCATGTTGTCGAGCTTGACGCGGAACATTGCGTTCGGCAGCGCCTCGACAACCTCGCCTTCGAGTTCGACTTTCTCTTCTTTCGGCATAAACGGTTGCCGTAAGAGTAGTGGGTATCCTGGGCCGTCCGAGAAAAGCGACCCCTCCCGGAGGACCGTTGCCCGCACTGACAGACAGTCTCAAGAACGAATACACCAAGCAGATCCTGCGAGCCACCGGTGTTAGGAAGGCGTCGTTGGAGCAGCGCAAGACGCCCCACTACCGCATGCCCATGCTGGAACGGGCCGGCGGCTGGATGAAGCTCAAGAAGTACGACGGGCCCGAGATTCCCGCCTCGGAGTGGGAGAGCCTGACGTACACCACCTACTCGAGCGACCCGACCACGTTCTTCGCCCCGATCACCTCCGCCACCGGCGAGATCGAGCTCAAGGGCTTCTGGGAGTACGGCAAGGCCGACCTCGACGGCGTCTGGACCCCGAACGCCGAGAAGTGCCCGTCGATCGTCAAGTGGGTCGAGTCGATCGGCGCCCGCTTCGGCCGCGTCCAGCTCCTGCGCATGACGGCCAACACCATGCGTGAGTGCCGCTGGGGCCTCCATCTGGACAACAACAACCAGGGCAACCCCGAGAACCAGGGCTGGGTTGTCCGGGTGTGGCTCGAGCTCACCGACGATCCCTCGAGCGCGCTCGTCGTCCGCCCGACCGAGTTCGACCGCAAGGGCGAGGTCAAGATCGAGCTGCCCAAGTACCAGCAGGCGGTCGTCGATTCCGAGTACCTGTGGCACGGCGGTCACCACGCCTCCGATCACATGCGGTATGCGGTCATCGCGTCGGTCGAAAGCGGGCCGGCGCTCGCGCGCTGGATCGAGTCGCAGCGCCTCTGACGACCCACCCGCAACGCGGAGTCGCGCGCCTGGTTAGGCGCGGGCACGTCTCGCGGCGGCACCCGCTAATGGCCTGGTGAGCCTCGCGTCGCCAGGGTTCCCGCGAGGTGCCGGCGCGAGACGTCTGGTGCGCCCATCGCAGCGCGAAGTCCTCCATTTCCGCTGCCTT
>DASPPG010000324.1:0-8898 GCA_035625625.1 Solirubrobacteraceae bacterium
CGAAGGTCATGATCCCGAAGTGGTGACGCACCGGCCGAAACGGGCACCGCCCGTCATCGATCTCCGCGATCTGGTCAAGCCGCGCAACAGCGTATCTCCCCATTTCTGAACCTTCTGCCGTTTCCGGGGGTCATTCCGGTAGTAGTGGACAGATGCCGCCGAGGCTGAGCATGCCAAGCGCGATCAGCGCTTCGGGGGTGTGAAACCCATATGCGCGGCGGGCGATCACGCGTAGCTGCGTATTCACCTGCTCGGTCCGGGCGTTCGACAGTCCGTGCTGAATGGCCGCCTCGATCCCCGGACGCTGCTCGGTGATCGTGCGCGCGAGCTTGATGAACGGCGCAAGGCGACATCGCCGGGCCCAGGCGAGCCACGCGTCGAGCAGTTGGATCGCTTGCTCGTAGCTGACGCGGTAGATCAAGCGCAGCTGCTGGGCGATCAGGTAGGCGCGGTACAGCGACTTGTTGGTCTGTTGGATGTGCGCGAGCTTGGCCTGCTGTTTCTCGCTGAGTTTGGCGGGATTCATCCACAGCGCGAAGCGGCTGCCCTTGATCGCCTTCGCCTCCTGGGCGTGCCCTTCGCGGCGCGCCTGGTTCCACACCTCGCGGCGGATCTCATCGAGCGCGTCGGTGGCGAGCTTGATCACGTGGAACGGGTCCACGCAGCGGACAGCGTTCGGGCACCGGTCAGCGATCGCGGTGGCGATCGACTCGGCCATGTCGCAGGAGATCAACTCGAGCTGCTCGCACCCCTCTTTGCCGAGCAGATCCAGGAACTTCTCGACGGTCGCTCGATCACGTCCGGGCGCCGCCCAGACTAGCCGGCCAGTGTCGTGATCGACGACCACTGTCAGGTAGCGATGTCCCTTTCGATATGCGAAGTCGTCGATCCCGATTCGCTTCAGCCCCCGGAGCTGGTCGCCGTCGGCGAGCGCCTCCTCAGCGACCCGTCTGCAGATGTTCCCGACCGTGCGCCAGGTGACTCGCATCAGCTCGGAGACGGCCTTGCGCGTCGCGTGGACCGCCAGCCAGCACACCTGGTCCTCGAACGGGATCGTGAACCGCGAGTCGTGCCTAGCCCACGGGACCGCGGCCACGACGACGCGATGCTGCTTGCAGTACACCCGTGGCGCGTTGGCCTCCACGTACGCGAACGTCGTGCCGAGATCCAACGCCCGCCACCGACGGCGTCCCTCGCCGGCATCCTCCCACGGGCAGCGGCGGCCGCACACCCCGCAGCGACGCTTCTCGCGCGACTTCGGTCGTACCGACACCACGATCGAGCCGAGCTCGACGCGGACGTCCTCGACCACCGCACGCTCGATCCCGAGCAGCATCTTCCATACGCTTCTGGGGCGCACGCCGCCACCGCCTTCCTGTTGGTTCCTGACCTGAGAAGCCGGAACCGTAGAAGCGCCACGCGGCGTGCGCTCCCTCCTACCCGGACCTCGGGCGCTCCCAGCGCCCCGACCTCGTCGCCAACAAGCGCGGACGGCGGCGGCTGTCAAGCAGCGCCAACCACGCTACGAGCAGCCAGAACGTCCCGCGAACAGCGCCCACCATCAAGGCGCTGCTTGATCAGACAACGACGGCCGCGCTACCCCGCACCGACCGTCACCTCACCCCCGGAAACAGCACAAGCGCCTTCTTTGACTCCCACCTCCAGCCGGCCGCAGGCGCTGGAATGCCGAGCTGAGCCGAAGCAGGTCTCACCCGCCGTCAACGCGCCTACCTGAGATTCGCCACGAGCACAAGAGGCGTTTTGGCGTTGGTCCGATGCGAAGGCGCCGGGTTCCCTGCAGTCCGCGCAAAGCTGGTCTGCGGCCCGACGTCGCCCGAATACCCGTGGGATAAGAAGAGCAGGTCCCGGCGAGCCAGGTCATCCTCACCTGGTGGCTGCTCGAATGGAGGCAGATAGCCGGTCGCCCAACGGTCATCGGTTTAGCAGCCAGATCGGTCTGCACGGGCCGGTGGTCATCGGGTTGGCCGCGGTACTGGATCGCGAAGCCGGCGTTCTCCGGATGGCGGGCGCAGCTCGGACGCCGCCGCGCGGATCCAGCTCAGGCCGTCTCCGTCGCGACCCTGGCCGCGTTGGTGACCGGCCGAGGCGCATGCGCCACGCTTGGACGGCGACGCGAGCGCGAGGGCCGCGACCGCCAATCCGAGGATCTCAAAGGTCGAATCCACACCGCGTGTTCCGGCCGCGAACCCGGCGAGCACGGCGGGGATGAAGAGGGCGACGTAGGCGGCGATGAAGAAGGCCTACATCACGCCGGCGCGCCCGCGGGTGGGATCTGGGCCGAGAGCGCGCCGCAGGGAGCCGAGAAAGGCAACCCCGAAACCCGCTCCGCCGACTACCAAGCCTACGATCAGCGTGGCCGCGAATCCTCGGCAGCCGAGAGCGCGATTAGCGCCACTCCGAGGGCTGAGCTTTACCGCGCCGTAGCGGCGCCGACCCAGGCGGTCCGGCGAAGCAAGACGAGGCTGGTCCGGGTCACAAGCTGGTAGCTGCTCAGGAACACGCGCGCCCGAGCGCGAACAACGGCCGGCCATCGAGTAGGCGGAGATCGAGCGCTCAGCGAGAAGCTAGATGTGGTCGACGTAGAGGTCGATTTGTGGCTCGGCGCCCTCGACGTAGGCGTACTGCTCGAGGTCGGTTACGCCTTCTTCGGCCAGGACGTCTTCGCACAGGTAGCTGTTGGCTGTGCACTCGCGGCTCGGTCGCGTGATCACCGCGTAGGCGGCGTCGGCATACAGCTCGGGTTTGCGCGCGCGGGCCATCGCCTCGTCGCCGCCGAGGAGGTTCTGCACCGCAGCGGTCGCGATTATCGTTCGGGGCCACAGCGCGTTTGAGGCGATCCCGTGCTGGCGGAACTCGGCGGCGAAGCCGAGCGCGCACAGGGTCATGCCGTATTTCGCGATCGTGTAGCCGATGTGTGGCGCCAGCCACCGCGGCTCGAGACTGATCGGTGGCGAGAGGGTGAGGATGTGGGGGTTGTCGGAGTGCTTGAGGTGCGGGATGCATGCGCGGCTGACCAGGAAGGTGCCGCGGGTGTTGATCGCCTGCATGAGGTCGTAGCGCTTGATCTCCAGTGCCTCGGTGCCGGCCAGATTGATCGCGGAGGCGTTGTTGATGCAAACGTCGATGCCGCCGAACCGGCTAACGGTGTCGGCGACAGCGCTCGCGACCTGCGTCTCATCGCGGATGTCGCCCACGATCGGCAGCGCTCGGCCGCCGGCCTGTTCGATCTGCTCGGCCGCGGTGAACACGGTCCCTTCGAGCTTTGGGTGCGGCACGGCGGTCTTCGCGATCAGCGCGATATTTGCTCCGTCGCGCGCGGCGCGCAACGCGATCGCGAGCCCGACGCCCCTGCTGCCGCCGGAGATGAACAGGGTCTTGTCCTTGAGGGTCATGGCTATCGGCTCCTGGCTTGGCCTTGGGGGGGCGGCACTGGGCGACCGCTCAGAAAGGGTCCGTCAGTTACCGGACCGGAGGATGATGCAGGTGGTAGTGGGTTCGGCGATGAGCTTGCCGTGTTCGTCGATCACCTTGCCCTCGGCTGTTGCGCGGTGTCGGCCGGGGTGGATGACCGTGCCTGTGGCGGTGAGGTCTCTCCGCTGGTCGCGACCGCGCGGATGTAGTTGACCGTGAGCTCGGGAGTGCTGTCGCCGATGCCGGGGGAGGGTGGTGTGGACGGCGCAGCCCAGGACGGAGTCGAGCACAGTGGCGGCGATCCCGCCGCGGACGGCACCCAGCGGGGTTGGCGGCGCAGATAGTTTTCGAGGTCACGCCGGGTTGCGGATCGCAGAGACGTTGAGGCGCACGTAGTCCAGCGGCAGGCTCACGCCTGCGACCACAGCAGCTGCGAACTGGTCACGTCGTCCCTCTGGGAGGCGTGCGAGGTGCGCGGCGAGGATCGACGTTCGGACAAACGCACTCACGTCCTGCGGGTAGGTCGGCCGTTCTTGCAGCCAGCAATGGATCGAGCCGAACCCTGCGTGATGCAGGCGTCGCTCAGTGTCTTCGGCGCTGGCGAACTCCCACGGCGAGAAGCCGACGAGTTCCGGCGTGGTGTCCCGGGCGACGGTTTCGATGACATCGCGGACGCGAGCAATGTTCCCAGCTCCTCCACATTGGACTTCGAGAATTCCTGCGGGCCGCAGCGCTGCACCCAACCGCTGCCACAGGCGCTCGTGGTCAGTCACCCAGTGCAGCGCGGCCGTCGACACGATCACATCGACCGGCTCGGCAAGCTCGAGCTCGAGCACGTCCTCACACCACACGTCCGCTCGGTCCTCGAGTCGCCCACGGGCGAGCCTCACCATGTCGAGCGAGGCGTCGATCGCCAGCACGCGCCCGGCCGGGACGAGCGCAAGCAGCAACTCCGTCACTCGTCCCGTACCGCAGCCGATGTCCAGGATCCTCGCGTCGGGCGGGATCCGGTCGAGTCGCGATAGCACGTCCTGCGCCCACGCTTGTTGTGGCGTGCTCGACATGTCGTATGTTCGCGCATCCCAGGGTGTGCTCATCGCGCGCTCCTCAGACCTAAATCGCCCACGGTAGCTCACACTTCCGCACAGGCAACGCCCGTCAAGTTGGCCCGATATATGTCGCACAGTCACTCCCTCGCTTCCTCGCCACGATCAATGCCACGCCGCCGCGTGACCGCGACGGATCGGGCCACTCGTCACCTCAACGACACCTCCCCAAGTGTGGGGTGTACCGGCGCACGATGCCGCACGACGAGCCCTCGGTCGTCGGCCTCTTCCCACACGGGCAGTCGTGGACACGACGTTCTCCCCGCCACGAGCGTCTCGACGTACGGCCGCCGGCTGGAGCCGATCCACTCGAGCAGCTCGCGGATCATTGTGCTACACGCGTCGCCCGCGAGGCTCATGCTGCGAGCACCTCCGGGTTGGGTTGACGGCGTCGATCGGCTTGCGTGCTGCGCAGGGATTGATCATCGAAGATGTCTGAAAACTCCATCTCCCATTCCAGGCATGGCGGCGCGGCGCGTGAGCGGCACCGTGGGGGTGGTTTGTATCGTCCTGAGGTTGAGGCGACGGTGCGCTGTCATCATGCGGGTCGGCTGGCCGTGGGGAGGTGGGCCATGGCCCGCTCGGTCAGCGCGGTGATGGTCAGGCTCGGGTTCACGCCGACGTTGGCGGGGACCGCTGAGCCGTCGCACACGAGCAGGTTCTGATAGCCGAATACACGATGGTCGGAGTCGATGACGCCGCTTTCTGGGTCGCGTCCGATCACGGCACCGCCGAGGATGTGTGCGGTGCTCGGGATCGCCAGCAGTGCCTCCGTGACGACTGCCTGGGGTGTGCCGCCGATTCTCTTCTGGATCCAGTCGGCGGCGCGGTAGGCGGCCGGGATCTTGTCCGGATTGGGGGAGTCGGGGTCCTGTTCGGTGGTCAGTACGACGTTTCCGTTCGGCCAGCGGCGCTTGACCTTGAGACGGATCGCGTTATCGAGCGTCTGCATCACAAGGAGAATCATCGTCCGCCGCGACCATCCGCGGATCCGCGTCGCCCGCGCGGCCAGGATGGGGTGGCGCGCCATGTTCGCCAGCAGGTGCAATGGCTGGTTGCCTCGTCCGCCCTTCTCGGTCATGAGCGCATACAGCAGCGACTGCGAGTCGGCGCCTTGGCCGTAGGTGACGGGCTCGATGTGGGTGTCCGGGTCGGGGTAGATGCTTGAGGTGATCGCGACACCGCGGGTGAAGTCGCGCCGGTCGTCGGCGGGAGCGGTGACCGCGAGGATCGACTCGCTGTTGGTGCGCACCAGGTAGCCGAGCCGGTCAGAGAGGTTGGGCAGTGACCCTCGCAGCTTGCAGCTGAACAGCAGTTTGTTGGTGCCCAGCGCGCCGGCCGACAGCACCACGCCGCGGGCGGTCAGCCGCTGGCGATCGCGGGCCAGCCACGAGCCCGAGCGCTCGTGCGTGACCGCGTAGCCGTCGGATCCGTCGACGGCTCCGAGCGGGCGGATGTCGGTCACCGTCCGCTCGGGCCGGATCTCGACGCCACGGCGCTCGGCGAGGTACAGGTAGTTCTTCACCATCGTGTTCTTCGCCCCGTGGCGGCAGCCGATCATGCACTGCCCGCACCGCACGCAGCCGGTGCGCTCCGGCCCTTCGCCGCCGAAGAACGGATCCGGCACCGTCTGTCCCTCCTCACCCATGAACACGCCGACGCGGGTCTTCGTATACGTGTCGCCGAACCCGTTCTCGTGCGCGTACTCCTTCAGCAGGAGATCCGCCGCCGTGTCCCGGTCGTAGGTGGTCACGCCGAGTATCCGCTCGGCCTCGTCGTAGTGAGGCGCCAGTTCGCGCTCCCAGTCGGCGAGCTCCACGATCTGCGGATCGAGGTAGAACGCCGGTCGCGCGCGGTACAACGTGTTCGCGTATCCGAGTGAGCCGCCGCCGACCCCGCAGCCTGACGCGACCAACACGTCCTTGAACAGGGTCAGCCGGAAGATGCCCTTCAGCCCCAGCTTCGGCATCCAGTAATAGCGGCCGAGCTCCCACGTCGTCTTCGCGAAATCCTCATCCGCGAACCGCCGCCCGCACTCCAACACCGCGACCCGGTAACCCCTCTCCGCCAGTCGCAGCGCGCTGGTTGACCCGCCGAACCCGGAGCCGATCACCAGCCAGTCGTAATCGTGGCGCGCCGTGGCCATCACGAGCACTCTCCAGGACGGAAATAGGTCAGTTGTCGCATTGAGCCGGCTCCCGGTTAGCTTGCTAAGCGCTCAGCAAGTATACTCGTGCCCGAGGGATGGACCGAGCGATCAGCCAACAACCCGCGCGGGACGCCCAGCGTTCCCGCTCGGCGATCCTTGATGCGGCCGAGGACCTCTTTGCCGAGCGGGGGTTCCAGGGCGCGAGCCTCGCGGAGATCGCCGCCCACGCGGGGCTCTCCAGGGCCACGCCCAGCTATTTCTTCTCCAACAAGGAGAGCCTCTACGTGGCGGTCCTGGAACGACTGTTCGCCGAGCGCGAGGCGGCCACGCGCGAGGCATTCTCCCCGCTGCTCGCCTGGGCCGAGCAGGGCCCTGCGGGTTCGCTGCGCTCGGCGCTGACCGCTGCCGTCGACGGATACCTGGGCTTCCTCCAGCGCCGGCCGGCCTTCGCGCACCTCATCCAGCGCGAACAACTCGACGGTGGCACGCGGCTGCTGGCAGTGAGACGCGAATCGCGGGCGATGGCCGACGCGTTCTCCAGCCTGCGACAGGTCGCGCGCAGGCGTGGGCTGCGCTCGTTCGATCGCGATGACGCGGTCCTCGTCTGCGTGTCGCTCACGTATTCGCCTCTGACACAGAGCGCCACCTTTCTCACCGCGCTGGGCCGGGACCTCAACGAGCCCAAGACACGACGCCGACACGTGACGCTTGTCGTTGATCAGCTCCTCGCGCTGATCGAGGGACACGGTAATGAACCAAAAAGCGCGTCTTGATGCGCCAAGTTACGTTCTACTACGACCTTGGATCACCGTTCGCGTACCTCGCCGCGGAGCGAATCCCGACGCTGATCCCCGAACCGATCCGGTGGCAGCCGGTCCTGCTCGGGGGACTGTTCAAGCTGGCCGGCAGGAGCACCTGGTCGCTCGGAGACCACGAGCGGCGACGGGCTGGCATGGCCGAGATCGACCGCCGCGCGCAAAGCTACGGACTGCCGCCGATGCGCTGGCCCGACCCGTGGCCGACCGACTACCTGATCGCGATGCGCGCGGCGACGTACGCGTTCACCATCGGCAAAGGCCGCCAATTCACCCTCCAGGCATTTCGCAGCGCATTCCGGCACGGCCGCGACATGCGCATTGCTGCGAACGTGCTCCAGGCCGGTGAGCGGGTCGGGATCGACCGTGATCGACTTATCACCGCCACCACCGACCAGCTGATCAAGCAAGCGCTGCGGGGCGCGACCGAGGCCGCCTTTCAGCACGGGGTGTTCGGGGTTCCGACGCTCGCGATCGAGGACGAGCTGTTCTGGGGCGACGACCGGCTCCAGGACGCCGCCGCTCATCTGCGCCGCTCAAGTGAGCGATCCCACAACGATCCAGGCAATCCGGTCCCGCCGACATGAACAGGGCGCTCCCGCGCCGAACAAAAGCGGGCAGCGATCTCAAGGTGCGCTCCGGCGCCCCGGCAACAAACGTATGAGCGCGGGAGTACGGCCATCCCGGCCGAGGCGGCGTCGTGTTCCAGCCTCGGATCGCGAAGTCCTCGATACGACCTTCGCGGCGAGCCGGCGGGCCCTGGCGCGAGCCGGACGCGGTTCTCGAGACACAGCCGGGTTCGAACGGCGGTAGCTTCGCCGTCTGCGCTCGTCGCGCTGTAGCTCGGCCACGGGGAATGCGCGACCGGCCGCGATCCGGTTGCCGTAGCGCGGCGTCGCGTCGGGACGTCCACCTCAGCGAGAGGTGACAGGTGGGCAGGCCCGAAAAGCGAGCGTCGAGGCTGCAACTTGTGCAGTTCCCGCCAAGCGATCAGAGTGACTTGGCAATATGCGCAGCGTGCGCGAAGCTTCCCGCGCATATCAAGAGTGATCGGAGGAGACCATGCCCGCTGCGAGAAAGACCACAACCCGGACGCCGGCCGCCCGGTCAACCAGCGGCGCCGCGGCGTCTCGTCCCGCCGCGACCCGCCGCGAGCTCGAGCGGCGCGTCGCCCAGGTCGAGAAGCACCTCGAGGATGCCGGAGAGGCTCTGCAGCTACTCGCCAAGGACCTGGGGCGCGGCGCGGGAGACGCCTATACGGAGCTGACGCGGACGGCTCGCGCCCTCCGGCGCGACGCCCAGAGAACCAAGCAACGAATGCTCAAGGACTTCGACAAGCTGCGCGCCGCGGTCACCCCTTCGGGAACCACCAGGCGGCAGGCGACCAAGCGCGCAT